>JAJYOP010000039.1 GCA_021796115.1 bacterium
GACATAAATCGCATATAATTTTGCATTAAGTAGTTTCGCCAGGCATATGGCATATTTTGTCGCAAGCTGCGACATCGGCCCGCACGAAACGCATACAGCTATCGCTTTCATCAACCCCATCTACCTGCCCAGCCTTTCTTTAATAAGCTTTAACATGGAAAATGATTCTCGCGATTCCTCCTCCAGCGTATCGGTTATATATTTTAATGTATCTTTGAAAAAAGGTATATGTATTTTTTCAAGGGCGTTAACTTTACGTATGGTTTTTTGGACTTCTTTGGCGATACGGAAAAGTGCGATTTTCTTTTCGGCAAGCTGCGCGATTAATACAAGTATTTCTTTAAAATCGGAAATTGCTTCATCGGCGTAAAGGCTGACGCCCACCGGACCGTAGCAAGGCAAATTGTCCGTAATTTCTAATTTAATCGAAGGAATATGTACACCCATAATTCTTTTTTGCGAAATGGTGATATTGCTTTTTATGTCTATAGAAAGAGCCAACTCCTCCAGTTTCCTCTTTCCCATTACGACTACGGCTTTATCAATCGTGTGATAGGCTTTAAAAAGAGCTTCCTCAAGCGAGCGCTGCTGCTTATCGACAATGTCAATTGTTGCGGTTAACTCTGCCATGAGCAGCCTTCTCTTTTCATCCAGCAATTCATAGCCTTCAAGCGTAAGCGCAAGGGTTTTCTTGGTACGAAGAAGATTAGTTTTAGTTGCCGGTATGTTAGCTCTCATTTTATTTTAGATACGAAAACAGAAAAAGGGATTCCTTTGTTTTTTCTATTTTCCATATTCCATATTCCTTCTCTACTGTCCTTTGTTCTTTTTATAGTACTTTATAATTATCTCCTCACGTATCCTGATAAGTTCATCTTTGGGCAATATCGAAATAACTTCCCATCCCAAATCAAGGCTTTGCTCAAGCGACCGGTTTTCATTGGTCCCTTGAGTGAGGAATTTTTTTTCAAAGGCGTCGCCGAATTTGAGATAAAGGTTATCAAGCGGCGACAACTCCTCTTCTCCGATTATTGATGCCAAGGCGCGTATATCTTTAACCTTGGCATAACAGGCAAATAATTGTGAGCTGAGCCCGGGGTGGTCTTCTCTGGTTAAACCGGGCCCGATATTATCTTTCATCAGACGCGACAAAGAAGGAAGACAGGCAATTGGCGGATAAATTCCCCTTCCGTTAAGTTCTCTTTCTAAAACAACCTGCCCTTCGGTAATATATCCGGTTAAATCAGGTATGGGGTGTGTGATATCATCGTTAGGCATAGTAAGAATCGGGATCTGGGTTATCGAACCTTTAATGCCTTTTATCATGCCGGCGCGCTCGTATAAACCTGCTAAATCGCTATAGAGATAACCGGGATAACCTTTTCTTGCCGGGATTTCTCCACGGATGGTTGAAAGCTCGCGAAGCGCTTCGCAGTAGTTAGACATATCCGTCATAATGACAAGGACATGCATGTTTTTCTTAAAAGCCAGGTACTCGGCGCAACTTAAAGCAAGTTTTGGCGTAAGCAATCTTTCGATAGAAGGGCTATCGGCAAGGCTTAAAAAAATTGCCACGCGGTCAAAAACCCCGGATTCTTCAAAACTTTTTATAAAAAATTTTGCGGTATCATATTTGACGCCCATAGCCACAAACATAACGCAAAAACTTTCACCTTTTACATGCGCCTGCCGGGCAATCTGCGTCGCAAGCAAGTCGTGCGGGATACCGCTTCCGGAGAACAAAGGCAGCTTTTGCCCACGTACAAGCGTAGTCATGACATCTATTGCCGAGATACCGGTTTCGATAATATTTTTCGGATAATCTCTTGCTGTAGGGTTAATCGCGCTGCCGTTAACATCAACATACTCTTCAAAAAGCGGCTTGGGCATATTATCCAAAGGATTACCCAAACCGTCAAAAACCCGGCCCAGAATATCCTCGGAAACGCCAACCATAAATGGTTTCTCTTTGAATCTGATTGCACAGTTTTTAAGCGAAAGTCCGCTGGTTCCGCCAAGCACTTCAACCACGGCAAAACCCTTGCCGGCTTCAATGATGGTTCCAATACGCGCCTTTCCTTCTTTATCGACGATTTCGACTAGCTCGTTATAACCAACGTTATGGATGTTGCGGATGATAAAAACCGGGCCGACGATTTCTTCTAAACCCAAATACTCTCGCAAATTATATTCTTTCATCTCTGAAAGCCTACCTTTTGTCAATAAAAAACACGCAGAATTCTACAGGGTAAAGATTATCATGTTTTAATCTCTAATGACAAATCCCTAATGTCGAATTAATGTTTCAATGTCTAATACTTAAGTATTGTTTAGACATTTGAACATTAGGAATTAGTCATTTTATTCCTGTCAGTATTCCGCCAAGGCCTTATCAATTTCCTGCGGAAGTTCTGCTAATTTTTCCAAATCGTTCTCGGTATAAGCAAGCTTCATCCTGACAATTTCATTATATATCGGGATATCTCTTAATTCGATAACGGCAAAACCGTTTTTAACTAGCTCTTCGCTTTTGTGATAAAAATGAAGGATTATTTTAAGCATCAGAAACTGCTTGCGCGCGGAAGAATAAGCATCGACCTTATCAAAAGCGTTTTGCTGTAAAAATGTATTTTTGAAAATATTGCAGATTTCAAGTATGAGCCTCTGGGACTGCGGCAAAACATCCGGGCCGACAAGTTTTACCACTTGCAGAAGATGCTGCTCTTTCTGTAACAGTTCCATTATTTCATAACGAAGGCTTAACCAGCTCTCATCGATATTCTTATGCCACCAGTTTTTTATATCGTTAAGATATTCCGAATAGCTATCCAGCCAGCTAATCGAAGGATAGTGCCTTGAATAGGCAAGATCTTTATCCAGCGCCCAGAAGCATCTGACGAATCTTTTTGTATGGGAAGTAACCGGCTCGGAAAAATCTCCGCCGGGAGGAGATATGGAAGCAATTATCGTAACTGAACCATCTTGATTATTCAATGTTTTTACTTTTCCGGCGCGTTCGTAAAACTCGGCAAGCCTCGAAGGCAGATACGCAGGAAAACCTTCTTCAAGCGGCATTTCTTCAAGCCTTCCGGAAAGTTCACGCAGTGCTTCTGCCCAGCGGCTGGTTGAGTCAGCCATAAGCGCTACATTATAACCCATATCGCGGTAATATTCGGCGAGGGTTATGCCGGTATAAATACTTGCTTCTCTTGCGGCAACCGGCATGTTCGAAGTATTAGCAATAAATATCGTTCGTTCCGAGAGAGGTTTATTGGTATGCGGGTCAAGCAACTTAGTAAAGTTAATTAAAACATCAGTCATTTCGTTTCCGCGCTCGCCACAGCCGACAAAAATAACAATATCCGCATCACTCCACTTGGCCAGCTGGTGCTGGACAACGGTTTTGCCGGTTCCAAAACCTCCAGGAACAGCGACGCAGCCGCCTTTAGCAACAGGGAAAAGCGTGTCAACCACGCGTTGCCCGGTAATTAAAGGTTCCGTGACCATCTCTCTTTCAAGATAAGGCCTTGGTTTTCTTACCGGCCAACGGTGATACATAAAAATATCCTTTTCACCTTCTTTGCTCGCGATGACGGCAATTTTCTCGTTAAGCGAATAATTCCCTTCTTTAACTATCCATTTTATTTTTCCTTTAATTCCGGATTCGGCCAGTATCCTGTGTTTTACGATGCTAGTCTCCTGAACTTCGCCAATTATTTCGCCGGGAGAAAGCAAATCATTTTCATTTTTAAGCGGGATAAAGTGCCATTTTTTCTGTTTATTTAAAGCCGAAATATGCACTCCCCGTTTTACAAAAATACCTTCTTTCTCCTGTATCACTTCAAGCGGGCGTTGGATACCGTCATAGATACCGCCGATAAGCCCCGGTCCAAGCTCTACATATAAAGGATAACCTTCCGAATATACCGGATCGCCGGCTTTAATTGAAGTGGTGTCTTCATAAACCTGAACATATGCTCTGTCTTCTTTAAGCCTGACCACTTCGCCGACAAGATGTTCATCTCCCACCTCAACCATATCAAGCATCCGGAGAGACGAAACCTCTTCAAGCTCGACTACCGGACCGACAATTCTAAAGATTTTTCCCGCTACATTTGCCATAGTGAAGCCTCCACAAATGGGATTGCGTAATCGCTGACCGATTGGCGAACATTCATAACTTTCTCAATAACTCCATATAAATATCATCATACGCTCTTCTTAAACGCGCCAGAAATGTATTTTCGAAAATAACTTTTCCATCTTTTGACTGGATTATAAAACCGATATCCTTAAAATCACCTTTTACGAAGGACAAAGATATGTCTTCGCCGGTTTTACTCCGGTAAAAATCAACTGTTTCTTTTTGAAATTCAGCACTGACTATTTTTTCATCAAGGGGGGAATACAAAACATCTAAAGACGCCGAATCGATAATTTTTACGGCCTCAGCCACGGTTTTTTTTAGGAAATCACTATACTCTGCGGATCTCCTGAAAACCTCCGCTTCGAGCTTTATCTGCGAAAATATTTCTTCGATTAACTTATTCTTTTCCCCTAAAGATATTTTCTTTTTTTCAAGATTAATGCCGGATAAAATCTTTTGCTTTATGATTGCTGTTTGTCTATCTAATTCTATAGAGGCTTCCTGTTTTCTTTTTTCGATTTCCCTGTTGGTTTTTTTTATGATTTCGTCAGCCTCTTTTTTCGCTTGTTCAATAATTTCTTTTGCTTCGCGAGCAACATCTAATTGGATTTGCCTGCGAATCTCCTCGAAATTTTTTTCACTGGGTTCTAAATAAATCTCTTCCTTTGGCATAAATACCTAAAAGTTAGACGCCAATTCCGATCATGCGCCGTAAAGATTCAGTAACACTTTTTATTGATTTTGACGAATCTCTCGAGGGAACCTCAAGTATCAGCGGTAATTCCTGCTCAAAAGCAATGTTATCGACTTCTTCCCGAATCAAAGAGGCGGCTTTCTCCGTTATTACAATGATTCCTATTCCTGGGGCAGCTAAGGCTGTTTTAAATGCCTCATGTGCTTCCGGTTTTGTTGTAACCTCGCGCGTTTGGATACCGGAAAATTTAAAGCCAATGCTACTGTTTTTGTCGGCAATACAAAAAAAATTCATTTGTTATACATGACTTACCACGAATTTGGGGACGAATTTCCACAAATGAAAAAAGTCTTTTCGTTCGCGGCAATTCGTCTTTAATTCGTGGATATTTGCGTTCCCGAAGCCCACACGGGCAAAATCCGTGGGTCCTCTCTTTTTATTTTGCCCGCTTAAAGCGCGGGCGAAGTCCCTTTCCACTTTCCACCACGGTGTGACAAAAGGATTAAAACCTGGCTAAAATCATTATGGCGATAATCAAACCGTAAATCGCAATTCCCTCCGCAAGGCCTACATAAATTAAAGCGCGGCCGGCGATTTCAGGTTTCTCGCTCATCGCACCAACTGCTGCTGCGCCTACGTAAGCAACCGCTATACCAGCGGCAATTGTGCTTAAACCGACGGCGATGGCTGCAGATAAAAATCCCCACTGGGCAACTTGCGGATGTATTTCACCGGTTGCGGCAAAAACTGTACTGAAAATGGGGAAAAGAAAATTAAAAAGCGAAAGGAAAACAATAGTCAAAAGAAATTTTTTCATTCGCATAGTACCTCCCTTTAATAGACTTATCTAAAATTTTTAATTTTATCCCAAGCTATATCTATTGTCAATGGTTTATAGACCCTTTTCCCGGTAATAAAAAACTTGGAAAAGAATTCATAGTAATTTAAACGCAAAGACTGGATAGTTGCGACCATGCCTTCGAGTGCAATCACTAAAATATTTCCAAGAATTATTATCAAAATTGACAGGGATCCGCCGGCAATATTTTTAAGCATGTGCGAAATTCCAAAGATTGCAAGAAATAGCCCTACGTGAGCAAGAGCAAATGCAGCAATACGAATAAAAGAAACTGTGTTTGCCAGATATCCCATGGCGATTTCAAGGATATCAACCATGCTTTCCATAAAAACGATAAAAACGCTTTCATTTTCTTTTTTGTGGCCGGCGATTACCTCAATGGCCGGCTTTAAAAAAACCAGCGATAAGCCGACCATGATCACAATAATGTAAATTGGCGATATGCTTGCCTTAGCTATAAACAATTTACTGACACAAGCAATTGCTACCCAGTAAATTATTCCGGTAATTAAGCCGGTTTTGTCAAAGATTGTTTTTATATAATCTCTGTCTCTTAAGGTATTTATTATGTTTAAAATTAATCCTAAAGTTATAATTATCATGCCAAAGATAATGGCGATGCCAAATAGCTGGTTTATGCTTTCCATGGGCCTGATAAAAAGCGGTTTTATCACATCTTCAAATCCAAAGACAGTGCCATAAAAAATACCGAAAATAGATGCGCTTAAACCGCAATAAATAAGAAGCGTTGCCGCCTGCTTGGCTGTTGCGCTCCTTGACCTCATTAATAAAAACCCCGCAAGAACCAGGCATAAGCCCTGGCCAAGGTCGCCAAACATTGCGCCGAACATAAAAAGAAAACTCATCGCCACAAAAACCGTAGGATCAATGTTTCCGTAACGCGGAATACCGTAAGAATTGATTAATAATTCAAAAGGTTTAAAGATTACATTGTGTTTTAAAAACACGGGGACATCTTCTTTAGAAATATTTAGTTCTTCGGCAGGTTTTTTTTCGACATAAGAAGCACTGCATATTTTTTTTATTTCTTTGGCTGCTCTTTCTTTATCTTCGCGTAAAACCCAGCCGGAAAGTATCGCGGTTCGATCAGTTTTATAAGAATATCTTTTCGCATCGAGCAAAGTTTTTTTTAGCGAAATTAATGAACTTATTTTTGATAAATCTGAAAGATAATTATTTGCTATATCGCGGACCTGTAAATCGAGCTTTTCGATTTCTGTTTTATACCACTCTATCTCGCCCCTTAACCTTTCTTCGATGTCCTTCGATAATCCCTCGAGTTCCGCAGGTATCTCGATTTTAAGCCAGCCAACATTCTTTAGCGTTTCTTCGATAGGATTTCTATCTTTCTTGAGGCCGATAAGCAGAGCGCTAATCTTATTTTTAACTATTTTGAGCGGATAGGCAAGGTGGGGAATTTCTTTTAAGCCATCTTTCAGTGCTTTTAGATTATTATTATCGATTTCTCCAAGAGCCACATAGAGAAAAGAATAATGGGCATTACGCCTGATAGGAAAAGTAAAATAATCTTTTACCTGCGAAAATGTTGACTCGGTGTTTTTAAGCCGTGCGGATAATTCTTCTTTTTGTAAAATAATATGTGAAATTTTTTGATCTATGTTCGTAAAAATTTCTTTTACTCTACCGGAAGGAATATTTTCGATATCTTCGGAAGGAACAATCCTGGTTTTTAAAATTCTTGACAGTTCTCTTAGCCTTCCTTCATAACCTTGCCACTCGGCAATTTCCTGTTCTATCCCCAGAGCAGTTACGGATGTCAGCTCTTTTTCAATTTTCTGTATGTCTACCGGCTCAAAAATACCCAACTCAACTAATCTAGAAGTTGCCCGTTCTAAATCTCGCTCCGGCACAATTATATTTAAGAGTTCAATTGGCGATGCGGTAAGCATATTTATTTTTTATATATTAAGAAGCGCCGAGACTTCATCCTTCTTTATGCCGAGCGCTTTGGAATAAAACAGTGAAACAATATTTCTGGTTTCCCGACGTTTGAGGATAAGATAGCCCATGCTTACGCCGATAGTAAAAGGAAAACCGGAAAGCGCCAGTTTTACCTGATGCAAAAGTATCTCATAAAGAAAATTTTCGATAAAATATGCATTCTGTTCGTTAAGATTTTCAAACTTTACGCCAGCATCCTGTGCAATACCTCTAAATAGGCCCGCCAAATTGCCGGTATCATAAATTTTTTCGGCTTTATCTTTAGCAAGCGAGTCACCTCCGGGTATAAATAAGTCCATAACGATATCTGCGCTAAGCGAATAATACTTGCGGAACCTTATCAAAGAGTTGATATTCTCAATGTCAATTTCTATGCCCAAAAGCTTACGCGCCATTATTTTGTCGGAAGGAGAAAATTTACCAGAGACAGCGAAAAGCCTCTGGTAATAATCACTGTCCAGCGCAGCTTCTAGATAAAATGTTGAGTTATGTTCCTGAAATTTTTTCTTTGCCGACAGAAGCGCGCTTTCGTACGGTGTGTGGTCCAGAAGAAACATTATTTCATCAAAATTTTGTGCAGAAATAATCTTTTTAAAATCTATCTCATAATTAATTTTATCGTTCAAGATATAATCATTTAAATCAATGGGTATTTTTTTGTGCCATGCCCGTAAAATAACTTTGAGCTCCTCTATTTCGAAGCATTCCATAAGTTGGGCGATAAAGTTTTTTTCCTCATTTGTCGAAAACATCTTGTGGACTTTCCGGTAAATATGTAAATCTTCCTTTATAAATTCTTTCTCAATATTCTCCAATTCTATATTGCCACTATGCAACCCTTCTACTATTTGCCTATAGGCAGTAGATTTCAAAACATCGAGCATCTCGTGGACATCTCTTGCCTCAACTAAATGCGAAAGTTCTCCCGGGCTAAGAAGACAAGAGAGCATGGCCCTGATTTTGGAATTTACAAATGAATACTTGGCAAGATCAAGCATGTTTAGAGTTTTATATCGATAATTTCCCGGAAGATCTCTTTTGAAATAACAGAAATATCTTTTTGCCTGGAGTCCCGTATACTTGATGCTGACTTTTTGGTTTCTCCAATAATTGTTTCTCTTTCCGCGGAAAATCTGTTTTCGGCTTCTTTCTGTTCCTGACTCATTGAATTTTTAATATCCACTATTGTTTTATCCAGCAATTTTTTTGAATCTTTCTGCGTTTTGTGGACTAAATCCCCAGCATCTTTCTTTGCCTTCTCAATTGTCTCCCGCGCGCTTTCTTCTTCTTTAAGTATCAGCTCAATAATTTCTTTCATACTTTAATACCTCTTTTTATAGTATTCTCTAAAACTATTGTTTATACGTAAAACCACAAAATACTAAAAAGCCCGCCCCCCCCCCCCGCAAGGACAGACC
>JAJYOP010000040.1 GCA_021796115.1 bacterium
GCCGTACAGCTTCTAATTTAAATTCACGGCTGTAACTTTTACGCTTGCCGTTTCGTTCCATGGAACACCTCCTGGTGGTATTATAATACCACATTTACAGGTGTCCATTAAACTAGGGCAAGTCCAGTATACCTATAACTTATTATCTTGAGAATATCATGAGTATTGATGGAAATGAAATCGCACCAGCGTCGTTTGCAAAAACAACAGATGAAAATAAAGCTCAATCAACATCTCAAAACGCAAGTATCGTCGGCCAAGAAACGTTCGATAAGGCTATGGATTATTTTGATAGGCATCAATTTGACGAGGCAATCGTTGAATATAACAAAGCCATAGAGGCAAACCCAAATGATGGCCTTGCTTATCTGGGGCGGGGGCTTACATATTATGCTAAAGGTAACTACGACCAGGCTATTTTAGATTTTACTAAGGCCATTGAAATCAATCCCAAACTGGATTTAGCTTTTTCAAATCGAGGGCTTGCTTATGGCCGCAAAGGTAACTACGACCAGGCTATTTTAGATTTTACTAAGGCCATTGAAATCAATCCTAAGAGTTCTATTTATGCTGACAGGGCTGCCTCGTATAATAGAAAAGATAATTACGACCAAGCCATTGCTGACTACACGAAAGCTATTGAAATTGGACCGAATAATGGCGGCTATTACGAAGGGAGAGCGATTGGCTATTTCAAAAAGCAAGATTACGATAAAGCTTGGAGTAATGTGCATAAAGCTGAGGACTTAGGAGTCAAAATTAACCCTAAGTTTCTTGAAAATCTTAAAAAAGCCTCTGGAAGGGATAAATAAGACTATACTAATTACAAAATAGTTAACTCTTTATCCAATTTCTCTCTATCCCTAAACATCAAAAAATTGCTAAATTCGTCCAAGACGGGGAGGCGTTTTTCTTTTCTCCAAATCTATTGCCCGGGAAGACTTTCGATTTTTTCCTAAAAAATTTCAAAATTACAAAATTTTAAAAATATATTGACTTAAAAAAATATAATTTTAGAATACTCTTTAAGAAAGATCAGGTGTTCATACCGGGCTAGTCGAAAAGTAACAGCCCACGGAGACGCCTCAGAAGATATAGACTGGGACGGATGCTAAAGTTATAATGGCTTTTAATCAGCATCTTGATAACTTTCGATAATATTTTAAAGGGTGAGGGAAAAATGAATTGTCCTGAATGTAGAACGGAATTAAAGCTGGAAAAATTTAATGGAATTGAGGTCAAAAAGTGTCCGCAATGTTCGGGGTTATGGCTGGAACTCCCGGAAATCGATCAGTTGGAAGATACGGTATACCCGTATGATGACGATACAAAAGGCACAAGAATATTCAACACCTTTAAAAGTGATTTATCATGTCCCGAGTGCCAGGGGGCGATGCAGAAATTTAACTACAGATTTTATGATCTTGTCATCAATTTTTGCCCCAAAGACGGCTATTGGCTTGAAAAAGGGGAAGTTGAGAGAGTGTTGCAGCTGATGAAAGAAGAAGTTAAGGAAATGGTTGATGATGCCAAACTCGAAGAACGCTGGAAAGGTGCGTTGAACAATTTAATGACGCCGTCGTTTATGAGTCGGTTGAAAGAGTTGTTCCACAGATAGGCCTAATGGCTATAGAAGAACCCCATTATTCCTAAAGCCCGCTGCTGATAGATGAATTTGAAAAACGCGTATCTTAAAATTTCCTACAGAAGGAGGGTTGCGGCTACCTTAAGTTTTTTAGCTCCACCCATAACTCATTAAATTCTTGATACGCGTTCCCGCCCGCCTCTTATTTTTGTTTAAACCCTATTCCCCAATAATACCTCGCCATCCCGCATAGCATACCTTAACTGATTATCTTCTTGACTTACGAACTAATCCATGGTATTAATAAGTTAGGTTAACCTAACTTATTATGAAGAAAGAAGATTATCTCGAAGAAATATATAAGATTCAATACCGCAACAACCGCTTTGCAAAGGTTAGTGAGCTGGCGCATGCGCTTAAGGTTTCCGATCCAAGCGTTTCTGAAATGATAAGAAGGCTTGAAAAGGAGAAATTAGTCACTTTTGAGCGTTTCGGTGGGGTCAGCCTTACTGCCTTAGGAATCAGGGAAGCCAGAAAAGTAATCAGAAAGCATCAACTTTTAGAGGTTTTTTTCACCAGAATACTAAAGATAAAAAAAGCTTCTCATGAGGAAGCCCACCTTATCGAACACGTCCTCTCGGATGCGGCAGCTGATAAGCTTGATAATGTGTTGGAAAAGCCAAAGTTTTGTCCTGATGGCAATCCTATTCCAAAGAAGGATAGCGAGGTAATTGAGCTAACCAAGCTTCCAGCAAAAAGTAAAGCAGAAGTTATATTTGTCGCTACCAAGAATAAAGCATGTCTTGAACGCCTGAATTCGCTCGGACTTGTTCCGCAGGCAAAAGTGAGGGTAGTGCGCAAATTAAGCAAAGGACCATTGATTTTGAATGTAAAAGGAAGCGATATTGCTTTAGGTCCTAATGTTTGCGCGACCATATTTGTGGAGAAAAAATGAAATGTCACGAATTCGATAGAAAAATTTGCGGTGCAGACATTGTACTTACCGGTAATCCCAATACAGGTAAAAGCTGCCTCTTTAACCAACTTACCACTGCTGACGCGATAGTATCCAATTATCCGGGGACAACCGTTGAGATTCTTGAAGGTAAAACCGCAATTAGCAACAAGGTTTTACATGTAGCTGATCTGCCAGGCATATATAATCTTGGCTCATCAAGTGATGATGAAAAAGTCGCTACCGATTACATTATCGAGAGAAAGCCCGGCGTGATAGTGAATGTGGTTGACGCCACACTTTTAGAGCGCAATCTTTATCTAACTCTGCAATTACTTGAGCTACAGGTTCCAATGGTTATAGCCTTGAATTTTTATGAAGAGTTGGAAGATAAAGGCATCAGTATCGACTATAAAAATCTAAGCACATTGCTTGGGGCGCCTGTTATACCTATTGATGCCTTACGGGGGGCAGGCATAGATATACTGACCAAGACAATAGATGCAATTATACGGGGCCATGCTAAATTTGATTATTATCATGTTCAATATGATGATCATATAGAAAAAGCAATTGATAAGATTGAAAAGATTATTGAAGAAGATAACATTCCAAAGCGCGCAGCAGCAATCAATCTCCTTGAGGAAGATGATGGTGAATGGAAAAAAGCTAGGCATAAGGAAAGAATTAGAAGCATTATAGATGAGCTTAGCAAAGAGCACGCGCTTAATACAGAAATTGCACGAGAACGCCATGGCCAAGCGGCATTAATAGCCCAGAAAGTAATGATTATGGAAAAGCCGAAGAAACACTTCAAAGATTTTCTTGACCGGTTTACAACCGAGCCTTTGACGGGCGGCATTTCATTGGTTTTGGTAATGGGCGCAATTTTCCTCTCTCTGTTTACAATTGGGAATTATCTTAGCGAACTATTGGGAAAGTGGTTCGACATACTTATCACGAACCCATCGGCACCGCTAATCAAAATGATTCCAACTACAATTTTACAGACAATTTTTAGTTGGGGGATACAAGGCGTAAATGCGGGATTACAAATCGCACTGCCGTATATCTTTATATTTTATCTGGTGCTGGGTGCATTAGAAGATACCGGGTATTTGCCCCGCATGGCGTATCTTCTGGACAGGTTAATGCATAAGATGCACTTACACGGCAATGCTATCATACCAATGATGCTAGGTTTTGGCTGTAGCGTTCCGGCAGTGCTTGCCACGCGCATTTTGCCAAATAAGAAAGACAGGATACTAACCTCTATTTTGATTTGTATGATTCCTTGTTCAGCCAGGACTGCTGTTATTTTTGGTGCAGTCGGCAAATTTATCGGAGCAGGTTATGCACTTTTGATTTATGGGATCGTGTTATTACTGATATTTGCAGTTGGGTATATTCTTGGAAAATTCCTTCCTGGTGAATCAACCGGGCTTATTATGGAGATGCCGGAATATCGGCTTCCTCAACTTAAGAATGTCCTGAAAAAAACCTGGATGAGAGTAAAAGATTTTATGTGGATTGCCTTTCCCCTGATTATCATAGGCTCTGCTGTCCTGGGTATACTTAAGGTTTACGGAGTTCTTGAGGTCATTACAAAGCCTTTCTCTCCAATCATCAGCGGTTGGCTCATGCTTCCAACTATTGCTGGCATTACCTTGATTTATGGAATCCTTAGAAAGGAGATGGCATTAGAATTATTATTTGTGCTGGGTGGAAGCTCAAGCCTGCTTAAATTTATGACCCCCTTGCAGATATTCATATTTACCCTGGTTGTTGCTTTATACTTTCCCTGTATCGGAACTCTCGCAGTTTTAAGACACGAGTTTGGCTGGAAGAAAAGTATGACTATATGCTTGTTTACTATTGTTTTGGCTGTGACAATAGGAGGACTTATTGGAAGATTATTTTTTGCAATGGGGATTCCAAAGTAATTGCTTAAAAAGCAGGAGTGTATTTATAAGAAGAATAGCTAACTATTAATATGAGGATGATAGAAAATGATTCTAATTTTTGTAGGCTTGCTTAAAGAAATCTGGCATACGTTTGATGACGCCTCATTCTACATACTATTAGGAGTCGTTTTTGCAGGCTTAATCCATATATTTATAGACAAGGACAAAATCGCAAAACATCTTGGCAAGCCGGGCATTAAATCCGTTCTGCTTGCGGCATTGTTCGGTGTGCCGTTACCGCTATGCTCCTGCGGGGTTATCCCGACGGCCGTATCTTTAAGGAAAAATGGCGCCTCAAAAGGTTCTGTTATTTCCTTTCTTATTTCAACTCCTGAATCTGGAGTAGATTCGATAGCAATTTCCTATGCGCTTCTGGACCCCATTATGACCATATTCAGGCCGGCCGCTGCTTTTCTTACCGCAATGGTTGCGGGTATAAGCGAAAATCTATTTGGCAAAAAAAATGACAATATTGGAATACAACAGGAAAGCAAATGCAATTACTGCGATGAGGTAGCAGGAGAGAAGCATAATCATAGTTTATTCCAGAGATTCGTATCTGGCATTCGATACGCCTTCGTTGACTTGCTTGGAGATATCGCTGCATGGCTATTTTTGGGGATTTTTATCGGAGGCGTAATATCATATTTTCTTCCTCAGAATATCATAGAAAACTATATTGGCTCAGGCTTTCAGGCGATGCTTTTTATGCTCGTAGTAGGCATACCTCTTTACATCTGCGCAAGCGCTTCAACACCGATAGCAGCAGCCTTGATTGCAAAAGGGATGAGCCCGGGCGTCGCGTTGGTGTTTCTTCTTGCCGGGCCAGCGACAAATGCCGCAGGGATACTATCCATAAGAAAGTTTTTAGGCAAGAGATCTATGGTTATTTATCTTCTTTCAATCGCGATCTGCTCTGTTGGTTTAGGGATGATACTTAATCAGATTTATCGTGTAACTGGCATTAATGCAACGGCAATAATTGGAAAAGCCGGGGATATCCTGCCCCATCCTGTCAAACTCTTCTCTGCGATAATGCTGATAGCCCTTATGATAAACAGCATTTTTCAAATTAAGAATAAAAAAACATGCGGAAGATAATTTATATAAAAAATCATGGCTGTCCGTTAGCATAAACATAATAAGCAACATCTAAATTTGGATATGCCCTTCATCCGATGGCATTGGAGTTTTGATGATCCTTCAAGCTTTACTGGTTCATGGGAAGGTAAACTGACCAAAACCAGAAAAGTGAGAGACTGGCACGATAACCGCACACCTACCCTTTCAAATCCTTATTGACAAATCCCAAAATACCTATAGAATGTTATGAACGTATGTTCATAACTAATTCGACTACCCAGCAGGGTGCCTTGTTGGGCTAGGGTATTTTTCAGACAGGAAATCTGAAAAATAGCAAGTCTCATTAGGGAGGGAATATGAGGCCGAAGAAAACAAGATGGGTTAAATGTCTGCCTGGTGAGCGGTGCTTCAGGCCCAAGTGTAAACCGCGAGGCAAAATCAGCGGTGTCTGCGTTACGATTGATGAATTTGAAGCACTGCGACTGGCTTGCCTTCTAGGAATGAAACAAGAAGATGCTGCTAGGCTGATGAAAGTATCCCGGCCGACATTTTCCCGGATTATCGCTTCGGCCCAGAAGAAAATCGCCGATGCTTTAGTAAATATTAAAGCCATAAAAATCGAGGGAGGCTGCTGTAAGGTAGTTATAAAAAAACGGAGGAGCCATGGAAAATAAAGATATTAAAAAAACCGTTCGTGAAGGCTATGCAAAAATTGCCAAACAGGGTGGCTCATGCTGCTCGGGCAGTTCATGCTGTGGCAGTAAGAATTTAGCCCAGGACATAAGTAAAAGTATCGGTTATAGCGCAGACGAAATAAACGCTGTCCCAGAAGGTGCTAACTTAGGGCTTGGTTGCGGTAACCCGGTTGCCTTAGCTTCTTTAAAAGAGGGTGACGTAGTTCTTGACCTTGGAAGCGGAGCCGGATTTGATGCGTTTCTTGCTGCCAAAAGAGTCGGCGAATCAGGCCGCGTTATCGGCGTAGATATGACCGAGGAGATGATTGAAAGAGCAAGGGCTAATGCGAAAAATGGCGGTTATTCAAACGTGGAATTCCGTTTGGGTGAAATAGAAGACCTTCCTGTCGATAACAACTCCATAGACGCCATAATTTCCAACTGCGTGATTAATCTTTCCCCGGATAAAGAAAGTGTATTTAAGGAAGCCTTTAGAGTATTAAGACCCGGCGGCCGCCTGATGGTCTCGGATTTAGTTTTGGTAAAAGAATTACCGAAAGCGCTAAAGGAATCTGTTCAGGCTTATGTAGGATGTCTTGCCGGCGCTATTTTTAAGAAAGAGTACCTCCAATTCATCAAAAAAGCCGGTTTTGAAAAAGTTGATGTTGTCGGCGAAACCTTTTATCCGGTTGAAGCCATGGCAAACGACTCGACCGCCAAAGTCATTAAAAACAATCCTCTTGTCAACCAGGATGATTTGAAAAATATAGAACATTCGGTCGCAAGTATTAAAGTCAGCGCGGTAAAAGGAAAGAAATAATGCCAGAGAAGATTACAAAAAAATTATCGTTTCTGGACAGGTTCCTGACTCTGTGGATTTTCCTTGCTATGGCGCTTGGTGTCTCGGCTGGTTTTTTCTCGCCGAGCGTGGCTGCATTTTGGAATAAATTTCAAGTTGGGACAACCAACATTCCTATCGCCATAGGCCTTATTCTGATGATGTATCCGCCTTTGGCGAAGGTAAAATATGAAGAAATGGGAAGCGTTTTTAAAGACGTAAAGATATTAATGCTCTCGCTTATCCAGAACTGGGTTATCGGCCCAATCTTTATGTTCCTGTTGGCAATAATATTTTTAAGGGGTTATCCCGAATACATGATCGGTTTAATCATGATCGGCCTCGCCCGCTGCATTGCCATGGTCATTGTCTGGAACGAACTGGCTAAAGGCGATACCGAATACTGCGCGGGCCTTGTAGCTTTTAATTCGTTCTTCCAGGTTATCTTTTATTCAGTATACGCCTGGTTTTTTATAACAATACTACCGCCATTTTTTGGGCTTAAAGGCGTTCCGGTGAACGTTACCATAGGGCAAATTGCTAAAAGCGTATTTATATATCTTGGTCTACCTTTTCTTGCCGGAATCATAACGCGCTTTACCTTGTTAAAATTAAAAAACAAAAAATGGTATGAAGAAAAATTTATCCCAAAAGCAAGCCCCATAACATTATTAGCCTTGTTATTTACGATTATCGTAATGTTTTCTCTAAAAGGCGAATACATTATCAAGATTCCCATGGATGTGGTTAGAATTGCCATACCTTTGCTTATTTACTTTGTGGTAATGTTCCTGGTTTCATTTTATATGGGCAGAAGATTGAAAGCCGGTTACGCCAAAACAGCCACACTCTCCTTTACCGCGGCAAGCAATAACTTTGAACTGGCAATCGCGGTTGCGGTGGCAGTCTTCGGCATTAATTCAGGCGCGGCATTTGCGGCGGTGATAGGGCCACTGGTTGAAGTCCCGGTTTTAATCAGCCTGGTTAATGTCGCTTACTATTTTAAGAGGAAGTATTTTGTATGAAAAAAGTATTATTTCTATGCACGGGTAATTCTTGCCGCAGCCAAATGGCAGAAGGCTTTTTGAAACACATCGCAGCAGATAAATTTGAAATATTTAGTGCAGGAGTAAAACCTACGATGATTAATCCTATTGTCATAAAGGTTATGGCAGAGGTTGGCGTAGATATTTCTAAACAAAGGTCAAAATCAGTAATGGAATTTATAAATCAGAAATTCGATTATGTTATAACCGTATGCAATAAGGCCAAACAAACCTGCCCAGTGTTTCCTGGTAAATATGAAAAAATACATTGGGATATAGAAGACCCGGCAGAAGCCCAGGGAAACGAGAAAGAGAAGTTAAGAGTCTTTCGCAAAATAAGAGACAAAATACAAAAAAATATTCTACAATTCACTGCACAGAAAAACAAATGAGTGATAAAATTTACAATACTAACAAGGAGATTTTTAATTTTAGCGATGTATTTCTTTCGCCCCCGTGGTTTAATTTATTTTTTGCAACAGT
>JAJYOP010000041.1 GCA_021796115.1 bacterium
TTTTCAGTATAAGCTCGATGAGTATGTCTTGCCTTAGTGCCATTATCTTTTCATCTTTGATATGTAAAGTGCCTTTTTCCCATAAAGCATTAAATAAGAATCCGCTTTTTTCATCCAGATCAAAGGAAAGCGATTGCACAAATTCCATAAATTTCGGCTTGATCGCCTCTTCCCTGATGCGGTTATAAGTTTTTATAAGGTCGTAGAGATCCATCTTCTGCTGTTCGATGCTGCGCCAGATAGTATTTGCCTCCTGCATGTGCATCGGCCCAATCCCCATGAAACCGCTGATTTTCTTCCTGTCTTCATCGACCAGAAAAAGAATTGCCCTGTTAAATGAAAGGCCTTCGTGAGCGGTTAAACCGGTAAGGATGATGTAGACTATTTCATCAAGCCGCAGCGTCGTGCGCATGGCTTTATTTAATTCATAGAGGATATAAAGCTGGGAACGGGTTTTATCTAATTCTTCTTTTATTTTCTTTAATTCTTCGTCCATAAGGTTAAAAATAACACATTTGGAAATAAAAGTCAACGCGAGGCGGCGTTTAGGGTTGGACGGGAACTTGTTCTGGTTCTGATTTCGGTGCTTCCGGCGGGTTTTTCCCGTTTTCTCCAAATTTAACGGAAACGAGTTTTGATACGCCTTTTTCCTGCATTGTCACGCCGTACAAAATATCGGCTTTACTCATGGTTTTTTTATTGTGAGTAATAACGATGAATTGGGAATTTGCTGAAAATTCTTTTAAGATGTGGTTAAACCTGTCGACGTTGGCTTCATCCAGAGGGGCATCGATTTCGTCAAGCACACAAATCGGAGACGGCCGGACTTTAAAAATCGCAAAGATAAGCGCGATTGTGGTTAAGGCTTTTTCTCCTCCGGAGAGAAGGGCGACATTCTGAAGTTTTTTCCCGGGCGGCTGAACCTCGATTTCTACTCCTGATTCAAGGACATCCTCCTGATCTAGCAGTATAAGATTGGCCCTGCCGCCGCCAAACAAGAAACGGAAATTCTTTTTGAACTCCTCTTCTATCTTGGCAAAAGTTTCAAGGAAAAGTTCCTTCGAGGTTTTATTTATCTTCTGGATGGCTTTTCTTAAATTTTCTTTTGCGGTAATCAAATCATTCTTCTGTTTATCGAGAAATTCCTCGCGTTTCTTCAGTTCATCAAATTCCTCTATGGCAACGAGATTGACATCGCCAAGCGATTCAAGTTTTTTCTTGAGCGCTTCTTTATCCTCGTTAAGTTTGTTTACGTCTTCATCGGCAAAAGTTTTTACCCACTCCGCGTCAAAGGTAACATTGTAAACCTGGCGCAAATAATCTTTAACTTTTTCTTTTTCATAATCAAGGCTTTGGGTTTCAAGCTTCTTGTTGTAGAGCTGGGACTTTACCTCACCCAACTCATTCTCTGCGCCTTCCAGCAGTTTTCTATCCTCTTCGATTTTGGTCAGCAGTTCTGATTCTTCTTTGCTCAGTTCATCTTTTTTCTGGCTGTAGATTTTTACATTTTCTTTTTCGGTGCTGATAGTGGTTTCTAATTTCTGGATATCCTGCTTAAATGTATTTTTCTTTTGGGCATTTTCTTCCTTCTCTTTGTCTATATCCGTGAGGCTCTTTAAAATATTCTCTTTCTCTTCGCAAAGAATAACTACTTTTGAGTTCAGGCTTTCTTTTTCTCTTACGAGCGACTGCCGTTGAGTTTCGTTCTTGGCTATTTCAACATCTGCTTCGCTCATCCGGCTTATATTCGTAGCAACTTTATTTTGCAAAGCTTGCATCTTTGTTTTTGAAGCATTCAAACTTTCTTCGCAGGAAGCAATATCAGCTTCGTTGGTTTTTTGTTTTGCTTCGAAATTCTCGAACTCCCGGGCATTTGTGCCAAGCTCTTTTTCAACCAGCTCAAATTCTTCATTAAATCTGAAAAGCTCGCGGTCCAGGTTTTCTTTTTCCTGTAAAACTTTCTGATATTTTTTCTCTTCTTCCTCTACCTGAAGGTTCTGGGATGCAGATTCTTCGTTGACCAGCTTTTTTTGGCTTTCGATATTCCCGATGTCCTTTCTTAAACCCTCTATCTCTGCAATAATTGCATCTATTTTTGCTTTTAAATCTTCTTCTTCGAGCGAAATAACTTTTGCTTCGATTGAGGCTTTATAGGCGTTGCCTTCTTTGGCGAAAGATGCGCCCTTAAGCGAAACAATCAGCTTATTGATATTCTTCGGTTCCTCTTCAAAAAGAATGGTAATTTTCTTTTTTGCGGAAAACGTATCGTATTTTGTGCGTAAGTCTTTCAAAAATTCATAATAAGAGTTAAATTCGACCTGTTGTTTTTCTTTTTCAATAAGCCTGTTTTGCAAATTCTCCTTTAAAGAGGCGAGTTCCTGTTCTTTCAGGGCGAGGCTGCTTTTTTTGTCTTTAAGGAGGGTGAGGCTGGCTTCCATTTCCTGAATCGTTTTTGCGAAATTGCCTGACGCTTCTTTCTTTTCGGTAAGAAAATTCAGAAGCCTGGCTTTATCTAGGAGCAGCCTTTTCTTGCGGTTTAGAAGCGTTGCAATCTGCGTTTGGATTCCAACCAGCATATTGCGTAAATTCACACCGTTACTTTCGAGGTCCAGTATTTTTATTTTTTCGCTTTCTATCTCTTTTTCGGCGGCGGTTTTTGCCTGCAGCAAATCCTGCTTTTCCTTTTGCATCGCATCTATCTGCAGGATAAGCGTGCCAGCGTCAACATCTATTTTAGTAAGTTTGGTTTTTTCTTCGTTGATTCTTCTTTCTTGAAGTAGTATTCTTTCGCCAAAAATTTTCTTTGACGTGTCAATCGCCTCATTACGTTCGTCAATTTCCCTGATACGTTGATAATTTATATCGATATAGCTTGAAGAGGTTTCGATTTGGGCATTGGTGGAAAATACTTTCGAGCTCGCTTCCTGCAATTCCTGGCGTAAATCTTTCAGACGAAGATTAAGTTCTTCCCATTTAGCCTTATTTTCTTTGAGTTGATTGTCTTTAGCGGATTCTTTTTCTTTTAACGCGTTTAATTCTTCAAGGATAACATTTACTTTTGCGTCGAGTTCTTTGAATTTGGAAACGGAAATTTTCTTTTCGACTTCGACTAATTTTTCTTGAGCCTCTTTGTATTTACGGGTTTTCTCGACTTGTCTTTCCAAATAGCGAATCTGCCTTTTGACTTCGGAAATTATGTCTTCAAGACGAAGCAGGTTTTCATCGGTTTCTTCAAGTTTTCTTAAAGTTTCGCGGCGGCTCTCTTTGTATTTGACGATACCGCTGGCTTCATCAAAAATCAGCCTTTTATCTTCCGGTTTATAGCTTAAAAACACTTCTATTTTTCCCTGCTCGATAAATGAATAGGTTGATTCGCCGATACCGGTTCCCATAAGCAGAGTTGAAATGTCTTTCAAACGGACGGGATTTTTATTGATCAGGTATTCACTTTCGCCGGAACGATGAAAACCTGCGGCAGATAGCCACTTCTTTATATTCTATAGGTAAGTAACCATCTTCGTTAGAAAAGATAATGGTTACCTCCGCATAACTTAACGGCGGGTGGTTCTCGGTGCCGTTAAAAATAATGTCTTCCATTTTGGTGCCGCGCAGCGATTTCGGACTTTGCTCGCCAAGCGACCACTTGAGAGAGTCTAGCACGTTGCTTTTACCGCACCCATTTGGGCCCACGATAACAGTTATACCTGGTTCGAATTTGAGGGATACTTTTTCCGGGAAGGATTTGAAACCGAAGATTTCAAGTTCTTTTAGGAACATGTTTTAATTTCTAGTTGCAAGAAATAATCAAGATACAAGAAACAATAACCAAATATTTTCGTTTGATTATTGGTTATTGAATATTGAAATTTGTTTGTATCTTGTATCTTGGTTATTGGTTATTTATTTAAAGAACTATAATTAAACTTTTTTTACTTCCTTAAATTTCTTAATCAGTAATGGGATTATCGTAAATAAATCACCGACTAATCCGTAATTTGCAACTTTAAAAATCGGCGCATCCGGGTCTTTATTGATTGCCACGATTATCTTCGATGATTGCATACCAACCAGATGCTGGATTTGCCCGGAGATACCACAGGCAACGTAGAGTTTCGGCGCAACGGTTCTACCGGTTTGCCCGACCTGGTGCGAATACGGGATCCAGCCGGCATCAACAGTTGCGCGCGAAGCACCTACCGCTCCGCCTAAAACGTCTGCCAATTCTCCAATGAGCTTAAAATTTTTGGCGTCGGCAATGCCTCTTCCGCCAGAAACTATTATATCAGCATCTGCAAGATTTACCTTACTTATTTCTTCTTGAATAAAATTAACAAACTTTATGCGGTTATCAATAAAACTGCCGTCTAAAATCTCTCTAACCACTTCGCCTTTTCTTTTTAAATCTTCAACTGACTCCGGCATAACTTTGTGCCGAACGGTTGCCATCTGCGGACGGTGATTGGGGCTCGTAATCTGCGCCATAATGTTTCCGCCGAAAGCCGGGCGCGTCTGAACGAGCAGCCTTTTTTCTTTATCGATATGTAGGCCGGTGCAATCTGCAGTTAAGCCGGTATAAATGGTTACGGCGATACGCGAGACTAGTGAGCGGCCGCAAGTAGTTGCTCCGGCAAGGAAAACTTCCGGTTTATGTTTTTTAATCAAATGAGAAATTATATTAGCATAATTTTCGGAGATGAAATTGTCAAGTTCTGGTTTATCAACCGCAACAATTTTATCTGCTCCGCGGTGGAACAAGTTTTGTATTTTTTCTTCAAGATTATGGCCCAATAAAACCGCAACGACTTTTGAGCGCAGGTCACTGGCAAGCTCACGGGCTTTGCCTAAAAGTTCATAGGAAACCGTATTTATCTTTCCTCTTTCTACTTCAACAAACACCCAAACATCTTTATAGGCAGAAAGATCAACCTTTGTCGCCTGGGGTTTAATTATTGTGATAGCATTAAATTTGCAGGCATCTTTGCAGGCTCCGCATAAATTACATTTGGAAAGATCAATTATTGCTTTCTTATCTTTAATAGTAATTGCGGCAAATGGACAAGCTTTAACGCAAAGACTGCAGCCGATACACTTTTCTAAAATTACTTTTATTGAATCGCTCATATTTCTTTTAAACTCTAAATCCTAAACAAACAACAGACAGAAGAAAATTCCAAACGTTTAGAGTTTGTGATTTAGAGTTTCGGGTTTGTTTAGAGTTTAGGGTTTCGAGTTTAGTGTTTATCATATAAGATGTTTTTTCAATTCTCCAACTAATTTATCCACCATGGCATCTGGTTCGCCTTCTAAGATCATTCCTTTTTCTCGCGGCGGCGGCGTAAAAATTTTTACAACCTGCGTGGGCGAACCTTTAAGCCCAAGGCTCTCTTCTTTTAAGCCAAGATCTTTATGACCCCAAGTCGTAATTGCCTGGCTCTTTGCACGCATCTTGCCGCGTAACGACGGAAGGCGCGGTGTATTTATCTCTTTAACCACGGTAATTAAGAGCGGCATCGAGACTTCAAGGACCTCATAACCGTCTTCAAGCAATCTCTCGAGGCGGATATTTTTTTTCGCTAAATCAACGCTATCGATTTTTCTGATGTAGGTAGCCTGGGGGAGGTTAATGTGAGTGGCAATTCCCGGGCCTACCTGCGCTGTATCGCCGTCGGAAGCCTGCTTTCCGCAGATAACTATGTCAACGCCGCCGATTTTTTCAATTGCCTTGGCAAGAACATAGCTCGTCGCCCAGGTATCTGAACCAGCAAAAGCGCGGTCAGAAAGTAAAATTGCCTGATCAATACCCATAGATAACGCTTCTCTCAGCGCGACATCTGCCTGCGGCGGGCCCATGGTAATCACAATGGTTTCGCCACCAAATTTTTCTTTAAGCTGGACCGCCTCTTCGATGGCGTACATGTCAAAGGGGTTAATAATCGAAATTACCCCTTCACGAATCAGGGTATTAGTTTCAGGATTTATCCTGACTTCCGTCGTATCCGGAACTTGTTTTATGCAAACTACTATCTTCATATTATCTCTCTACTTTCTCCTTATAAACATTTACCTTTATAAAATACTATGTAATTATTAAATGTCAATGGAATTTAGTACTGGGGCTTCCCCATTTTTTTATTTTTAAGGACGGATGTCACGGATGATTGTGGATGTATACGGATAATTATAGGTTTTTTATCCGTCTGCATCCGCTAAAATCCGTTTGCCTCCGCTCCCTGAAGCATCATAGATTTTTATCTTCGTTATCGCTTGTTTTACATAGAGTTATGCCAAGATACCCTTAAATTCCGGGGAATGTTCAGGATTTAGTAAGATTTCATTTTTAGAAGTGGAAGGGATGGGAATTTTTTGGCTGGTAAAAACAATGCGCCTGGAATCACTCTTAAAATACCCTCTTTAAGAATAATTTCAGGCGCAAATCAATTAGCTCATCGCTTTTTTACACAGCTTAAACATACTTTTTAATCCCTCGCTAGATACGCTGGGCCTCCGGGCCTTCCTTAAAAGATATCGGGAATGGCCATGCCTTCGGAATATCCTGAAGGATGAATCCAGCCCTTCTCGAAGGGCTGGATGAATGCCTTTTTGGGATTTCTGCTTTAGGAGGAAGCCCCCAGCCTTTAGACTGGGGCTTCACTTACTTTCTAAATTAATTTCCTATCGCTTATTGCTGCCCTACTGGCGGACAAGCTATAGTGCCACCTGCAGTACAGGTTATATTACCATTTCCTGCAATACTTAAAGTATACCCTCCACTTCTTAAAATATCAGCAACGGAACTGGCAGAACTTTGGGGATTCGCTACTGTGTAAAGAGTGATGGTAGTAAAATATTTCAAGTTTGACACATCCACATCAAGATCGCTCATAGCACTAGTGGTTTGGTTACTGGAATTTGTCAACGCATATCTTAACTGAGCATTTCTTAATGTGCCGAGGGCTCCTACTCCTTCAGCGGCTCTTCCCCTTTCTGCGACTTTAAAAAATTGAGGTAGGCCTATCATCGCAAGAATACCGATGATTATAACTACCACAATCAGCTCCATGAGCGTGAAACCTTTTCTCATAAAACACCTCCTTCTAGATTTAAGTGACGCCGATATTTTATTTCCCCTGTCTGGTTTGTTTTAGAAACAAGCAGACCTTCTGAAAAACACAAATACGGATTTTTATAATCAATGCGTTTATTTTCGGGTAAGAAAAAATAATTAAATTTAGTTAGGTTGGAATAGTAATTCGGACAATGTAATTTTTGCGAGGTTGAAATTATTTTACTGCTGCATAAGTATGGGGTACGAATGCGCAAGGCTCCAGTTGTAGAGAAAATTTCGAGGGGCGGGCCTTGAGCCTTAATCGGAGAAAGTTTTATTTTGGCATCTGCAATAATTCTATCGTCTCTGATAAGCTGAAGCGTCGGCGGAAGAAAGAGACTTAAGGTAAGCGCCTGCAGCAAGAATTGTATATTTGTATTATATAATTGCGCATGGACCGGGAAGAAGAATTGCGAAATATTTAAGAACTGGGACTTATTTTGATAAGCCGGATTTACCGTAAAGGAAGACGGCCTCGGATTATAATCT
>JAJYOP010000001.1 GCA_021796115.1 bacterium
CTCATATTTGCCTGTTTTTTAAAATATGAACCACGTATGGCTCTTTCTGCGGGCAAGGACGGACTGTATTTTCTTGGAAAAATTTTAAAAAACGCGCCGGTACATTTAAAAGAAAACGGCTTTCTGATACTTGAGGCAGGTTACCGGCAAAAAAAGCACTTAGAGCTCATCCTTGAAAAAACAGGCAAATATGAGATTATAGAATGGATTAATGACTACGGGGCAAATTTTAGAGGAGTAGTACTGAGAAAAAACTCTAAACTCTAAACACTAAACAAATTGTTTAGAGTTTAGGGTTTCGAGTTTAGTATTTAGAGTTTAAAAATATATGGATAAACTAGTCATTCATAAATCAAGTCTTTCCGGTTCGGTTGAGGTAAGCGGTTCAAAAAATGCCGCGCTTCCTATAATCGCTGCGACTATCCTTACTGACGAGGATTGCATCCTGCATAATGTCCCGAATCTTATGGATGTGCGGACAATGCTCAAAATCTTAGAAGGTTTGGGTAAACAAATTACCTTTGAAAACGGAACCGTAATCATAAAAGCAACCAAGAAACAAGGCTACGTGGCTCCTTATCGGCTGGTACGTACCATGCGCGCTTCTTTTTGCTGTCTGGGCCCGCTTTTAGCAAAGAAGAAAAAAGCAAAAGTTTCTCTTCCCGGCGGCTGCGTTATCGGAGTTCGGCCGGTTGATTTACATATTAAAGGTTTAAAAATTTTAGGTGCGGATATAAATATAGAAAAAGGTTATTGCGTTGCCGATGGCAAAAATATGCGCGGCAGCCATATTTATCTTGGCGGACAATACGGTTCATCAGTGCTTGCCACTGACAACGTAATGATGGCAGCAGCGCTGATTGATGGCGAAACAATCATTGAATATGCCGCGTGTGAGCCGGAAGTAGAAAGCCTCGGGATTTTTCTTAAAAAAATGGGCGCAGACATTACCGGCGAAGGCACGCCGCTAGTGCGAATCCGCGGCGTAAAAAAATTAGGCGGATGCGAATTTGATATCATCCCAGACAGGATTGAGGCCGGAACATTTCTTGCCACAAGTATTGCCACAGGATCTGTCTTAGAGATAAAAGGCGCAAACCCGTTCCATCTTACTTCTGCTATCGAAGTTGCCAGAGAAATGGGCACAGAAATAAACATAGATAACGCGCGCTCAATTATAATTAAACCTAAATTACCTCTTAAGCCGGTCAACATCGCCACGCTTCCTTATCCAGGATTTCCTACGGATTTACAGGCACAATTTATGGTCTGTCTTTGTTTCGCAAAAGGAATCTCTTTAATCACGGAAAAAATATATCCGGACAGATTTATGCATGTAGCGGAACTTAACCGTATGGGTGCAAGGATACAAAGAAACGGGCCTTACGCCATAATTGAAGGAAAAGAGAAACTTTTCGGCGCAGAAGTAATGGCCTCGGATTTAAGGGCTTCAGCCGCTTTAGTTATCGCTGGCCTTTCTGCCGAAGATAAAACCGAGGTCTTCAGGGTTTATCATATTGACCGCGGCTACGAGCATATCGAAGAGAAATTACGCAAATTGGGGGCGAAAATAAAGAGAGAGAAACAATAACCAGTAATATGTCACACGTATTACGTAATACGTAACACGTTCTGAACATGATACTTGTTACCGGTTACGTGATACATTTAATAAGTATGATTTTAGTAATAGACAACTACGATTCGTTCACCTATAACCTGGTCCAATATCTTGAAGAGCTGGGAGCCAACATTACCGTCTACAGGAATGACAAGGTTGCCATCGAAAAATTAAAGAAATTAAAAATAGATAAAATAGTTATTTCTCCAGGGCCAGGCAGCCCAAAGGACAGCGGCATCAGTTGTGATGTCATCAGGGAATTTTATAAGAAGGTACCAATTTTGGGCGTATGCTTGGGGCATCAATGCATAGGGTACGTTTTCGGAGGTATCATAAAGCAGGCGCCTTACATAATGCACGGAAAAACTTCGCTGATTTACCATAATAAGAAAGATTTGTTCAAAGATATTAAAAGCCCTTTTGCGGCGACAAGATACCATTCTTTAATTATCGAGGGAAAAACCCTGCCCAAAAATCTGGTTATCACTGCGTACACCAAAGAAGGCACGATTATGGGTATAAAAGATAAAAAATATCCGCTTTTCGGCGTTCAATTTCATCCGGAATCAATACTCACTTTAGAAGGAAAAAAACTGTTGAGCAATTTTTTGAAAATTAAGAGTTAACCACAGATAAGCACACCTGCCTGCCGTAAGGCAGGTATCTTGGTTATTGGTTATTTTTAAAGCATCTGTGGCTATCTGTGCCATGGAGCAAAAGCGACATGATAAAAGAAGCGATACAAAAATTAACCGAAAAAAAAGATCTTTCTTTTGACGAAACAAAAGAAATATTTAACGATATTTTTGACCATAAAATATCCGCCACTCAAACTGCAAGCTTTCTTACGGCACTTTCGATGAAAGGCGAGACCGCAGAGGAAATTTATGCTGCTGCTACCGTGGTCAGGGATAGAGCAACGCGTCTTTCTGTGCAGGGGGACTTTATCGGTATTGAACTTGACAGCGAGCAGATTCTTGATAGCTGTGGTACCGGCGGTTCCGGAGTGAATAAATTTAATATTTCAACAGCAGTTGCTTTTATTGTTGCTGCCTCCGGCGTCAAAGTTGCCAAGCACGGCAATCGCGCAATGTCATCAACCTGCGGTAGTGCGGATGTTCTTGAGGAGCTGGGGATAAAAATCGATATTGCGCCAAAAATCATGGAAGAGACGATAAAGAAAACGGGTATCGGTTTTCTTTATGCCCCATTATACCATCCGGTGCTAAAGGAAGCGGCAGCTATCCGTAAAGAAATAGGCGCAAGGACTATTTTTAATATTTTGGGCCCGCTCTGTAATCCGGCTCATGCTACGCACCAGCTTCTTGGCGTATACAAAAAAGAACTGGTCCGGCCAATGGCCGAAGTTTTAAATAGTTTAGGCACAAAGAAAGCGCTGGTTGTCTACGGAAAAGATTTGAAAGACGAGGTCTCTTTGACGGGAGAAACAACTGCTGCGCTGATAGAAAAGAAAAAAGTTAAGAACATGGCTATTAACCCGTCAGATTTCGGGTTAAAAAAGATAACCTTAAAAAGCATCGAAACCAAAGACGCAAGTTCCAGTGCAAAAATAATATTGGATGTTTTAAACGGAAAGAAAGGCCCGGCTCAAGATATAATCTTAGCTAACGCAAGCTGCTGTTTTTATATATTGGATAAGGCCAATAATTTTAAAGAAGGCGCGGCTCTCGCAAGGAGCATTATAGAAAAAGGTAAAGCCAGGGATAAATTTTTTGAATTTAAAAACTTTATAGATGCCCAAAGATAAAAAACATAAGGACGGATGCACGCCTGTCCTTGCGGCAGGCAGGGATGGCTACGGATGTCACGGATGGATTCATCTGTTTGAATCCGTAACAATCAGCTCGCATCCGTTATAAAAAATAAATAATAATATGCATAACGTATTGTCGCTTATCGTTGAAGCAAAGAAGAAGCAGGTTGAGATTCTAAAAAAGAATCACGATGAGCTTTTGTCGCTTGTAAAAAAAGCGCCAAAACCGCTTGGCTTTAAGGAAACGATAAACCGGGAAGGAAAAATTTCTTTTATCGCCGAGATAAAACAAGCTTCGCCTTCGGCAGGGGTCTTACGCAAAGAATTTTCCGCAGTCGATATAGCAAGAATTTATCAAGCGGCAAAAGTAAATGCGCTTTCTGTAGTTACGGAAAGCGAATTTTTCCTCGGTAAAATCAATTACCTAGAGGACATTAAAAAAGAAATTGATTTACCGGTATTACGCAAGGATTTTATATTAGACGAAATACAGATTTTAGAGTCGCGCACCGTAGGCGCTGATGCGATTTTACTTATAATGAGAATACTTGATGAAGAAAAACTACCCCGGCTTTATAATTTCAGTAAAGAGTTAGGAATGGATGTAATGATTGAAATACATACGGAAAAAGAATTACGCAAAGTCCTAAAACTTGGCTCATTCGATATCATAGGCATAAACAACAGGAATCTTAATACTTTAAAAGTTGATTTAATTACCACACAAAAACTTGCTCCTTTTATCCCGCAGGGCGTGGTAAAGGTGAGTGAAAGTGGTATAAAATCTCTTAAGGATGTTTTATGGCTAAAAGGCGTTGGTATTGACGCAATATTGGTTGGAGAAACATTGATGAAGGCAGGGAATATAGAAGAGAAAATAAAGGAACTTCACGTGGATGCATAACGCAGATATTCACAGATAAGCCCGCCACTGATATATTTTTATATGTGGGCGGACCCGCCTCTGGCGGAGAATTTGTTTGTATCTTATATGTTGGTTATTGGTTATGTCTTAACTATCTGTGCTAATCTGTCCCGTTTCCTATATAATTATTAAGGTGCGGGACGCCCCGAACCTTAATGTGTTTATCTAAGGTAACGGGGCTGTGCGGAGCGAAGCAACATGATTAAAATAAAAATTTGCGGAATAACTAATTTAGAAGACGCGCTAGCCTGTTCAAAAGAAGGGGCCGATGCGCTTGGTTTTATTTTCTCAAAGAAAAGCCCGCGCTGTATCAGTGAAAAAGAAGCAGCAAAAATAATCGCAAATTTGGATCCTTATCTGACAAAAGCCGGTGTATTTCTTGACGAAGAAAAAGAACGCGTCTTTGAGATTGCCAATGCGCTTTCTTTGAATGTACTACAGTTCCATGGTCAAGAAAGCCCGGCGTATTGTAATTCCTTCAGGCCTAAATTTAAAGTCATAAAAGTATTTTTTCCACAGGATAAGCCATTCCTTGAGAAAATTTTTAGTTATAAAATTGACGCGGTAATGTTTGACGTAAAATATGAAACGAAAACAAAAGGCAAGGCTACCGTAGATAAAGATACGCTTAAAGAAATTTCCTCGCTAATCAAAAAAGGAGAAAGAGTTATAATCTCCGGAGGCTTAACGGTAAAAAATATTTCTCAATTTGCTAAACTTAATCCCTATGCCGTTGATGTGGCAAGTGGCCTGGAAAAGCTTGTCGGAAAAAAAGATGCTGAACTGGTAAGAGAATTTATTAGTAAGGTGAAAAATGTTAATTCCAGATAAAAAAGGTTATTTCGGGGATTTTGGCGGAAAATTTATGCCGGAGACTCTATTCTCCTGCCTGGATGAACTAGGCCATTTTTATGCCAAAATAAAGAACAATAAAAAATTCAAAGAAGAATTTACTTTTTATCTTAAGGAATATGCCGGAAGACCAACCCTGCTTTATTTTGCAAAAAATTTAAGTAAGAATCTCAGGATGAAAATATATCTTAAACGCGAAGACCTTCTCCATACCGGGGCACACAAGATAAATAATTCTTTGGGCCAGGCTCTCCTTGCCCACCATATGGGCAAAAAAAGAATTATCGCTGAAACCGGAGCCGGGCAACACGGAGTCTCTGCCGCGACAGTTGCACGGCTGTTTAATTTTCAATGTGATGTTTATATGGGCGAAGAGGATATCCGCCGGCAAAGAATGAATGTGTTCAGAATGAAAACCCTTGGCGCCCGCGTAATCCCGGTTAAAAGCGGCTCAAAAACTTTAAAAGACGCTTGCAATGAAGCCATGAGAGACTGGGTTACTAACGTAAGAAATACATATTATCTAATCGGCTCGACTTTTGGTTCGCATCCTTATCCGATGATTGTACGCGATTTTCAATCCGTCATCGGCAAAGAAGCCAAACGCCAGATTTTAAATAAGGAAAAGAGGCTGCCGGATTACCTCATCGCTTGCGTCGGCGGCGGCAGTAATGCCATGGGGCTTTTTTATCCGTTCTATAAAGATAAAAGAACGAAGATGATTGGCGTTGAAGCCGGAGGAATAAACCGGAATTTAAATTCCGCATCGCTAAATTTTGGCAAGCCTGGAGTATTGCACGGCGCAAAAACCTATATTTTGCAGGATAAATTTGGCCAGGTAAAGGCGACCCACTCGGTCGCTGCAGGTTTAGATTATCCAGGAGTCGGTCCGGAGCACTCTTTTTATAAAGAAAGCGGCCGCGCAAAGTATGTTACCATAAATGACAAAGAGGCAGTCGAAGGTTTTAAAATGCTAAGCGAACTTGAAGGAATTATCCCAGCGCTTGAATCCGCTCATGCCATCGCTTATCTTAAAAAATTAGCCAAAAAAGCCAAAGGTTCGTTGACTGTGGTTTGCCTATCCGGAAGAGGAGATAAGGACTTAGAAATAGTGCAGGAATGCATAGATAAAACTCTAAACTCGAAATCCTAAACTCTAAACATTTCGAGCTTTCTTCAGTTTGTGATTTGTCCTACTTCGCCAAGGCTTCGTAGGACTATTCTTCGAAGCTTTAGCGAAGAAGAATGTTTAGGATTTAGAGTTTAAAAATATTAATGAAAAACATGATAACATTAAAAGAAAAATTTAGTCAGCTAAAAAAACAAAACAAAAAAGCCTTTATAGCCTATATACCTTTTGGTTTCCCGACGATAAAATTCACAAAAGGTATTATCCTTACTTTGCAGAAAGCCGGAGTCGATATTATTGAATTAGGTATCCCCTTTTCTGATCCGATCGCTGATGGGCCAATAATCCAAGAGGCAACTTCAATTGCCCTTAGCCGCGGCGCAAATACAACCAAGCTTTTTGCGTTACTTAGAAGCCTCAAGAAAGATATAAAAATTCCAATCGTTTTTATGACTTACTATAACCCGGTTTTTAAATTCGGCGTGGATAAATTTTTCAATAATATGAACAAGGCCGGAGCATCAGGCATACTAACTGTTGATTTACCTATTGATGAGAGTAAAGAATATTTAAAAAGCGCCCGTAAATCTAATATTAAAACAATATTTTTCGTGACACCAGTTACTCCCAAATTAAGGGCAAAAGCCATTACTAAAGCGTCAGGCGGTTTTATTTATTATATTTCCGTAACCGGCACTACCGGCATGCGGAATATTTCCTATGCTTCGATTGCAAAGCATCTCAAGGAAATTAAAAAAATGAGTAAGTTGCCGGTTTGCATTGGTTTTGGTATCCATTCGAGAAAACAAGTAAAGGAAGTTTCAAGAATCAGCGATGGCGCAATCATCGGCAGTGCCATTGTGAAATTTATAAAAGAAAATCATGCCAAGCGGAACTTTTTGAACAAGTTAGAAAAATACGTTAAGGCATTAAAAAGCAAGGATCGAAATTAATCCTTCGCAAAGCGCGGCAGTCTTTAGACCGGGGTTCATTAAAATATGTATGAAATAACTAATATTAACGGCGCGACTTTTATATTTTCTCCCTTTAGGGATGTTGAAACTGCGTCTCTGGGCGTTTTTTTAAGAGTGGGCTCACGTTTTGAAAAAGCATCCTTACGCGGCATTTCCCATTTTCTAGAGCACATGGTTTTTAAAGGCAGTAAACATTATTCCTATAAAGAAATCAAACAAGAAATCGAAGGCCGCGGAGGCGCCTTAAATGCTTTTACCTCTCAAGAATCTACAGCCTACTACGCACATTTTCTGAATAAAAATATGGGTCTTGCCTTAGATATCCTTCTGGACATGGTCTTTTACCCGGAACTTTCGGAGCATGAAATCAAAAAAGAAAAAAGAGTCATTCTTGAAGAGATAAAAATGTATAATGACCTGCCTTCTTCCCGGGCGGTAAGTTTAATTGATAAATTGCTCTGGCCGGAAAATTCTCTCGGAGAAGAAGTTATCGGAAGCTTTTCTACAGTGGGCAAGATGCAAAAAAATGATCTCTCTGGTTTTAAAAATACCTATTACGAACCCAGCAATATAATTATCTCCTGTAGCGGCCATGCCGAAAAAACAATGGTAGAGAATCTGCTTAAGGGTAAAATTGCAAAAAATTCCCAAGCAGTTAATCTTAAATACATTGCCCCGGAAGCACTGCGTGGTGTGCACGTTAAAATCGAAAACAAGAAACTTGAACAATCACATCTGTGTATAGGCTTCAGGAGCATTTCTTATTTAAATAACCAACGGTTTATCGTGGAAGTGCTAAATACTATCTTAGGCGGCAATATGAGCAGCCGCCTATTTGAGGAGGTCAGAGAGAAAAAAGCTCTTTGTTACGAAATTTCTACGGACGTAAGAAAATATAGAGACAGCGGGGCTTTTGTAATCCACGCCGGCCTCGATAAAACAAAGATAACCGTTGCCGCCTCAAGTATTTTTAAGGAACTTGCTAAAATAAAATCACAGAAAATTTCCGATAAAGAATTAACCCGGTCAAAAGATTATATTCTTGGTCAGATAACCATGGCTCTGGAACGGCCTCAGGGCAGGATGTTTTATCTTGCCGAGAGTTTCCTTTCGCTTGGAAAAATATACTCGCTAGGCGAGATTAAAAAAGAAATCGAAAAAATAAATGCCGATGACATCAGGAATTTGGCGCAAGAAATATTTACCTTCAATAATATATGTGTTTCTTGTGTCGGGGATATTGAGGAAAGGGTTGGGAAAATTATTAAAAACAAAATAGCCTTTTTTAATTAGGCTATTACCCCACACCCAGCCTATATAAAATTTTAAGGGTGCTGGGTGTGGGGTAATTCCAATGAGACTGTCTTTTTGCGAAGCAAAAAGATCTAGTCGAATTGCCATTAGGGGGTTACCATTCGTAAAAAAATTTCAGAATCAAGAGTAAAAGCATTAAAGATAGCAGAACTGGTTCTTGAGAAAAAAGCCAGGCATCCAGTTGTGCTTGATATAGAAAAACTTTCAACACTTTGTGATTATTTTGTAATCTGCTCAGTTGATACCGGTATTCAGGCCAATGCAATCTGCGATTGGGTAATCGAAAAATCAAAAGAACATAATTATAAAGTGCATCATTTTGAAAAAGACGAAGCAAGTGGTTGGGTGCTGGTTGATTTTTTTGACGTAATACTGCATATATTTGTGGATAATTTAAGGGAATTTTATGACCTTGAGCACCTCTGGTCGGATGCGAAGAAAGTGCGAATACCAAGAAAAAAACAATAAGGTGGCAACAGAAGATAGAAGATGGAAAGAAAAATACTGTCTTTCCATTTTCCACTTTCATCACCCATTTTCTATATTTAAATAAGGAGCAACAATGCATGAATATCATTTAGCTGAATCAGTTTTAAAAAGTATCCTGGCAAAAACCAAAGATATGCCTAACGTAAAAAAGATTACGGCAATCCGCCTTAAGCTGGGGAATTTAAAAATGGTGGGCAAAGAAACATTTTCGGAAACCTTTAAACAGGTTGCCGCTAAAACAATTTGTAGCGATGCTAAATTGGATATTGAAGAGGTAATGGGTGATACGCTTGTTATCGAGGACATAGAAGGTGAATATGAATAACAAATTTCAAATCCCAAATTCCAAGCACCAAATAAATCCCAATGACCAAATGTCCAATGTTTCAAATGAAATCCGTTTTGGTCATTCGAACATTGAAATTTGGAGCTTATTTGGAATTTGGTGCTTGGAGCTTGGAATTTAAATATGTTTACCGGCATTATAAAAGAAATAGGCAGAATTGAGAAAATAACTAGGACCAATTCTTTGACAAAATTGGGTATAAGCGCAAAAAGCATTTATAATGAAACAAATATTTCCGATAGCATCTCGGTAAATGGCGCATGTCTTACAGTGAGCGATAAAAAAAATGAGCGGCTTTGTTTCGATGCAGTAAAATCAACGCTTGATAAGACAAATATAAAGAGATTGCGAATAAAAGAATTCGTTAATCTTGAACCGGCTTTAAAGGTCGGCGAAAAATTAGGCGGGCACTTTGTGCTTGGCCATGTGGATGCGGAAAGCCGCCTGAAACACCTATCGAAAAAAAGCGATTTCCGGCAGCTGGAAATAGAATTGCTCCCGGCTTTTAGAAAATACATCGTAGAAAACGGCTCCGTAGCCATAAATGGCATTTCGCTTACGGTAAAAAAAGTTATGCCAAATTATTTTACCGTTGACATAATTCCCTTTACTTACGAAAATACGAATTTAAAATATAAAAGGACAGGAGATTGGTTGAATATAGAATTTGATTATCTATTAAAAGGTAAGAGCAAAGTTTAGTTTTACATTAAGGCACTTCGGAAGGATTTCCTCAGAGTAAAAAATATATAGAAAGATTAATTAAAATCGGGGCGTGGCTCAGTCCGGCTAGAGCACTTGGTTCGGGACCAAGGAGTCGGTGGTTCAAATCCACTCGCCCCGACCATCCTTCGACAAGCTCAGGATGGTCGTCCTGAGCGAAGTCGAAGGGCGACCATTTTCTGAAAAATGTCGGGAAGGCCGAAGGTTCCCCGCCTCACGAAATTCAGGCTCACTATCCCACTCGTTTCCTTCGGTCGCTCGGGGGGGGGTAATCACCATTGGGGATAATTCAACTAAGGAATTTTTCATTTATGAAAAATTCCAAGTTTCATTATTCGCACTAGCATTTTTTCTGCGCCACCAAGACTTGAAAAATGCCGTGCTCATTAATCCCTCTCTCCCGATTATTTTCATAACTCAAAAATATTTCTTCTTTCTTTGCCAATAAACCTCTGATTTTCCTCATTTTTTCATTGCAAATCAATGATTATCCGCTAAAATAATTAGATGAGCGTCTTTTTAGGTATTGATTGGGGTGGGACTTATATCAAGGCCGGGGTGGTAACCTCTAAAGGGAAAATCCTTGAAAAAACTGTCTATTCTTCCAGCCAATTAAAAGAAAAAAGCGCCTTTATCAGCGAAATAAAAAGGCTAAAAAATAAATTCGCAAAATATAATATTAAAGCTGTCGGGATAGGCGCTCCCGGGATAATCGACATAGAAAAAGGATTTATCTATTACCTTCCAAATGTTTCCGGCTGGAAAAATTTTCCCCTCAAGGCAATCCTTAAAAAAGAACTTAAAACCCCCATATTTATTGATAATGATGCCAATGTTTTTGCGCTTGCCGAAGTACGCAAGGGCGCTGGCAAGGGCAAATCGCGCGCAATATTCCTTACTCTTGGCACCGGCCTTGGCGGCGCTGTCATATTCGATGGAAAAATTTTAGAAGGGAAAACCAGCGCCGCAGAGCTGGGCCATGTCTCTATAAGCACCGATGGAAGAAGATGCGGTTGCGGCGGTACCGGCTGCATTGAAACTTTTACCGGCAGTAATTATTTGCTTGAGCGATACCGGCAGCTTAAAAAAATAAAAGTTGCTCCGAAAGAAGTAAAAGAAATTTTTGACAAAGCCAGACTTGGCGAAAAAGAAGCTATAATTATTTGGAGGGAATTTTCCATACATTTAGGCAAATTTCTTGCCGGAATGATAAATATATTCAACCCGCAGATTATTATTATCGGCGGCGGAATCTCCGGAGCATTTAATTTGTTTAAGCCCATGCTTTTAAAAGCAATAAAAGGGCAGGTAATGTGGCCAAATTTTAAAGGGATAAAATTAGTGAAAGCAGAATTGAAAGATAGCGGAATCACCGGCGCCGCGCTTTTAGCTAAAGAAAAATTTGAATCAAAAGTCAGGAGTTCTTTAGGTGGCCATCGCGCTTCTCGTTACCTGGAGTAAAGCTTTAATTTTTGCCACAGGAGGTAATAATGAAACTTTTTATAGATAGCGCCAACATCGAAGAGATAAAAAAAGCAAATACCCTGGGTGTTCTTGACGGCGTTACCACTAACCCCAGCCTTCTCTCAAAAGAAAAGCAAGAACCCGTCGCACAATTAAAAAAAATATGTAAAGAAGTTGATGGCCCGGTGAGCGCAGAAGTTATTGCGCTTGGTTCCGATGAGATAGTGGGAGAAGCAAAGAAGCTATCAAAACTTTCTTCGAATATCGTAATAAAAATTCCTTCAACAGTCGAAGGTCTCAAAGCTACAAAAAAACTTTCTTCGCTTAACATAAAAACCAATCTTACGCTTTGTTTTTCTGCTTCACAGGCGCTCTTGGTTGCCAAAGTCGGCGCTACTTATGTTTCTCCTTTTGTGGGAAGGCTTGATGATATTTCTTTTGAAGGCATGGATTTAATAAGAGATATCAAATTAATCTATGAAAGATATGAAATCAAAACTCAAATAATTGTTGCATCCATAAGGCACCCGCTTCATTTTCTTGATGCTGCGCGTATAGGCGCCGACGTTGCAACCGTTCCTTTTGCGGTTATAGAAAAACTTATGCAACACCCCTTAACCGATATCGGCATAAAGAGATTTTTGGAGGATTGGAATAATTTAAAGGGCAAATAAAATCAGATAAGTATTTATAATGAATTTTAGTAAGCTAAAAGCAATTATCCTACCGGCAATTTTTGTTTTTATTTATGCATCGGGTGTTGTTTTTTGCGAGGAAAAAGTCGAGCCGGTTGAGATAAATGGCGACGAAATAAATTATCTGCAGCAAGAAGGCGCAGTTCATGTAAAAGGCAATGTTAAAATCAAATATAAAGGCATGGACGTAACCTGCGATGAAGCAATTTATAATGCAAATACCCAAATCGCAAATTTGACCGGGCATGTAAAAATAGTACGTAAGGAAGGCACGATTTACGGAGAAAAAGTTGTTTATAATTTTAATACCCAGGAAGCGACACTATCTGATATGCGCATGGTGTCTCCGCCGATTTACGCAAACGCCAAAGAGGCTAAAAAAGAAGGCCCGAATGAGTACTCTTTGAGCAACGGTTTTGCCACTACCTGCGATCTTGAAAAACCGCATTATCGTTTTGCCGCAAAAAAAATCATAGTCTATCCAAATGTAAAAGTTATAGTTAAAGACATGGTTATGAAAGTAGGCGATGTGCCGATTTTTTACCTTCCCTATCTTTCTATTCCGCTTGACGAGAAGATTTTTCCGATTCAGATAACCCCGGGTAGTAAGGGCGATTGGGGTTATTACGTTTTAGGCCGTTACCGTTACAGATTCAGTGCCAGAGAGAAAGGAAGGATTATCCTTGATTGGTACGAAAAAAGAGGTTTCGGTAGAGGTATTACTCATAACGCCACCACGGAAAATTTTGGCAAAGCCCTGGTAAATCTTTACTATATTGATGATGATCTGTATAAACCTCAAAATCGGGACGAACTCTTCAAGAAATATCCGGAAAGGTCAAGTATCCCTGAAAACTATCTCCAAAGCGAACGCTATAAAGCACAATTTTTTCATAATTGGCAACCTAATGAGAATTTAATGATGATAAGTGAGTTTAATAAATTTTCCGATGAAAATTTTATGAAGGATTTTTTCCGCAGGGAATACGACATAGAACCGCACCCCTTAACCTATAATCTATCCACTTATTCTTTCGAGCATTCAGCGCTGTCACTCTTAACGCAGAAGAGAATGAACTATTTCTTTTCCGAAACAGAGTATCTGCCTCAACTTGAGTATGATTTTTATAGACAATCTTTAGCAAATTCAGGTTTTTATCTTGAATCAAAGACTACCGCCGGAAGCCTTAATTTTAAAGGAGCTGATGGCTCGAGCAAATATGGTTCGGACAGGGTGTATAATTTAAGCACCGTCAGTTATCCGAAAACATTCGGCTGGCTTTATACAAACCCTTACCTCGGAGATTACGGGACTTTTTATTCAAAAAATGTAACCGGAACAAAAGAATTATGGCGTAACGCGCCGACTGGAGGAATCGACCTCAGCACGAAACTTTACAGAGTATTTGATACTAATTTTAATCTTTTCGGTAAGCCGGTTGACAAGGTGCGCCACATTATCACTCCCGTCGTAAGCTATGCCTATATTCATCCGCCAAATGTTCCCACAAGCGATGTTTCGCAGTTTGACAGCATAGACAGCCTGCAGAGAAGCGAAACCGTAACGATTAGGCTCGATAATAAATTACAGGCAAGGAACAAAGAGCGTACCTGGGATTTCATATATTTCAGCCCGGCATTACAATATCAGATTAATAAAAAGGACAAGCGCGGAGCGCTTGACAAAAAAGGCACTTACCTTGACAATATACAATCTACTCTTGAGGCTTATCCGGTAGAGGGGATGGGTATCAGGACAACAAGTTACTATGATTGTGTGGTCGGGGCTTTTAAGGAGGGTAACTTAGACTTCAGCTTCAGCGACACGAAAAGCCATAAGTACGAAGTAACGGTTGGGCAACGATATGCGCGAGAATATGATTATGACTCGCCTGACGCCACATACAGTTCACAGACAACTTTAGACTGGAACTATCAACTTACGCCAAAATTACAGTTTAAAAACTACATGCGTTATGAATTCAAAGACGGAAAATTCTTGGAGCAGCAATATAGCTTCAGGCAGGACTTGCATTGCTGGTGGGCTGATTTTGGCGTAACCGTAGATAAACAAAGAGAAGGTGTAACAGACTTTACCTTCTGGTTGTCCCTTACGCTTAAGGACTTTCCGGATATCAGCCTAGGATTTGACCATAGCTACAGCGGCGCAAAAACAAGTTATTAACGGAATTTCCGGCGCTAGACGCAGAAAATTAATCCCTTTTGCCAGAATTCCACGGGCTTTGCCCGTGCGGGCCCCAGTTAAGAAACAAATGAATACTTATACCCTGATTAAAAATAAGATTAAAACAAAAAAAGCCAAAATCGGTATCGTTGGCCTGGGTTATGTCGGTTTGCCCCTGGCCATGGCTTTTTCTCATAAAGGCTATTCTGTCTATGGTTTTGATACTAACCAGAAAAATATCGACAGGCTCAATAAAGGAGAGCGATACATAGTTGACGTCAATCCCGAAGAAGTTTTAAAGGCAATCGATGAGAAAAAATTTTTCCCTACAACAAAGCCGCAAGTCCTAAAAAGTTGCGACGCGATAATTATCTGCGTGCCAACGCCGCTTAGAAAAGTAAAAATGCCGGATATTTCCTATGTCATAGCTGCGGCAAGGACAATTAAGAAATATTTAGGGCATCAATTGATTATTTTAGAGAGCACGTCTTATCCGACAACTACGCGGGAAGTGGTTTTACCTATACTAAAAGAAACCGGTTTAAATGAAGAGAGCGATTTTTTCCTTTGTTTCTCACCGGAACGGGTAAACCCTGCGGATAAAAAATTCCCCTTAACAAAAATACCAAAACTCGTCGGAGGGCTTTCTGCAAAATCCGGCGAGCTTGCGAAAGATTTATATTCAAAAATCATCAAAAAAGTATTTATGGTTTCAAACCCAGAAGCAGCCGAAACCGCAAAACTCCTTGAGAATACTTTTAGATTAGTCAACATTGCTTTAGCCAATGAATTCGCAATAATCTGCAATAAATTAGGCATAGATGTCTGGGAAGTCATAGAGGCAGCAAAGACAAAACCTTTTGGTTTCATGCCCTTTTACCCGGGACCGGGCTTAGGTGGGCATTGCATTCCAATAGATCCGCTATATCTTTCTTGGAAAGCAAAAAAGCTAGGTTTCAAAACAAAAATGATTGACCTTGCTTCTTATGTAAATCGTTTTATGCCAAACTATGTTGTAGAAAGAATTGCGAAGATATTAAAAGAAAAAAGCATCCCATTAAATAAAGCGAAAATACTTATCCTCGGGGTTACCTATAAAAAAGATGTGAAAGACTTAAGAGAATCACCGGCGCTAGAAATCATCGAACACCTGGAAAAACAAGGAGTAGATGTAAGTTTTCACGATCCTTTTATCCCTTATCTTAAAATAAAGAATATCAACTTAAAAAGTGTAACGCTTGCCAAAAATAATCTTAAATCTTTTGATTGTGTTATTATTGTTACGGACCATTCCGCTCTAGATTATAAATTTGTGAAGAAAAATTCCTCATTAATTTTTGATACCAGGAATATTTACAAAAAGAATGAGAAAAAGGTAATAAGGCTATGATTGAAGGGGTAGAGGTAAAAAATTTAAGAGTCAATTACGATGAAAGAGGCCATCTTATGGAGGTTCTGCGTTCGGACGATAAAATTTTTAAAAAATTCGGCCAGGCTTATATTACGACGGCGCTGCCCGGAGTTACCAAGGCCTGGCATTATCACAAGCTACAGGACGATCATTTTTGTTGCATCTTCGGCAAGATGCGTTTGGCAATTTATGACAGCCGTAAGAATTCAAAAACTTTTGGCGAAATAAACGAATGGGAATTAAGCCTGGATAATCCGAAACTAGTCAAAATTCCTAAATTACTCTATCACGGATTTAAATGCATTTCGAAAGAGGAAGCCATAGTAATCAATATTCCGACAGCCCCTTATAATCCGGAAAATCCCGACGAATACAGATTAGACGCGTTCAGCAACGATATTCCCTATGATTGGAGAAAATAAATGAAAGGCATTATTTTGGCCGGCGGCTTGGGAACGAGACTGCATCCGCTTACAAAAATTACCAACAAACATCTTTTGCCAATTTTTGACAAGCCAATGGTCTATTATCCTTTAATGACGCTGGTTGAAGCCGGCATAAAAGACGTCATGGTTGTTACCGGCGGAAACCACGCCGGAGAATTCCTGCGGCTTCTTGGCAATGGCAAGGATTTCGGGCTTAAAGAAATCCATTATACCTATCAAATCGGCGAGTCGGGCATAGCCGACGCTCTTCGGCTTGCGGAAGATTTCGCCGATGGGAATAAAATAGTCGTTATTCTCGGCGATAATCTTTTTGAAAGTTCGATAAAAAGGTATGTCGATAAATTCGAAAAACAAAAAGAAGGGGCGAAGATATTGCTTAAGAAAGTGAAAAATCCTGAGCGTTTCGGCGTGGTTGAATTCAAAAAAGGCAAAGTTGTTTCCATAGAAGAAAAGCCAAAGCAGCCAAAATCAAAATATGCGGTTACCGGAGTATATATGTATGATTCGAAAATTTTTGGTTTCATCCGTAAACTCAAAAAGTCCCGTCGCGGTGAATACGAAATTACGGACATTAATAATATGTACTTAAGAAAAGGCATTCTTTCCTGCGATATTCTAAATGGTTTCTGGACCGATTGCGGAGCTTTTGAATCTTTGCTTAAAGCGAACATGCTTATAGCAAAAAACAAAGGCCTAAATTTAAGAGGTTTATTATGAGATTGTTAGTTACTGGCGGTTGCGGATTCATCGGCTCCAATTTTATACGCTACATTCTAGATGAGTATCCGGATTATAAAATTACGAATCTTGATTGTCTGTCTTATGCCGGCAATCTCGATAATCTTTCAGAAGTGGCAAAAAATAAAAATTATAAATTCATAAAAGGCGACATACGAGATTTTAAATTAGTCAAAAAAATAATAAACGATAAGGATGTCGTTATTAATTTTGCTGCACAAACTCATGTTGACCGCTCAATAAAAGAGGCAAAAGATTTTATCGAAACCAATATTGTCGGCGTCTTTACCTTGCTTGAAGCATCGCGTAACACAAATATAAAGCTCTTCCTGCAGGTAAGCACTGACGAAGTATATGGCAGCACGCTTGAGGGCTCTTTCATTGAGGCAGATACCCTGTCGCCTTCAAGCCCTTATTCAGCTTCCAAAGCCGCGGGCGATGTTCTCTGTAATTCCTACGCGCTTACCTACAAGATGCCGGTTGCGATAACCCGCTGTACGAATAATTTCGGGCCGTATCAATACCCGGAAAAAGTCATACCTTTATTTATAACGAACATTCTGGAAAATAAAAAGGTGCCGCTTTACGGCGACGGTCTTAACGTGCGGGATTGGATTTATGTTTTAGACCATGTCCGGGCAATTGATTTTCTGATGCGAAAAGCAGAGCCGGGAGAAATATATAATATTTCTTCCAATAATGAAATAACTAATATAGAATTGACCAAAATCATATTGAAGAAATTTGATTTAGACGAAAATTATATAGATTATATAGAAGACAGGCCTGCTCATGACCGTCGCTACTCTTTAGATTCAACAAAATTACGCAATCTTGGCTGGAAACCGGTTTATGATTTCAGCGCTTCTTTGGATGCGACCATTGACTGGTACAAAGAAAATATAAAGTGGTGGAAAAAATAAGCCTTCGATGAATCATCGGAAAAAGCTGATGATATTTAATATGGCTGACACCAAACGCAGTGAATGTGTAAAAAAATCCTAATCACCGGCGCAAAAGGAATGCTGGGCACTGTTCTTTGCCCATTCTTTGAAAAATATAATATCTTAGCCATAGATAAAGATAACGGAGATATCACAACAAAAAATTCTTTGGCAGGTGTGATTGGTGGCTTTGATTTTGACGCAGTCGTGCATTGTGCTGCCTATACCAATGTCGACAAGGCAGAGGACAAGCCAGAGCATGCCTTTATCATTAATAAGGACGGAACAGCCAATGTAATTGATTGTCTTAAAAACAAGGATTGTCTTTTCATCTATATAAGCACCGATTATGTTTTTGACGGAGAGAAAAAGTCTTTATATACCGAAGAAGATACGCCAAACCCTTTAAGCGTATACGCAAAATCAAAGCTTGAAGGGGAAAAAATAGCCGCTAAAATAGATAAGCACGTTATCATAAGAACAAGCTGGCTTTTTGGGCCGAAGGGCAGAAATTTTGTCTCGACAATAGCGCAGCTGGCAAAAGAAAAAAAAGAACTGAAGGTGGTAGACGATCAGGCGGGCTCGCCAACCTACACATTAGATTTGGCGAAAGCCATAGCGGATATAGTTGAGATTTATTTTACGAAGGGCATAAAACCGGGCATTTATAATGTTACAAATACGGGATTTTGTACCTGGTTTGAATTGGCAAGTTATATCATAAAAGAAGCAGGCTTTAAGACTGCGCTTATCCCGATTAAATCGGAACAATCAGGCAGAAAAGCCAAAAGGCCCAAAAATTCCAGGCTTTCCAAGGAAAAGTTCAAGGGGCTTTCCGGCTATTATTTACCCGGCTGGCAGGATGCCGTGTCGGATTATTTGGAAAACTATGTTTTTAAAGAAAAAGGATAAACCATGAGCGGATTAAAAAACAAAAAAATTCTTGTTACCGGCGGATGTGGTTTCATTGGTTCGCATATTGTCGATAGATTAGTAAACGAAGGAGCTGATGTCGTTATACTGGATAATCTATCTTCCGGAAAATTGGAAAATATCGCCCAGCACAAAAACAAGGTTAAACTTATTAAAAAAGATTTACGCGATGCTAGGGCTATCGATGAGGCACTCGATGGCGTTGAATTAATAACACACCAGGCAGCCCTTCGCAGTGTACCAAAGTCCATATCTTCGCCGCTTGAATATAATGATGTAAACGTAACAGGAACGCTTGGTTTGTTTCTTAAAGCGAAAGAAAAAGGCGTAAAACGCATAGTTTTTGCTTCGAGCAGTTCCGTATACGGCGACAGGACTGATTTTCCCGAAAGGGAAACAGATTATCCAAAGCCAATATCGCCTTATGCCGCAACAAAGCTTATCGGTGAGCAATATGCTTATCTTTTTACCAAACAATATAAAGTAGGAGTCATATCTTTACGGTACTTTAATGTCTACGGCCCAAAGCAGGCTCTTGATGACGAATACGCCGTAGTGATTCCTAAATTTATTAATTGCCTCCTTAACGATAAACAACCGCCAATCTATGACGATGGAGAACAAGAAAGGGATTTTAGTTATGTCGAAAACGTAGTTGATGCAAATATTCTGGCATTAACTCAAAGGGGCGTTGAGGGCGAAGTTTTTAACGTCGGTAACGGCACACCAAATTCAGTAAATGGGCTGCTGGTGTCTTTAAATAAAATCTTGGGTAAAAATATAAAAGCCACATACTTGCCGCCTCGGCCCGGAGACGTGCGCAAAACTCACGCGGATATTTCCAAAACGAAAAAATTATTGGGCTGGCAGCCGAGGGTTAGTTTTGAAGAAGGGTTGGCGAAGGCCGTAAAGTGGTTCGAAAAGGTTCAGAGTTAGGAGCTCGGCGTTCAGGGCGAAAAACGTGGAGCGCGGTTTTAAAAAACTTATCGTTTGAAATGAATCTATCACATTAGTGGAAGATGCATATAATAAATTATTACCATTATTGCCTTCTACAGAAAGGTTTGGTTTAACTTCGCAAATTGGAAGGGCTATTATATCGATTCCAGCCAACATTACAGAGTACAGTGGCAGATATTCGAAAAAAGAATTTAAAAGATTTCTATATACGACAAGAAGCTCTTTATATGAAGCAATGACACTGCTTGACATTGTCGTTAAATTAAAATATGTTCTTTGCGATTTACGTTTGGAAATAGAAAATAAATTAGATAAAGTTGCTGGTTTGCTGAACGGGTTAATCCTTCGCAGAAATCCCCGGGCTTTAGCCCGAAGGATGAATCCAGCCCTTCTCGAAGGGCTGGATGAATGCATTTTTGGGATTTCTGCTTTAGGAGGAAGCCCCGGACTAAAGTCCGGGGAGCTTCACTAAAATAAAGTTCATTAAACTCTAAACGCCGAGCACTGAACTCCGAACTATAATATGACTGTCCTAATAACCGGTGGCGCAGGATTTATTGGTTCACATTTATGTCGCGCATTCCTAAGGCGCGGCGATTCGGTAATTTGTGTAGATAATTTTATTACCGGCAGCAAAGATAATATCAAGGATTTTTTTAATAACCCGGGCTTTCGTCTTGTTGAACATGACATTTCAAACCCTTTATGCATAAATGAAACAGTTAATTGGGTTTTGCATTTTGCCTCTATTGCTTCGCCTAAATATTACTTAGAGTATCCGATTAAAACTTTAAAATCAGGGCTGCTTGGAACGCATAATTGTCTGGGCATAGCTCGCGCAAAAAAGGCCAAATTTCTTCTGGCATCAACCAGCGAGATCTATGGAGATCCTCTGGTGCATCCGCAAAAAGAAGAATATTGGGGTAACGTAAACACCATCGGCCCGCGTTCCTGTTATGACGAGAGCAAACGAGCTGCAGAAGCTTTAACCTATGCTTATTATCGTCAGCACAATCTGGGCGTCAGAGTGATAAGGATATTTAATACTTACGGTCCGAATATGCAGCTTGATGACGGAAGGGTGGTATCGAATTTTATCGTCCAGGCACTTAAGGGTAAAAATTTAACGGTTTACGGTAAAGGGCATCAGACGCGTTCTTTCTGCTATATCGATGATTTAGTAGCCGGCATAATTAAAGTAATGAAAGTGGATTATAATCTGCCTCTAAACCTGGGTAATCCCGGCGAATTCAAAATAATAGAATTAGCCAAAGCAGTCTTAAAAATGACGGGTTCGAAATCAAATATAAAATATGAGCCATTGCCGGAAGACGACCCTACTAAACGAAAACCCGATATCAGTAAGGCGAAAAAAATATTAAAATGGCAGCCTGAAGTTTCGCTGGAAGAAGGCCTGATCAAAACCATAAAATATTTTCATGATAAGCTGAAAGAATAAATATAAAACAGAGGAGGGCGCGATGAAAGTGTTGATAACCGGGATAACCGGTTTTGTTGGTTCGCATTTTGCGGAATATCTGCTTGGTAAAAAAGATATAGAACTTTGCGGCATCATACGTTGGCGTTCCGATACCAAAAATATAAACCACATAAAAGACAAACCAGCGCTTTATGAATCAGATATCAGAGATTTTGTCAGCGTTAAGGCGGTAATAGAAAAAATAAAACCGGACAGGATTTTTCACCTTGCGGCGCAATCTTTTGTCGGCAGCTCTTTTACGGCGCCGCAGGAAACTTTGACCACTAACATTATCGGTCAATTAAATATTTTTGAAGCAGTGAGGTCTTCACGAATAAATCCACTTATCCAAATCGCCGGGAGCAGTGAAGAGTACGGCCTTGTGCATGAGGATGAATTGCCGATTAAAGAAACAAACCCGCTTCGACCGCTCTCCCCTTATGCTGTTAGCAAAGTTGCGCAGGATTTTATGGCGTACCAATACTTCAAAAGTTATGGCTTAAATATTATAAGAACCCGCGCATTCAACCACACCGGCATACGTAGAGGCGAACCATTTGTTACCTCAAATTTTGCAAAGCAAATAGCTATGATTGAAAAAGGCAAACAGCCGTCCGTAATAAAAGTGGGAAATTTGGATGCAATAAGGGATTTTATGGATGTCAGGGATGTGATACGCGGATATTGGCTTTCTTTAGAGAAGGGTACCCTGGGGGAGGTCTATAATATCTGCAGCGGCAAGGGTTATAAAATAAGCGAAGTGCTTGACATTCTTCTTTCTCTTTCGAAAGTGAAAGTAAAAATAGAAAAAGATCCCGAAAGAATGAGGCCTTCTGATGTGCCGGTTCTTCTGGGAGATTACAGCAAATTTAATAAAGCTACCGGCTGGAAACCAGAAATCCCATTTGAAGAAACCATAGCGGGATTATTGGATTACTGGAGAAAGAACGTATAGATTAATCACTTTTGCCAGAATTCCACAAACTTGGCTCGTACGGACTCCAGTGCCTCGAGAAGTAAATGAAAAAACAATTGAATATACCTCTTCTTGATTTAAAAAGAGAATACACTTTTCTTAAAAAAGAAATAAACAGGCAGATCAAGGAGTGTTTATCCAGCCAACACTGGATTTTAGGCGAAAAAACCACCCAGTTTGAAGAAAAACTTTCGGCATATCTTGGTTCGAAATATGCAATTGGGCTTAATTCGGGGACCGATGCGCTGCTTATTGCCTTAAGGGCCCAGGCAGTAAAACTAAAGAAAAAAGAATTTTTTGACCGCCGGGATGAAATAATCACCACGCCATTCACCTTTGTTGCAACCGCAGAAAGTATTGTGCGTAGCGGTGCTACGCCGGTATTCGTCGATATTGATCCGCAAACTTTTAACATCGATCCGGAACAAATAAAAAAAGCGGTAAACAAAAATACAGCCGGAATAATTCCTGTGCATCTTTTTGGCTGCGGCTGCCGGATGGATAAAATATCCGCCATTGCTAAAGAGAAAGGTTTATTTATCGTTGAAGATGTAGCCCAGGCCTTCGGCGCGGAAGACGGAGCCGCAAAAAAATTAGGTACAATAGGGGAATGTGGGGCTTTCAGCTTTTTCCCTTCAAAAAATTTAGGCAGTTACGGAGACGCCGGAGCTGTTGTAACCAACGACGAAAAAATAGCTGACATTATAACGCTATTACGTAACCATGGCCAGCGCAACCAGTATGATGCAGAATATATAGGTTATAACTCGCGACTTGATTCAATCCAGGCAGCAATTCTTCTGGCCAAACTTAAATATATAGATAAATTTAATGCCGCCCGCAGGAACTTAGCTGAAAAATATGATAAAGGCTTAGAAGGGGTTGAATTCATCCAAACTCATTTTACATTGAAAAACCATGTCTATAATTTGTATACTATTAAAGTTCCCAAAAAAATGCGCGACAGGCTTTTAACTTTTCTGAATAATAAAGGCATACAAGCAAGAATATATTACCCTAAACCACTACATAAGATGCAGGCCTTTAAAGAAGCTAAACAGAGCGGTTCGTTAAAGAATACAGAAGAAGCTGCTCTAACGGTAATTTCACTACCTATAGACCCTTTTCTAAGCAGCAGAGAAATATCTTACATATTAGAAGCTGTCAGGCGTTTTCGATAATATAGATAGATATAGATTGACAGGTAAAGGCAACAGTTTATAATAATGTTCAATGTTTGAACAATACTTTAAGGAAGAAAGTCTCCTCGTTATTCAAGCGATAGAATCTTCTCCTTTCACCACACAACGGTTAATCGCTTCCAAGCTATCCATTTCTTTAGGCAAAATCAATTATACTTTAAAAAAACTTATTAAGAATGGCTTTATTGAAGCAAAAAACTATACCAACGGCAGCGATAAAGCCAGGGTATCTTATTTTCTTACTCAAAAAGGCACGGAAGAGAAAATACGTCTGATGTATTATTTTTTGAAGAAAAAAGAGGAAGATTATAAAAGGATAAAATTTGAATTTGAGAAAATAAATAAGGAGCAAAAAAAAGTCAATTATGTTTGATATATTTATGCACGATTTAAGAATCATTTTTTCGGGGAGATAAAAATATGGTAAAGCCAAGCAAAAAAGAGATTTTAGAAAGAGCGCGCAAAATAAAAATGATTATATTCGACTTTGACGGCGTATTTACCGATAATAGAGTCTTGGTTTTCGAAGATGGTAAAGAAGCTGTTTTTTGTAACAGAGGAGATGGCCACGGGCTAAAACTTTTGAAAGAAACCGGTATCAGTATACTCGTTCTATCCACAGAAGCCAACCCTGTCGTAAACGCCCGCTGCAAAAAATTGAATTTGCGCTGTGTCCAGGCATGTGAAAATAAACTAAAAGTTTTAGAAAACGAGATACAGAAATTTAATCTGAAGGCTGATGAAATCGCCTATCTTGGCAATGACGTCAATGATTTGGAATGTTTGAGAGCCGTGGGATTTGCGGCTTGTGTGGCAGATGCACATTCCTCGGTGCTTAAATGTTGTATTTATAAGACTGCGTCAAAGGGTGGCAACGGCGCAGTCAGGGAATTCTGTGATTTTATTATGGAAGCAAACAATAAAAAAGGCTGACTATGCAGGAAAAAAATATTAAGAATTACCAGACAAAACTTGTTAAGGCCCTGACTTCTTTTGAGTGGAGTCCTGTCGTTAAACTGGCAAAGGACATAAAAGCAGCGTGGAAAGATGGAAGGCACGTATTTTTGTGCGGTAACGGTGGAAGTGCAGCCAATGCAGCGCATATAGCAAATGATTTTTTATATCCTACGTCCCGGCTCAAAGGAAAAGGCATTAAAACGACTGCTTTATCTGTAAATCAGGCAATATTGACGTGCCTTGGCAATGATGTTGGTTATGAGAATATATTTTCGTTTCAATTGAAAACTTTGGGTGCAAAAAGAGATATTCTCATAGTTCTTTCCGGCAGTGGCAATTCACCTAATATTTTAGAGGCGGTAAATATCGCCAAGAAAATTGGAATGAATACTTATGCCATATTAGGGTTTGACGGCGGAAAATGCTTAAAGTTAGTCGATACCCCTATACACTTTGCTGTAAATGATATGCAAATATCGGAAGATTTACAATTGATAGTTGGGCATATGCTGATGCAATGGTTGTGTCAGGAATAAATTTTATCAAAAATGAACAGGAAAATAGTAGTTATAGGCAGCAATTCTTTTTCCGGGGCAAGTTTTGTAGCTTATTGCCTTAAGCAAGGTTTGGAAATATTGGGAATGAGCCGTTCCAAAGAACCAGCCAAGGCATTCTTGCCTTATAAATGGCTTTCGGAGAAATCAAGAAGGTCGTTTAAATTTCAACAATTTGATCTTAACCACGATACTTTAGCTATGGCTAAAGTAATAGAGAAATTTCACCCTCTTTATGTCATAAATTTTGCTGCGCAAAGTATGGTAGCTGAGAGCTGGCAGAAACCAGAGCATTGGTATGAAACTAATATGGTAGCTAACGTAAAGTTACACGATAAAATAAGGCATTTTGAATTTTTGAAAAAATATATTCATGTGTCTACACCCGAAGTGTATGGCAATTGCATTGGTAATGTGATAGAAACGGCAGCATTTAATCCGAGCACGCCGTATGCCGCCTCAAGAGCGGCATGCGACTTACATTTACGTACTTTTTTCAATCAATATAAATTTCCTGTAAGTTTTACACGTGCTGCTAATGTTTATGGCCCGGGGCAGCAGCTTTACAGAATTATTCCGCGCACAATTATTTTTATAAAACTTGGAAAAAAACTTAAACTACATGGCGGTGGAGTTTCAAAGCGTTCTTTTGTTCACATCCGGGATGTCGCAGAGGCTACCTTAAAAATTGCTCAAAATGGTGTTAATGGCGAAACTTACCATATCTCTACAAATTCATTTATATCAATTCGCAAATTGGTTGAAATGATTTTCCGGATGATGGGTGCCAATTTTAACGATTTGGTTGAAATAAGCGAGGAACGTCCCGGGAAAGACGCAGCTTATTTGCTTGATAGTAGCAAGATTCGCAATGAACTTGGATGGAAAGATAATATCAGCCTAGAGCAAGGTTTGGCTGAAACGATAAAATGGGTTTCCGATAATTTCAGCGAAATAAAAAATCAACCTTTAAACTATATTCATAAAAAATAAAATACTAAAGAGGCAATAATTATGTTTACTGCGCATAAAAATATCCCTTTTTCTAACGCAAAGGATTTTTTTTCCAAAATAAGGGAAAAAGGCAAAAAAATTGTCCAGTGCCACGGGACATTTGACCTTCTTCATCCCGGCCACATTGTCCATTTTGAAGAAGCGAAAGCATTAGGCGACGTGCTGGTAGTCACGATTACCGGCCAGGAATATGTTAATAAGGGGCCGGGACGGCCATACTTTAATGATGCACTTAGGGTTAAATATTTAGCCTCGTTAGAATATGTTGATTACGTCGTGGTTGTTCCCTATTCGGCTGCGGCAGAAGCTATAGAGTGCATTCACCCGCATGTTTATTGTAAGGGCAAGGAATATGAAAATCCCGACATAGATGTAACCGGAAATATATACGATGATATTAAAACAGTTAACCGTTTAGGCGGGGAAGTACGTTATGTCGGTTCAATTGTGTTTAGTTCAACCAAATTACTCAATAGACACTTTGAAGTTCATCCTCCGAAAATGAAAGAATTTTGTGCGAATTTAGCAAAAAAATATACTCCCAATAAATTTAGGGATATAGTGGAAAGTTTCAAAAAATTAAAGGTTCTTATTATCGGTGACATAATTTTTGACCGTTATTCTACGGTAAAAGTGCAGGGGCTTACTTCAAAAAACCGCATTATTTCTACAAAATTTATAAACGAAGATACCCAGGCAGGGGGTGCTTTGGCGGTTTTCCGCCATGTAAAGCAATTTACACCAAAAGTTAAAATTATCAGTTTAAGCGGCACAGAGCCTTGGATTGATTCTAATTTAGCAAAGTATATAAGCCCAAGTGAAGATGGAATAATCCGTAGTCCGGGTTTTACCACAATAGTTAAACAACGGTTTGTAGAGCCGCTTAACGAAGGAAAAGAACTGTCAAAATTATTCTCGCTAAATGTCATAGATGAACAGCGGCTTCCCAAAGAATTGGAAAAAATAATTTATAATTTAGTGAAAAGCTGCATAAAAGATTTTGATCTTGTAATGGTCATGGATTTCGGGCACGGACTTTTGCAAAATAACCTTCGTGAGTTAATCCAGGAAAAAGCAAAATTTCTTGCTTTAAATTGCCAGACAAATAGCTATAACCATGGTTTCAATATCATCGACAGGCAATATTATAAAGCAGATTCATTTTCTCTTGATGAAACCGAAATAACCTTGGCCTGCGGTAAACGAGATATAGATTTTGCTGAAGAATTAAAAAAAATGCAGGAAAAATTGGAATCAGAATATGCTTGGTTAACCCGCGGTGCGACAGATACCATAGGTATCAGAAAAGGCGAGCCACAGTGTGACTGTGTTTCTTTTGAAAAATCCGTAGTCGATACTGTCGGCGCCGGAGATGCATTTTGTTCTCTCGCATCGCTTGCGGCAGTAAAGAAACTCCCCATAGAGCTTGCTACTTTTATGGGCCAGCTTGCCGGTGCCCAGGCAGTACGTATTATAGGCAATGCAGAATCAGTCCAAAAAAATAGGTTTCTTAAAGGCGGGATGAGTCTCCTTAATTTTTAAAAATTTTTTTAAAGAAGGACTTAAAATGAACATACTTCTAACTGGCGGCTGCGGTTATGTAGGCACAATGCTTACCCCGGATTTATTAAACGAAGGGCATAAGGTTACGGTAGTAGATATTATGTGGTTTGGCAACTACTTAAGAAGTCACAAGAACTTAAAAATTGTCAAGGAAGATATACGTAATGCCGATAAAATCCCGATGAAAGGCATAGATGCGATTATACATCTTGCTAATGTTGCAAATGATCCCTGTGGAGAATTGAATTCAAAATTAAGCTGGGAAGTAAATGTTTTAGCAACTATGCATTTGCTTGAAGAGGCGGTAAAGTCAGGGGTTAAACAATTTGTATATGCGAGCTCCGGCAGTGTGTATGGCGTCAAAGATGAACCTGAAGTAACAGAAGAACTTTCTCTTGTCCCGATATCCGATTACAATAAAACCAAAATGATAAGCGAACGGGTAATCTTAAGTTACAAAGATAAAATTATTGCACAAATCGTCAGGCCGGCGACTGTATGCGGTTGTTCGCCAAGAATGAGGCTTGATCTTTCAGTAAACATGCTTACCGTGCAGGCTTTGGCAAAAAAGAAAATCACAGTTTTAGGAGGAAGCCAGACCAGGCCAAATATTCATATAAAGGATATGGTGGCCGTTTACCTGCATTTTCTTAGGATGGGTCAAAAAATACAGGGTATCTATAATGCAGGTTTTGAAAATATCTCTATTCTAGATATTGCAAAAAAAGCTGCAAAGCGCATTTCCTGCGAAATTATAATAAGTGAATCCAATGACCCTAGGTCCTACAGGCTTTGCTCTAAAAAATTACTGGCCGCGGGTTTCAAGCCCGCTTACTGCGTTGATAACGCGATAGATGAAATTATCCAGGAATTCGGTTCCGGTAAGCTCAAAGACGAAGACAAGTGGTATAACATTAGGACTATGAAAAATTTAGATTTGACCAAGAAAATTTAATAAAATTTTATGGGCAAAGAAATTGATCTCTTAATAAATTATCCAAAAACTAAGCGTAATGTAAAAGAAAGAGGCGCGACTAAAACAGAAGAAGACCGTGCAATCGCACGCAAGTTTGATAAGGATTTTTTTGACGGTGACAGAAAGCACGGTTATGGAGGCTATTCTTATAATCCCAGGTTTTGGCAGCCGGTTATCCCTACTTTTAAGGATTATTTCGGTTTGACATCTAAAAGTTCGCTATTGGACATAGGCTGCGGTAAAGGTTTCATGTTGCATGACCTGGCAGAATTAATCCCCGGTATAACAGTTAAAGGTATAGATATTTCAGAGTACGCTATTAAGAATACTATAGAAGATATGAAACCCTATGTTAAGGTGGGCAATGCAAAGAAACTGGACTTTCCGGACAAGTCATTTGATGTTGTGATATCCATTAATACCGTGCATAATCTGGAACGGTTTGAATGCGCCCAGGCTTTAAAGGAAATTGAACGCGTGGCTAGAAGCAAAAGTTATATAACTGTTGATGCTTATCGGAACGATGAAGAAAAGAAGCTTATGATGATGTGGAATTTAACTGCTAAGACAATCATGCATGTGGATGAATGGAAAAAATTTTTTAAGGAAGTCGGCTATACCGGAGATTATTATTGGTTTATCCCTTAAAACTTAAATATAAATGGTTTTTATGGATAATTTCATAAAAAGAAATAAAAAAATTGCCTTGGAATTGTTCTATAAAATGAGCAAAATCAGATTTACAGAAGAAAAAATAGCTGAGAAATATTCCGAAGAAAAAATGCGCTGCCCCACACATTTATATACCGGTCAAGAAGCTATTGCGGCAGCCGTGTGCACTTTATTAAAGCGCAGCGATTTTGTAATAAGCACTCACCGTTCACATGGCCATTATTTAGCTAAGGGCGGAGATTTAAACAAGATGATAGCGGAAATTTACGGAAAGGTTACTGGCTGTTCCAAAGGAAAAGGCGGTTCAATGCATTTAATCGATAGAAGAGTAAACTTTATGGGCAGCACGGCTATCGTAGCCGGAACGATACCGGTTGCCGTTGGCCTCGGGCTTTCGATAAAACTTCATAAAACAAACCAGGTAAGTTGTGTTTTCTTCGGAGATGGCGCGGTTGAGGAAGGTGTTTTTTATGAATCTATCAATTTTGCAATTTTAAAAAAACTTCCGGTATTATTTATCTGTGAAAACAATCGTTATTCGGTATATTCTCCTTTAAAAGTCCGCCAGCCAGAGGGTAGGAATATTTATGAAATGGTTAAGGCAATGGGTTGCGCCACGGATTTTGGCGACGGCAATGATGCATTAGGAGTTTATGAAAAGGTCAAACCAGCAATTGAATCTATTCGTAAGGGGAATGGTCCTTTTTTCTTTGAATTTGCAACATACAGATGGAGAGAGCACTGCGGACCAAATTATGATAATGATATCGGTTACCGCAGCGAAAAAGAGTTTGATTTTTGGAAGAAAAAAGACCCGCTTCGCCTTTTAGAAGAAAAACTTTTACGAAGCTCAGTAGTTAAAAGAAAAGATATTGAAACTATTGATGAAAATATTTCACAAGAGGTAGAGGCAGCTTTTGAGTTTGCTGAAAAATCTCCTTTTCCCGAAAAGGATGACGTTTTTAAACATCTTTACAACGAGTGTGCGCAATGAGAGAAATTACTTACGGCCAGGCTATTAATGAAGCTTATATGGAAGCGATGCGGCGCGATAAAAATGTCATTGCTTACGGCCTTGGCATTGATGACCCAAAAGGAATTTTCGGCACAACCCTCGGTCTTAAAGAGCGTTTCGGCGAAGAAAGGGTTTTTGATATGCCGACTTCTGAAAACGCAATGACTGGTGTAGCCATAGGAGCGTCTCTAAACGGCATAAGGCCAGTGATGTGCCATCAGAGGATGGATTTTTTTCTCCTTGCGATGGATCAGTTGGTCAATAATGCAGCCAAATGGAGTTACATGTTTGGAGGAGAATCATCAGTCCCCATTACTATACGTTTGATTATTGGCCGCGGCTGGGGGCAGGGACCTACGCATTCGCAAAGTTTACAAGCCTGGCTCACTCATATCCCGGGGTTAAAGGTAGTGATGCCGGCCATTGCCGCGGATGCCAAAGGATTGCTTCTCTCAAGTATATTCGACAATAATCCGGTTATTTATTTAGAGCATCGATGGCTGCATAACCTTAAAGGTGACGTTCCAAGCGGCGATTTTCGTGTGCCTATAGGCAAAGCGCAGTGTTTAAAAGAAGGAAAAGACATTTCCATAATATCCTTTTCATACATGACTATTGAAGCCTTGCATGCTGTTGAAATATTAGATAAGAAAGGAATTTCCTGTGACTTAATAGATTTACGTTCTCTAAGCCCTCTTGACTGGCATACGGTTTTTGAGTCTGTACATAAAACCAAAAGGTTACTGGTTCTTGATACCGGACAAGCCTCAGGTTCTATCAGCGCAGAGATTATTGCGCGCGTTTGTATGAAGTGCCATGGCAAGTTATTTAAAGCGCCCTTACGCATAGCTTTGCCTGACTTCCCGACGCCTACAAGTTTTTCTATGACCAAGCATTTTTACCGCGGCGCCGAAGATATAGTAATTGAAGTTATGAAACTCTTTGGTAAAAATATCAAAAAAGAGGTTTTAAAAATAAAGAAAAATTTTCCACACGACGTGCCGGGAGACTGGTTCAAAGGCCCTTTTTAATGAAAATTAAAGATAAAAAAATAATTATTATTTCGGCATCAAGCGATATTGGCAGGGCTATGTGTTTAAGTTGGCAGGAAAAAGGAGCCAAAATATTTGGCACATACCGCACGGATTCCATTTCGGTAAGAAAATTAAAAAATCTGGGCATTAAATTGTTTGTTTGTGATTTACAATATGAGTCAAAAATAAAAAAAACCTGCTCTAATTTAAAATCAGCTTGCCCTAAATGGGATGTACTTGTTTTATGCCCGGGAACGCAGGAGCCTATAGGGCCGTTTACTGATACGGATTTTAAAGCATGGGAAAATTCCATTAAAGTTAATTTTCTAAGCCAACTAAACATAATCCATAACCTGCTACCTTACAGGAATAAAAATAATGCTTTTGGCCCATGTGTATTGTTCTTTGCCGGAGGCGGAACAAATAATGCAACGTTAAATTATTCCGCTTATACGGTTTCAAAAATAGCTTTAATTAAAATGTGCGAACTTCTGGATGCGGAAATAAAAGATACACGCTTTGCAATAGTAGGCCCAGGCTGGGTAAAAACAAAGATTCATAAGGAAACCCTTAAGGCTAAAAAAAGAGCCGGAGGCAATTATAAAAGAGTTAAGGATAAATTTTCCAGCGGCGCCTTTACGCCAATGGAAGATATACTTGATTGTTGTGAGTGGCTTATAAATTCTCCACGCAAAGTTATCGGCGGAAGGAATTTTAGCGTGATTTTTGATATGTGGGGCAAAAAGGAATTATCAAACAAATTAATAGCTGACCAGAATATGTATAAGTTAAGAAGGTGCGGCAACGAACTTCTAATAAGAAAAGGCAATAATAATGATTGAGCGAGAAGCTATCGAAAAATTATTTTTAGCATTACCTACCATAAGCGATTACCATTCACCGGATACACTGCTTTACGGTTTCTTAAAAGATGCCAGTCGTAAAGAGATAGAAAAATTATTTAAAAACAAAAAAGGTAAAATAGGTTTTTATCCTTTCGGTAAAATAATTTTTCCCTATCATAAAATGGGAGCTATAGATTCTCTTAACCTGTTTGATTTGGATGAATTGATAATTTTCAGTTATTATTGGCGGAATCGTTCCAGGTATAAAAAAGTTCTTGATATCGGTGCAAACCTGGGGCTTCATTCGATAATCTTAAGTAAGTGCGGCTATAATGTCTCATGCTATGAGCCTGACCCGCTTCATTTTAAAATATTGCTCACAAACATTAAGCTTAACGGTATCAAAAATGTAACGCCTTATAATATGGCAGTTTCGAACAAAGAAAGTATTCTGGATTTTATCAGAGTTTTAGGTAACACCACAGGCAGTCATATTGCCGGTGCGAAAAAAAATCCTTATGGAAAGCTTGAAAAAATTTCTGTAGCAACTGCGGATTTTAGAAAAATAATAACTGGCTTTGATTTGATAAAAATGGACGTTGAAGGGCATGAAAAAGAGATAATTTGTTCAACACAATACAATGACTGGAAAAATTCAGATGGGATGTTAAGCGTGCACGATGAAGTAAATGCAAAAGCGTTATTTGAGCATTTTAGTAAGTTAAAAGTTAATCTTTTTTCTCAGAAAATAAATTGGAAAAAAGTAAATTCGTGGAAAGATATTCCAGGGAATCATTACGAGGGCTCGCTCTTTGCGAGCATAAAAAAAGAAATGTGTTGGTAATCCATGAAACTTTCTGATTTCGTGGCAGATTTTTTATATCAAAAAGGAATTTCCCATGTGTTTGTATTAACGGGCGGAGCTTCTGCGCATTTAATTGATTCTATAGCAAAACACCCAAAGCTTGAATACGTCTGCTGCCAGCACGAACAGGCAAATGCCATGGCTGCAGATGCCTTTTCCAGAGTTACAGAAAATTTTGGAGCAGCTATTTCAACAAGCGGCCCCGGCGCTACCAATCTTTTAACAGGAATTTGCTCTGCTTATTATGATTCAGTTCCGGTCCTTTATATTACTGGGCAGGTCGCTACGTTTAGAAATAAAAAAGGCACAGGCGTAAGGCAGATAGGTTTTCAGGAAACAGATATAGTGCCGATGTTTAAACACGTCACTAATTATGCGGTTTATGTTGATGATGCAAAGAGTATACGGTATGAACTGGAAAAAGCCGCCTATCTCGCTAAGCATGGTCGGCCCGGCCCGGTGGTAATTGACATACCTGACAATTTACAAAGGGCAGAGATTAATCCAAAAAGATTAAAAGGATTCATTGCGCCAAGAAAAGTTAACAGCGAAAACGATGTTGATAGCAAAATAAATAAGTGTCTAGAAATGCTAAGCCGGGCAAAAAGGCCTGTCGCGGTTTTTGGATGGGGCGTACGTATGGCAGGCGCAGCCAAAGAAGCCCGCGAATTCATCAACAAACAGCGGATGCCTTTCCTGCCCACCTGGGCGGTTAGTGACTTATTGCCTTCAAATCATCCTTACCTTGTCGGTACGTTTGGTACGCATGGCACTCGTTACGCTAATTTCGCAATTCAAAATGCAGATTTTATATTATCTGTGGGTTCCCGCCTTGACACAAAAGCTACAGGCAGCCCGGTTACCACGTTTGCCCGTGGCGCACAAAAGGTAGTAGTTGATATCGATAAAAATGAATTGGATAAATTCAGGAAATTCGGATTAAAAATAGATTTGCCTGTTCAATGTGACGCAAAAACTTTCCTTCGCAAATTAAACAGAAAAACCATAGGCGTAAAAAATGAAAAAGATAAAATTTTGTGGCTTAACCAGATAAAAATATGGAAAAATAAATACCCTGTCTGTCCAGCGCATTATCATAAAGAAAAGAGGATAAATCCTTATAGTTTTATTGATTCGCTTTCAAGTATTTGTAAAGAAAAAGATATTCTCGTTGCAGATACCGGTTGCTGCTTGGCCTGGATAATGCAGGCTTTTAAATTTAAAAAAGAGCAACGCCTTTTTCATGACTGGAACAATACTGCTATGGGCTGGGCATTGCCGGCTGCGATAGGCGCTTCATTTGCAAAAAATAAATCCAGGGTAATATGCGTAACTGGTGACGGCAGCCTGCAAATGAATATTCAGGAATTAGGCACGATAGTGCGGCATAAGCTTCCGGTAAAAATATTTTTAATAAATAATAGCGGCTACAGCATGATTAGGCAAACTCAGGACCAATGGTTTAATTCATGTTATGTGGCTTCTTCGGTAAAAGGGGGCCTGCCGAAGTTAGATTTTTCTAAAATAGCAAAAGCATACGGCTTTTATACCCTGAATATATTTAAGGATAATGATGCAAAAAAATATATTCGCAAAGCACTGAATAAAAATGGCCCGGTTTTTTGTAACGTACATATCGGCCATAATTATAGAGTGATACCGCAGGTCAAATACGGCAGGCCGAACGAGGATTCGGAACCGCTTTTAAACAGGAAAGAATTTTTAAAAAATATGATAATTCCCCCGGTAGACTCATTTAAATAAATTATATGAATAACCATCATAACTTTTACGAGATCCTTGATGCTAAGTCCTTAGCGGGATTTATGCCTTATAAAAGAGAATTGGATATCACAGTTTTTGTACCATGCTATAACGAAGAAGGCAATATTATAGATACGTTTCACACTATCGTCTCTGCTCTTGAGGAAAGCAGCCTTTCGTGGGAAATTATAGTCATAGATGATGCTTCTACAGATAAATCCAAAGAATTAATTTATAACTATACGAAAGAACACCCTGATTACGATATTAAGCTTTTTGTTAGAAAAGAAAATATCGGCCTTGCCCAGAATTATATTGACGGTGCTTTTATGGCAAAAGGAAAATGCTATAAATTAGTCAGCGGCGATAATGCGGAACCGGCGGAAACATTATCCGCAATTTTTAATTCTTTGGGAAAGGCGGAAATGATTATCCCCTATCATGTCAAAATATTGGGGCGCTCCGCTATGCGTGATTTATTTTCAAAGACCTATACTTTTATCGTTAATACAATAAGTGGTTATAAAATTAAATACTATAACGGCGGCGCGTTGCATTTTACGTATAACGTAATGCGCTGGCATACCGATTATCACGGTTATAGTTTTCAGGCAGATATTATTACGCGATTATTGGACCGGGGGATGAGTTATTTAGAGATTCCCGTTACCTCGCAGGAAAGGAAAAGCGGGGTTTCCCACGCGCTTAAATTAAAAAACTTTCTGTCAGTCGGGCATTTTTTCCTGGATTTGCTAATCCGCCGCATCGGGCGGGCATACCGCAATAAAAATTAAGGTTAATTATAAGAATATGGCAATTTTATTTTTTTGCATAAGTTTGGCTGCGATAGCGATAATCCTGCATTTGATTTCATTGAAAATAAAAATTCCGCGTCAAGGCAATCCCGTTAAGGACATACTTTCTATTTTTCTGATTGTCCTGATTTCCGGCCTGGCTCTCGCCTATTTTTTAAGCAAAAGATACGCATTTTTGCCGAACAACCTATGGCAATATGCACAGGTGGTAATCTTCTATGTGCCGGTTATGTTGAGCTATATTATTAATTATGTAGCCCTTGAGGATGATAGCCCTACGATGACTATAGTTGGATTGATAGAGCAAATGGAAAAAAAAGGAGGCTGTTCCTGCGATAAAATCAAAAGTATTATTTCCGATGAAGCTTTAATCTGGCCCAGGATTAACACCATGATTAAAGACGGGTGGATAGAATACAGAGATAATAAGTATCAGATAACCGAAAGAGGGAAAACATATAATAAGATTTTTGCCTTGGGGTTAAAGTTGTTGAACATAAAAAGAGAGGGTTAACTTGATCTATGTTAGTAAAATATCCAATATTGGTGTTTGCTCCGGTTGTCGGTGCTGTCGCTAATGTCTTATCGCATTTGGCAATATCCAGGTTAAAAAATGGCCGCGGCCAGATGGTTTGCCTGTTCTTAAGTTTTATTTCAGGAATGATTGTTATGCTGCCGTTTGCCGCTCTGGCTTATCCAAAAGAAAATAATATTCTGAATTTCTTTTCATTCCTGCTGGTAGATATTATCACGTATGCGGCATTTGGCTACGGTTATTTCCATTTTATCAATATCAATATAGCTTCGCTGAGGATACGTATCCTGCATGAAATTGCTATTTCCGCTAACGGTTTATCCAAGGAAGAAATCATCAGCCGTTATAACGCGGAGCAGATAGTCGCAAACAGGTTAAACAGGCTTATCGGCAACAACCAGGTAATAGAAAAAAACGGGCGTTACTTTCTTGGAGAAAACCGTATTTTTATTACGTTGTTCTGGATTTTTGAATTATTGAAATATACCGTACGCGGCAAAGGCAATAGGTTTCTTGAGGCAATCAAGGGAGAATCTTTGTCAATCAGGCTTTTAATCTCATCTTTCTGGGAAAATCAGTTTTTGCGCTTTCTGTGCATCGGCGCGATAAATACCCTTTTCGGTTATTTTGCTTACGCATTTTTGGTCATTTTGCGGATTGATTACAGGATAGCGTTGACTATCAGCACAATCGCTGCCGTATTGTTCAATTTTCATACGAACGGCCGTTTTGTTTTTCGTAATACTGGAAGGACAGTATTATTAAAATTCATTTTCTTAAATGTAATTATGTATATAGTAAATCAAGGGCTTTTAATTTCCTGTGTCAGTTTAGGTATAGGTGAGCTGATCAGCCAGGCGTTTATCGTGCCTGTTATAGTAATTTCATCGTTCATCGCGAACAAACTCTGGGTTTTTAAAGCAAGAGAGGTTTTAAGCTAAATAAAATGCGTGCAGCTGTTTTGTATAAAAAAGGTTTAGTAGTTGAAGATTCCATAGAAATACCTGAACTTAAAACGGGCCAGGTACTGGTGAAGCTGGCCTATACCGGCATCTGCCGCAGTCAGCTTTACGAGGTCAGGGGCTATCGGGGAGAAGATAAGTATTTACCGCATTTATTGGGCCACGAGGGTTCGGGCGTTGTCGTAAAAATCGGTAAGAGAGTGACCAAGGTAAAACCCAAAGACCGCGTTATCCTCGGCTGGATAAAAGCTAAAGGCATAGACGCTGGCGGGACAACATACAAAAAAGCAAGCTGCGTTATTAATGCCGGAGCGGTGACGACACTTAATGAATACGCTGTGGTGTCTGAAAACCGTTGCGTAAAATTACCCGCAGGCATACCCCTGGATGTAGCGGTTCTTTTTGGCTGCGCTATTTTAACCGGTGGAGGGATAGTCTTTAACGAAGTAAAACCGGCAAAAGGAAGCACTATCGCCATTTTCGGGCTGGGCGGCATTGGTTTAAGCGCTTTAATGGCAACTAACCTATTTCATTGTAAAAATATAATTGCCGTTGACATAGACGATAAAAAACTGAAATTAGCGAAATGCTTTGGTGCAACGCATTTAATTAATAGTACCAATGACGATACTCTTGCGATAATAGATAAAATTACAAAAGGTCATGGCGTTGATTATAGCATTGAAGCGGCAGGGATAGTTTCCACTATAGAGCAAGCCTTTAATGCCGTAAAAACAAATGGTGGGCTGTGTGTTTTTGCTACGCATCCTAAGACAGGTGACAAAATAAAACTTGATCCTCACGCTCTTATATCTGGAAAACAAATCAAAGGCAGTTGGGGAGGAGCTTCCTGCCCGGATAGAGACATTCCACGTTTTGCTAAGCTCTATCGTGAGGGCAAACTCCCTTTGAAAAAACTTTTAAGTCATTCTTACAGCTTAAATGAAATAAACCGTGCTTTCGATGATTTAGAAAAACATAAGGTGGTCAGAGCATTTATTAAAATCGATAACAGTTTATAGAGAGGTAGAAAAATGAAAGTAGTAATTTTGGCAGGCGGGAAAGGAACGAGAATCAGCGAAGAAACTGAAAGTTTACCAAAACCAATGGTTGAAATAGGCGGCAATCCTATCATCTGGCATATCATGAAACTATATTCTTCTTATGGTTTTAATGACTTTATCATCTGTCTTGGTTATAAAGGTTATATGATTAAAGAATATTTTTCGCATTATTTTTTGCACATGAGCGATGTAACTATAGATTTAAAAAACAATGACACTAAAATTCATGCAAGCACTTCAGAACCTTGGAAAATCACACTGGTCAATACCGGTTTGGAAACAATGACTGGCGGGCGTTTAAAGAGAATTGAGAAATATGTCCAAGGCAAAACATTTATGATGACTTACGGTGATGGCGTTAGTGATGTTAATATACCGGAACTGGTTAAAGCACATAAAATTAACAGGAAATTAGCTACCTTAACGGCAATACAAACTGCCGGTAGATTTGGCCTTCTGGATATCGATAAGAAAAATAATATAAAATCTTTTTTGGAGAAACCAAAAACCGAAGGAAGTTGGATAAACGCCGGTTTCTTTGTTCTTGAGCCACAAATATTTGATTACATCGATGGAGATCTGACCATATGGGAAAAAGAACCATTAGAAAATTTAGCCAAAGAAGGACAGCTGAATGCTTATAAACATATGGGGTTTTGGAAGTGTATGGATACACTGCGGGATAAGATTGAATTAGAACGTTTATGGAATACTGATGATGCTCCTTGGAGAATATAAAAATGAAAAACTTCTGGCAGAATAAAAAAGTGCTTATAACCGGTTTCGAAGGGTTCTTGGGATCGAATTTAACCCTAAATTTGCTTTCTAAAGGGGCAAGTATTGTTGGGTTAGATATTCAAACAGATAGAAAAGATACTATTTTCACACCGGAAGAATATAAAAAGATAAAAGTTATCAAAGGTGATGTTGCCGATTTTACTCTAGTAAAAAAAATTATCTCTGGTTCCAAAATAGAAATAGTCTTCCATCTGGCGGCAGAGGCCATCGTCGGTAAATCGCATCAAAATCCGCTAAAGACATTTTCTTCCAATATCGAAGGCACGTGGAATATTTTGGAAGCCTGCCGTAACGCAAAGACAATTGAAAGCATAGTGGTTGCTTCAAGCGATAAGGCTTACGGAAGTCATAAAAAATTACCTTACAGAGAGGACGCTCCGTTGATCGGCAACCACCCTTACGACGTTTCCAAGAGTTGCGCCGATTTAATTGCTTATACCTATTTTCACACTTACGGGCTTCCGGTAGCAGTAACGCGTTGCGGAAACATTTATGGGCCGGGAGATTTTAACTTTTCCCGCATAGTCCCTGACGCGATGCGTTCGGCGCTTTCCGGAAAAACTCTTCTTATCCGCAGTGACGGCAAATTCACCCGCGATTATGTTTATGTGGACGATATCGTCAACGGTTATATTATTTTGGCAGAAAGGCTCAATAAACTGGGTTTAGGCGGAGAATCCTTTAATTTCAGTGATGAAAATCCGATTACCGTCATAGAATTAGTGAATAAAATATTCAAGCTTCTCGGTAAAAAACCGGACTATAAAATTCTTAATAAAGCGAACTACGAAATAAAGCACCAATATTTGGCTTCGCGAAAAGCCAGGACTCTTCTGGGATGGAAACCGGACAATACTCTTGCTGGAGGATTGAAAAAAACGCTTAAATGGTATTCTCACGGATTTGGAAGGTGATGAGCAAAAAAAATTCTTTGAACATATTGACCAGGATAGTGAAGTTCTTATTCCTCCTGTCCGGACTGCTTTTTTGCGCATACCTCATAGCTTTAAATCTTCCGCAAAAATTTTATTATAAATTTAAACACGCCGATACATACACAAATATCGATTACGGCAGCTCGTCACAAGCTACCAGCCAATCGTCAATAAAAGAATTTAGGCAAAAAGATATTCGCGGATTCAAGGATATTGCTATAAGCTTTGCCATGAAAACATATTCCATAGACGATCATAACAACGTTTTCCAGACAGCCCCCTTCAACTCAGGCATTCGGATGGAATTAAGCAAGCCGTCGACATTAGTTTTGATAGTAAAATCCAATACTTCTTCCGGATTCGCCCCAATTATTTTGACGAAATCAATAAAACTTAATAAATGGTACAACATCGCTATAAATATAGACAGATTGGGCCATGTAAAAATAATATTGGATAATGAGCAGATAGTTAACTGGGTAGACAGAAACCTGGATTTTGCCGTATCAGACATAATGGTGGGCGCAGGTTTTGATAAAACCCGGGTATTTAAAGGAAAAATATCAAACTTTAAGCTCAGCCTGAAAGTGTTCGAGAAAATGAATTTGGCAAAAATAAAGATAATAAAATATGTTTTCGACATAACGTTATTATTTGCAATAGGGTTATTGATTTGGCTTAAAAAAGCAAAAATTTGGAATTTTATATCTAAATATTTTCGAGTATTCGACACCCTGTTCCAATACCCATTAGACAGGGAAGAAAAAATGAATCTGTTTTCCCTGGTCATCATTGCTGGGTTCTTTTTATCGACGGTTTTCCATTATATGAAAGGAATGTTCTATAATTTCGCATATCCAATTAATACTTTTCTTCCCAACGGCGTTACCAGGTACGGAGATTTTTACGGCGCATTTTCTCCCTGGGTTGTTTCCGGATTCCGGGGGACAGTTCTTGCTTATTTCCCAAGCGTATTTCTTATATTAGATATATTTGCAAGAATTAATAGGGATCCGTATAGAGCGCTGGCGATATATTTAACGGTATTCTGCTGTTTTCTTCTCGTATATGCCTATAAAAATCTGAAATCCATAAGCAAATTCAACACTTTAAGAAATATTATCGCCGTGTTTATGTCTTATCCGGTCCTTTTCACAATACACACTGGTAACCTGGAAAGTTTTGTTTTTATTTTCCTATGCCTCTTCATATATTTTTATCAAAAAGAAAAAAATATGCTCGGCTGTTTATTTTTAGGGATGGCTATTTCAATGAAAATATTCCCGGCAGTTTTTTTTATTCTCATGTTATCGGATAAAAAATATAAACAGATTCTTTACACAATGCTTTGGACATTGGTGTTAACGGTTGTTCCTCTTGCCATGTTTGGTGGGCTGTCAAAAAGCGGGTTCAGCAACTACTTGGCAAACCTTATGACTGGCCAAAAGTTTTACAAAGAATTAATGATTATTTCATCTTCAGGTAACCATTACGGCCACAGCCTCTTAAATGCAGTAAGGGTCTTAAGCGGTAATTCAATGCCGCCCATGTCACGGGTGTTAATGCCGTATCTGGTCCTTTCTTTGATTGTTTTTATCGCCTTGTCGCTGTTTATCATTTTGTATGAAAATATTTTCTGGAAAAAGGTAGCTTTATTGATAATTGCCATGAATGTTTTGCCTTATACTTCCACGGACTATAAGCTGACCCATTTATTAATACCCTTATTCCTCTTTATTAATTATACAAAGAAGGAAGGGTTGGACTTTTTATATGTCCTGTTGTTTTCTTTGATATTAATTCCCAAGGATTATTACGTTTTCCCGTGGTCTAAGTATTACAATTTAAATACAGTCCTTAATCCGGCAATTATGCTGGCAATCTTATTTTTAATTGTCTTTCAAAGATTAAAGATAAATTCAAAAAAACTTCCTAGAGTGGAATGATTTTTTGAATAAACAACTCTACTTTTTCAAATTTTAAAAGCAGCACAATATATTAAAAAACGTAATGCTATGAATATCTTTACGAAAAAAAACGTTTTTCTATGGCTTTCAATGATTTTTATTTTATTTTTCATTTCTATATTAACCCACCACTTTTGCAGCAAAACCGAATCAATAGTTCATTCTGGAATCTATTACAACAGTTTTTCCGGAGACCGGAACATAGCGTCGGTGAAAGAATTTTTTGAAAAAAGAAGAATCCAGCCGGAAAAAATTTCCATAAGTTTTACGATGAAACCGGAAGATTTGTTATACGACAATGTTTTTCAGACTGCTTCCGATGGAAAAGGCATAAGAATGGAATTATACGCCCCGCCGGCCGAAAAAGAAGCAAATCTTGACCTTTTTGTCGGGACCATTCCGGGTCTTCCAAAAGTTGAGCAGAGATATACGTTGCTAACAGATGCAAAACGCGGCGCGACTTATTCGGTGGATATAAAAATAGATAAAAATAAAAAACTGAAAGTGTGGATAAATAATAGGCTTGTCCTGGACATAACAAATAAAAATCTGCGATATATCGTTGGCGACATCGCTGTAGGCGCAGGCGCAAATAAAAAGCGGGGCTTTAACGGGGAGATCAAAGATTTTAATATAGAATATAAGATCGTAAAAAGAAGCAGATGGTTTTTCGTAATAAACATATTGCTTTTTGCCTCGTTTATTTATTTAGTTTGCGGGCCTATATTTAAAAGCTTAAATAGCATTATGAAATCTTTGCGTAAGTTTATGAAAACAACAATACCTTATAATTTCTTTCTCCGGTTTATAAAAAGAATCATTGAGGGATATAGCTTCCTTGCAGCTAAAGAGAATATTATTTTATTGCATTTCTTTGTCTGCAGCATAGGGCTGACCACAATACTTAATATCGTATCTTGCGAAATATATAATAATTATTTTACGATACATCCGAAACTTAGCCTCTGGGCAACCCAATTTTTCTTTCCCGGAAAAGTTGAAGAACTTTTGCTATATATGTTTAGCCTCGTATCTTTTTTCTTATACTACGCATGCGCTTTCATTATTTTATTCAAAACCAGAAAGGATTTCGGCAACGATTTTTTTGTGTTTATAACAAAGAAATTATTCCGCTTTATTGCCTATCTATCAGCGGCTATAGCCGGTAATATTTTTATAATAAGCGAGACAATATTTTTCAGACTCCCGGCATTCTTGCCGGCATTTTTCCTCTGGCTCTGCATTTTTTTATTCCCTTTTTATTACGGGTATTTATTCTTAAGAAAAGGTACAATTGACAGCCTTTCCGGAAAAACCATAAAAAAGCGATGAGATTAGTGAAAAATCAATATTGGCTGAAGTTTGTTACGCAACACAAGTATGATTTTATCGCAGCCGCCTTCATCGTGGCTTTAATCCTACAGATGTTTTCGATGTTCTATCCGTATCTTTCCGGGAAAATCGTTGTCGTTAATAATTATATTAATATCCCCGAAGAAACCAAGTCACCTTGCGGGTATATTGATAATTTGAAATATATCGGTTACGTGGCGAAACAAGATGCGAATTTGCCTAAACAGCCGCCAAAAGACAATCCCGTAAATGACAAGCGTATAAGCAATGAGGGAACATTAAATAATTGTTTAAGTGTTAGCGAATTTTTTGACAAAAACCGCACAGAGCTTTCATGGTTGACTATGTGTGGGTGGTTTATGCACCATCATAACGCCCTTCTGGCGCCGATTAATGAATATACCTTGGGCAGGCATGTCAAAGACATATTTTTTATTTATGGCTCATTTAATACGATAATTCTCGCCGAGCTCATCAAAATGTCCGGCGGGGTAACGCTCGAAAATTATTTTAAGGTGTTATATTCATTTTATCCGTTATATTACCTTCTTTTTCTGACGGTTATTTTTATAATCTTTAGGCGCACAAATTACCTGCTTTTATCAGCCATCATTGCCTTTTCGTTTTTAAATAATCTTAATTTTATCAGTATCTATCTTGCTCCGGGCTTTAATCCCATACGGCAATTATTCTTTCTGCCCATGTTCTTATTTTTATATTTATATTTTAAGCAACAAAAAACTATCCTTTTCTTATTGGTCTGTTTTTTTTCTTTAGTGTCATTATTGGCCTGCAAAGAGTTCGGTATTTGCGGCATACTGGCTTTATGCGCAATTATATTCATAAAGAATCTAAATGAAAAAAACCCGGCCAGAATGAAAGAGATAACGATTATCCTTATAACTTTGATACTCGCATCATTATTCTGGCAACCGGGGAAAAGCAACGCAACAGGCGTCAATTCCCTTAAGTATTCTCTAAGACTGTTTGCACCTCTGGCAGGCAAAAATCTTTTAAACTTTATATTAATATGCCTTAGTTTTTGTTATGTAGTTTTTATAAAAGTAATGAAAACCAAAGGATATTTGAAATATTTGGCGCTTTTCCTGTTTATATATTTTCAGGGAATTCTTGTCTATTACGTCTGGAATCCTGCGCCAAACCACTTTAGCAACATATCAATGCCTCTGGTGTTGATGATTATACTCATATTGAAAATTTTCTTAAACAGCTCTCACTTAAAAAAATACGAAAATATTGCCGTAAACACATTAATAATTATTCTGTTTTTCGCTGCCTATCTGCCCTCCTTAAAATCATATTATTTGGAGAGATCGCCATATCAAAAAATAGTTGATGACCATAAAATCTATGATTGGGATTTGCCTGCCGCAAAGATAAAAAGCACCATGAACCCCGGATATTTTTTAAATGCCGTTGAGCTTATACATAAATATTCTCCCGACAGTAATTCGATTTATATAATTTCCAAGTACGATAATTTATTACCATTCCTTGCGCGCCGCTATTCGATGATGCCTTACCATGAGGTAGGGGTGAATTTGATAACGGAGAAAGAAGTGAAGCTGTGTATTGATGCTATATTGAGGGATAAACCGCAATATCTATTCGTTGATAGCGATATCGATGGCGATGAATTCCTTAATAACATAAAAAAATCATCTACTTTAAGAAGAGAAGGGTTAGATCCTTCTCTTAAAATAGAAATGTCTGCCGAACTGAGAAAAATCTATTCCGGAGTAAAAGAGTATTACAATCTGCTAAAGCGGGGAGACATTATAAGCGTATATAAGTTAAAAGGCTAGAATCGCGGGAACAACAGAAGCTGATTTTTTGTATAAATAGGCGGATTTTTAGGTCGAACGATAACTCTAGAGGAAAGAAAGTTGCGGTTTTATGAATAAACTTGGCAAAATACCGTTAATTTTAACTTTGTTTGCGGCTATATTTTATTTCGGCATAATTATTTGTTTAATATCGCCATGGTTAATCAGCAGCCACAAAAAATACAGCATTCAATCATTTGACAGCCATTCGGGAGAAAATTATAAAATCACGCACAAAGAGATCAAGACAGGAAAAAGTTTATTAACGCGAGGCCTAAAGATAAACTTCCGCTTCAAGATTTACCATATTGACGGCTATGATAATCTCTTCCAAACTGCTCCGTATAATTCCGGTATCCGGATGGAACTTTCCCCTCCCTCGACGCTGGCTTTGATAGCCGACTGCGGAATGCCGTGGGGGGTAAGGGGGTTTATCGTAAGCGATGAGATAGATACCGGCAGATGGTATAAAGTTATGATTACGATAAATAAATTTAATCACTTATCGGTTTTTTTGGATGGCCGGTCGATCGTAAACGAAACGCTCCCCTTTTTGCATTACAGCCTTTCCGACATAGCCGCAGGTACCGGTTTTGACGGAACCAGGATGTTTAACGGAAAAATTTCTGATTTTAATATCGAAGCAGAAATGGTTTCGCAACAGTTGTACGCAAAGTTAAATTTTCTAAAAAAAATTTTGGGAAATATTCTCATTTTCATGATACTTTTTAACATAGCAATCTTAATCGCCGATAAAAATAGCATCTTACTGCTTATTTTTTTTATTTATAGCTTTGGGTTGATAACTATTTTACCCCTGGTAGCGGATAAAGTTTTTTCCTATAACCTCTTCAACGGGGAAACTGTAGTCTTTAATGATTGGGCATTAAAATTTGTGTTTTCCGAAAAATCCAGGGATTTACTGTCTTACATATTCATGACCTTATCGCTTTTCTTATATTATTTCCTGTTTTTTGTTCTGACATATACGCGCAAGGGCGGCCATGGCAGAATCTTTGCTTTATTCTTCGCGCAAAAGGAGTATAAGATTTGGCAGTATTTATTTATAGCAATGGCGGTAAATTTATTAATAATAAGATTAGGGAAAATATATCATGGGCCATATTTGCTAAGCTTTCAATATATTATATGGGTTCTCTCTTTTTTTGCATCCATACTAACCCCATTAATAAGAAATAAATATGTCCAGCAAATTTAAAAATACTAAGCATACCAGCGCGTTGCATAATATATTTAAAATTAATTACCTATTATTATTTCTGGTTGCGGTAATTTTTATTCAAATTTTCTCTATGTTCATACCCTATCTTACGGGTAAAGTGCTTATTACGAATGACTATATTAATATATCCGAAACTACAAAATTGAGAGAAAGATATTTTGATAACACGGAATTTATTCAGAAAGAATGCCTGCGTCATTCCGGTTCTGGAGCAAAAACTTTTACTTTGGCTACGGGAATGTCTGGAGGCGGCTACGCAAATTCAAATTTATCAAAGACATTTTTTTCTGCCAATCGTCATGAATTTGCATGGCAGTCTCAATGCGGATGGCTGATGCATCATCAAAATACTTTATTGTCGCCGATCAACCAGTTCTATTTAGGAAAACAATTGAGCAGAATCAGTCAGCAATACGGCAGTTTAACTACCGCCTTTTTAACATTCTTAATTAAACTCAGCGGCGGATTAACTTTTGACAATTATTTCAAAGTTCTTTATTTTTTCTACCCATTTTACTATTTATTATTTTTTATTGTCTCCGCCTATCTGCTCCGGGACAGTAAGTATCTTTTGCTGGTGGCTGTACTTTCGGCGAGTTTTTTATTTAAACTTTCCTATGTTTCCATATATTTGGCCCCGGGGTTTAACCCTATTCGGCAATTGCCGTCATTGCTGGTTTTATTCTTTCTCATGCTGTACCTTCGAAAACGGAAAACCTCTTCATTTTTCTTGATGCTGGCTTTCTCTATTTTAGCAGTTATTAACAATAAAGAATTTGGATTTTTTGCCGTTGCCGCCGCCACCATAAGTTTGTTTCTTGAAAATTTCCTTGAAAAAATACCCTTGGGCAGGGGGAAATTTTTTTTCCTGACAGCAACTTTTTTGATTTCTGTTTATCTATTCTTTTTTATACATATGGGCAGCAACCCCCTAGAGAAATATTATTTTGTGGGGATCTCGGGGCCTATTATTGACAAGTTTATCTTAAAACTAATCCTGATCATTTTTAGTTTGGTTTATTTCCTGATCTATAGATTATTGAGGCGCGATAGTGGCCTAAAATATATAGCTGTTTTTTTGTTCTTTTATATTCAAGGAATATTGCTTTATTATATCTGGGATCCGGCCCCTAACCACTTATTTAGTATATCTAGTCCCCTGGCGCTTTTACCGGTTATTTTGTTAAAGCTTATACTGGATGGTTGGCAGAGGGATATAAATAGGAATTTAGTTATTGTGCCCCTTGTTTTGTGCTTATTTTCATTTTTATATTTACCTTCCTGGCGCGGGTACAATAAGGAAAAAGCAATATACCAGAAAATTTCCGCTGACCATAAAATTTATTCCTGGGATCTTGCGCGAGCGAGGATTAAAACCACCATGAATCCGGAATATTTTATAAACGCAGTCAACCTGATACAAAAATATTCAAAAAACAGCAATGGGATTTACATCATATCACAATACGATAATTTTTTGCCGTTTCTCGCGCGAAAATACAGCGCAATGCCGTTTGACGAGGTAGCTATAAGTTTATTAACCAGCCGCGAGGTAAATGACTGCATTAATAAAATCTTAAACGATAAACCAGAATACATTTTTATTGATACAGGAATCGAAGAGGGTATCTATGACAAAGATAAGAATAAAATCCTTGCTTATTTGTCTGCACATTATGATTTTTCCAATAAAATCAAAATGTGGCACGAGCTAAAAAAAGTCTATATGGGCGTAAAGGATTCCTACCGGTTGATTGAAAAAAGTGATATAATTAGCGTTTATAAAAAGAAATAAAATGAATATATTTATTACCGGCGGTTCCGGTTTTATCGGAAAGAATATCATAGAATTTTTATCCAAAAAACATACTGTTTTCGCCCCTCCCCATAAGGAATTGGAGCTTTTGGATGCGGATGCGGTTAAAAAGTATTTCGAGCGTTATTATTTTGATGTAGTTATTCACAGCGCGGTGCGTCCCGGTCACAGGAACGCCAAAGACCCGACGAACCAGCTTTATAACAACCTGCGCATGTTTTTTAATCTCATGCGCAACAAGAGCCGTTTTAAGAAGCTTATTTTTATCAGTTCAGGAGCGGTCTATGATATAACGCGTTCATTGTCGATGGTTAATGAAGATTTCTTTGATGCGTATGTTCCGGCCGATGAGCATGGATTTTCAAAATATATTATTGCAAAACACATAGAACAGCTTGACAATATAGTCGAATTGCGCGTTTTCGGCATATTCGGCAAATACGAGGATTACGCGATAAGGTTCATATCAAACGCTATATGCAAAACAATTTTTGACTTGCCTGTAACCATAAAACAGAATAGAAGATTCAGCTATTTATATATTAATGATTTTGTACCAATTCTTGATTATTTTATCAATAATGATTGCAGATATAAGGCATACAATGTTACGCCGGATGAAGGCATAGAATTATGCGATATAGCCAAGAAAGTAAGAAGTATTTCTGGGAAAGATTTGCCCATAAATATTGCCAAATCCGGAATGGGGCTTGATTATAGCGGCAGTAATAAAAGGTTGCATAACGAAATCAAGGGCTTAAAATTCACCGGCATCGATTCGGCGATTAAAGAACTACATGCTTGGTACTTGCAGAACGCCGCTTCAATAAACAGGGATTTTTTACTTTTTGATAAATAGAAATGATTAAATTATCGGATTATATAGTCAAATTGTTCCTTGAACATAAAGTCAGAGATGTCTTTATGATATCGGGCGGAGGAGCCATGCATCTTATTGACTCCGTGGGTAAGGAAAAGAAGATAAAATATTTATGCCCGCATCACGAACAGGCGGCGGCAATGGCGGCCGAAGGGTATTCACGGGTCAGTGGGAAAATGGGAGTAGTTGTGGTGACTAGCGGCCCGGGAGGTACGAATACCCTCACTGGTGTTATTCAGCAATGGCTTGACTCAATCCCTTGCCTTTATATATCCGGGCAGATTAAGGAAGAAACAAGTATTGTTTCTTGCCCTGATTTGGGATTACGGCAATTAGGCGACCAGGAGATAAATATTGTAGATATCGTCCGGCCCGTAACCAAATATGCGGTTATAGTCAGAGATCCTTTAAGTATTCGCTATCATCTGGAAAAAGCCATATACCTGGCTACGCATGGCCGGCCGGGGCCAGTATGGCTGGACATTCCTTTAAACGTCCAGCCAGTTATGATTGATGAAAATAGATTAGAAGGGTTTAAGCCTGATACAGAAATAGAAAGAAAGAAGCTTCAACTTTCAAAACAAATTTCCGAAACAATAGCTTTGTTAAGAAAAGCAGAAAGGCCTGTATTTTTAGCGGGGCATGGTATAAGGCTTTCAGGCGCGCAGGATGTTTTCAGGGGATTCATAGAAAAAACCCGCATCCCCGTTTTGACTACTTTTTGCGGCTTTGATTTATTGCCGTCGGATCACCACTTATATGCGGGCAGAGTGGGGACTTTGGGCAACCGTTCTGGCAACTTTGCTTTGCAAAACGCGGATGTTTTGCTCTCTGTCGGTTCCAGGAATAATATCCGGCAGGTAAGTTATAATTGGAAGGTTTTTGCGAGGGCCGCCAAGAAAATTGTCGTAGACATAGATGAAGCTGAACTAAAAAAACCAACAATTAAGCCGGATGTAGCGATTCAAGCCGATGCCAGAGTTTTCTTGACGGAGCTTCTTAAACAAAGTAAAACCATAAAATTTCCTGTTTGGAACAAATGGCTTAATTGGTGCATGATACGTAAAAACAAATATCCAGTGGTGTTAAAAGAGTATTGGAAAAGCAATAATCCAGTAAATCCTTATTGCTTTATAGAAACCTTGACGAATGTTTTAAAAAGAGATACCATTCTCGTTTCAGCTAATGGAACTGCCTGCGTGACATTGTTTCAGGCAGGGGTTGTTAAAGAAGGCCAGAGAATGTTTTGGAATTCCGGCTGCGCCTCTATGGGCTACGATTTGCCGGCAGCAATCGGCGCGTGCGTGGCTAATAATAATAAACCGGTGGTATGCCTGGCGGGAGACGGCAGCCTGCAGATGAATATCCAGGAACTTGAGACCGTTATTGCCTATAATCTGCCAGTAAAGATTTTTGTTCTTAACAACAACGGGTATATTTCGATGCGCCAGACGCAGGATGCGTTTTTTTCGGGAAGATATGTCGCCTGCGGCCCCGAAAGCGGAGTAAAATTTCCCGATATTTTAAAGGTAGCCAAAGCTTACGGATTTAAGACAAAATCAATAAGCGCTCATAACGAGATGAAGAGAAAAATAAAAGAGGTCCTTAAAACTACGGGTCCGGTGCTATGCGAAGTAAAAATATCGCAAGATTATAAATTTATCCCCAAAGTATCGTCGCAGTTAAAACCGGACGGCAAATTGGTTTCAAAGCCTCTGGAGGATATGTTTCCCTTTTTGCCGCGCGAAGAATTTTATAGCAATATGATTATAAAACCATTACCTGAATAATTATAAAGGGGGAAAAGATGAATGTTTTAGAGAATCGCATGATCAATATTTTAAAAGAGCTGAAGGAGAAGAACGGCGCAATTGCCGTAAGGGCCGAGTTTGAAGCTGAAGGCACAAGACTTGACGAATTATTCCGCCTTAAAGAGATAAGCGTACGCGCCGGTTTGGGCCTGGTTTTAAAAATAGGCGGCTGCGAATCCATAAGAGATATGCTTGAATCACGCATCGTGGGGGTAAATTGCCTGGTCGCACCCATGGTTGAATCCGCTTACGCCTTACGCAAATATTTGCAGGCGATAAAGAAAGTTTTCACGGCCCAGGAGCGCAAAAGCATAAAAATTTCATGCAATATCGAAACGGTGACCGCCTGCCAAAATCTAAAAGAAATGCTTGAAATACCTGAGATAAGCGTGCTTCACGGCATAGTTATAGGAAGGGTGGATTTATGCTTTTCTTCGGGGAAAAACGAAGAATACGTTAATAACAAAGAAATAACCAAATTAGTCCGCGAGGCAATTGCCGCCGCAAAGAAGAAGAATCTTGTCTGTATGATGGGCGGAGGGTTATCTCCGGAAAGTATGGAAATTTTTAAAGATCTGTCCGATGGCGCTCTTGATTATTGTGAAACAAGAAAGGTTTGCTTTTTGTATCCGAAACTTTTGGCCACCGATTATAAAAAAGGCATCTTAAAAGCTCTTGGTTTTGAATTGTTATGGCTCAAGAATAAAGCAACATATTATAAAGGCATTACCGATGCCGACAAAGCAAGGCTGTCTTTGATTGAGCAGAAGTATTTAAATGAATTGGACTCTCTGATTTGAAGTAAAATTAGTAGATTGTTTATTATCATCCAATAAAAGGAGGCAAAAGTGACTATTACCGAACTTAAAATGGTCGATATATTGAAAAAGTTGAAAGACTTATATTACGCCGTAGGCGTAAAGGCCGAGTTTGAAGCTGAAGGGACGCGCACTGAAGAACTGGTCAGGCTTAAGGAGCTCTGCCTTGCCGCAGATGTCTCACTCACCTTAAAAATTGGAGGCTGTGAAGCCATTCGTGATATGTATGACGCGAGGGCTATTGGCGTTAATTATATGGTTGCCCCCATGGTAGAAACGCCTTTTTCTCTGCAGAAGTATTTAAAAGCTATTGATATAGTTTTTTCCGCAGACGAACAGGAAGAAATAGACTTTCTTATTAATATTGAAACAAAACTAGCGGCAGATAATTTTTCCGATATGTTGAAGATAACAGAAATTAAAAAACTCGACGGTATCGTAATGGGCCGAGTTGATTTTGTTGGTTCTATGGGGCTTGATAGAAAAGCAGTCAACGGCGATAATATATTGACCATTACACGGGACCTTATTTCTGCGGCAAAAATGCATGATTTAACTTGTGTTGTCGGTGGCGCAATTTCTGTGGAGTCCCTGCCATTTTTAAGAAAATTGCCCAAAGCTTGTCTGGATAGGTATGAGACTAGAAAGATATGCTTTTCTTGTCCCGAAGCGCTTGGCGAAACCGCAGACAAAGGCATTTCAAAAGCTGTTGAATTTGAACTACTATGGTTAAAAAGTAAGCAAAATTATTATACAGCTATTTCTAAAGAGGATGATAAGCGTATAACAATGCTTGAAGAAAGATTCAGGCAGAGTAAAAAATAATTCGTTAGTCTATCGTATTAATATCCCGCAGGCGGTTTATTAAAAATATGGTCAAAAGAAGAGCCCTTATAACAGGCGGTTCACGTGGCATAGGCAAGGCCATTGTCGACTTGCTGGAAGATAAAGGCATCTTTGTATTGGCTCCTTCCAGAAAAGAAATGAATTTGCTCTCTGATTCCGCCATAGATAAATATCTCTCTTCTTTAAAAAAGCCAATCGACATAATAATTAATAACGCAGGAATTAACCTTTTATCGGCAGGGTATGAATTGGAAGAAGACAATATCAGGGAGAGTTTACAGGTAAATCTGCTTGCGCCTTTACGCATCATAAGGAAAATTATTCCTGATATGATGCATCAGAAATATGGCCGCATAGTAAATATAAGCTCCATATGGAGCGTTATTACTAAGCCGAGGCGTTTAACCTATACAATGACAAAATCAGGATTAAATGGAATGACTAAATCTTTAGCTATAGAATTGGCTCCATATAATATCCTTGTTAACTGTATTGCCCCAGGATACGTTAATACAGAGCTTACGAGAAAAAACAATTCTTCAGAAGAGATAGAAAATATAAAAAATACAATCCCTCTAAAACGTTTGTCAGAACCTGTAGAAATAGCTGAAATTGTATCTTTCCTTGTTTCAGAAAAAAATTCTTATATCACAGGCCAGGTAATCATTGCAGATGGAGGGTATACATGCCTGTGATTAAAATAAAATCAAATATTGGTAATTATAATGTTTTATTTGGAAATATCGCCGCATATTTAAAAGACATTGAAAAAAGAGGATTACGGAAATGTTATATTATCGATGAGAATGTTTGGAAAATATATAATAAAAAAGAATTAAATAATATCAATAAAGACGAAGCGATAATCTTACCAATTTCAGAAACAAAAAAAAATCTTAATACGGTAAAATGGTTATATAATACACTTATTGAACGTTCTGCAAAACGTAATCTGACGATTATCTCTGTTGGTGGAGGTATCACTCAAGACATTACGGGCTTTCTTGCTTCAACATTGTATCGCGGAGTTAACTGGATATTCATTCCGACAACGTTTCTGGCTCAAGCCGATAGTTGCATAGGAAGTAAAACATCTTTGAACTATCGAAATTTCAAAAATCTGATTGGCACCTTTTACCCGCCGTCAGAAGTTTTCATTGACCCAGGTTTTATTTATAGCCAAAAAACTCTTGATTTTTATAGCGGTCTCGGAGAAGTTATAAAACTTCATCTTATGGGTGGGATTGATAAAACAAAAGATTTGCTCCGGGCGTATCCCGAAATCATTGCGAAAGATAGAAAAACATTAGAAAAAATAATTTACAATGCACTTACCATAAAAAAAGCTTATATAGAAAACGATGAATTCGATAGAGGAAAAAGAAATTTACTTAATTATGGCCATTGCTTTGGCCACGCGCTGGAAACAACATCCAGATTTAAAATACCTCACGGCATCGCGGTTTTGTTCGGTATGATGCTGGCTAATATTATTGCCTGTAGCAGAAATCTTCTTAAAAAAGATTTTAAAGAATTTATTTTTAGCAAAGTATTTTTACCTTCAGCATGTATCTTACCGAAAAAATCCTGGCTGCAGAAAGAGGCTGTGTTAGGCGCAATGAAAAAAGATAAAAAACGCACAGGAAAAGATCTGGCGTTAATCATGCTAATGGATGGTTGCCGCATGATGAGGGTAAATGACGTGTCAGAGAAAGAGGCTATTAATGCCTTAAGACAATTGGAATACTGTTTAAACAAAGATTCCCTTAATAAGTTATAAAGGGTAGAAGTATGCAAAAAATTATTTCAATAGTTATATCTGCTTTTAACGAGGAGGGTTGCGTAGAAGAATTAGCTATCCAACTTAAAAAAGTATTTGCGCAAAATAATAATTATACATTTGAAGTTATCATGGTCGATAATGGCTCTACAGATAGGACTTTTGAAAAGCTTTTCGAAATACACAGAAGTGACGACAAATTCAGAATACTTCAATTGGCAAGGAATTTCGGCATGGATGGCGGCATAACTGCCGGCTTAAAATATGCAAAAGGGGATGCTGCTGTAATAATGACAGCAAATTTACAAGATACACCTTCTTTGATTACCGAATTTATAAAAAAATGGGAAGAAGGTTATGAAAATGTTTATGGTATCGTCAAAAAACGCACAGGTAAAGGTCTGATTCGTAGAATGAATTCGCAAATTTTTTATTTTATCATTAACCGTATGACAGGCAGCCTGATACCGAAGAATGTAAGCGATTTTAGGCTGGTAGATAGGAAGATTTATCAAACAATCAATGTGATGGATGAAAGGAACAGGTTTTTAAGGGGGATGTTTGCCTGGGTGGGTTTTAAGTCTGTCGGTATAGAATATGAGAGAGGCAAGAGGTTTGCGGGAAAATCTCACGCGCTTTCAAAGAATGTCTTTTCGTTGGCTATTAGAGGAATTTTCGCTTTTTCTTATGTACCTATACGTTTTATCGCTGCCTCAGGATTCCTCCTGTCGTTATTTTCTTTTATTTTTCTTATAATTTCTATTTTAGGGTTTTTTATAAAAGGAGTACCTTTTAAAGGATACGGAATGATTGTTTCTTTGATAGTATTTATGTTTAGTTTGGTATTTTTTATTTTGGGCATATTGGGCCAATATATAGCTCAGATTTACGAAGAAGTAAAGGCAAGGCCTAATTATATAGTAAAAAAGCTAGTCGGGCTTACTGAGGCGAAGTAATTTTTAGGGCTGCCTTTAACAGATATCCCGGAAATGAATAAGATTAACATAGCCGTTAAAAACATTATAAAAAAAAATATATTTATACTTTCCGCAACACAATTACTTCTTTCCGTTATTTTCGGCGCCGTTTGTTTGTGGAAAGGCGTAAATTTTTTAAAGAACCAGACGATAATTATTGCCAATTCCAATTTTAACCCCTGGGTTTATCCTTTTTTTCACCCTACCGAATACTCACTGCCTAATTATTTGTTTCTATGTTTATTACTTGCTTTGGTAGGAATTTTGATATATATTTTGAATCCCACCAAAATAATAAAAAGATTTTCTGAAACGGTATCCCCTTATTATCTGCTTATTTCGTTGGTTGCTTCCGTCTCTTTTTTCTTTATATTTTTTATTCAAAGCTGTTTTGTGCATTCAGACCCCGGCCGCCTGCTTGGCTTATTTTTCCCCGCTTTGATTGCGATAGTGCCTTTCGTGCCGAATATTTTTTCCTTTTCGAATAAATATTTGTATAAATCGGCCGTAATCGTTTTATTTTTAATAATCGTATGGGAAGTGTTAAGAATTTTTATGGGCCCGGTATATATTATGAATGAATACCCAAGGCTATATGGTAAAACATTAATAGAAGGCAGATACGTAGATAACAAGGATTTCTTAGAAAAAGTCAAGCCGATAGATAAAGAGTTAATCAAACTTGCCGTTTTTTATCGCGACAAAAATAAATACAAAGGTATCGGCGGGTATTACAAGATAAAAAAATATAAAAATTTAAGGTTAGAGCAAAATTTTATCAATCTGCTTAATGACGATGGATTCAATATCCTGATTGATAATTTTATCAAAGGAAACACTCATTTTGTCGACAAAGGAAACATTTTAGAATTAGATGAAATAGCTTTGCAAAATGACAATAATTTGGCAAGTATCATGCGAAGCCGCTTAAGGCAGATAGACGTAGAAAATATAAGGCTCTTTTATGTTTATAACATGCTTGAATATTACCATCAGGACATGGGGCGGGGGCAGATTAACCATATCGGTTACGTATTGAATCCTTTGAACGAATATAGCTCCGGCAAGCCGCTGAAAGAGCTTTATATGCAATACGGCTTAGGCAATACCTTGCTCATGAAGTGGACGATGGGGCTTTTCGGAGGCATGTCCATTCAAAATTACTATAAATGTTATATATATTACATTATATATTTCATTCTTGCTTTCTTTACCCTGCAGTTTCTTTTTAGAAATATTTTTTTCAGCCTCGCTTCTTTTGCCGCTTTTACCTATTCGTTGTTCGGCGTAGGATTCCTCGGTTTTATTTTGGCCCCCGGCATAATACCCACCATACATTTTTTTGACATAATAGTCTTAACGTTTTTAATCCTGTTCTTTAAACGCAACAACAAAGCCTATCTGACAGCAGCTTTTCTGTCAACGGCGCTAGCCATTTTTATAAACGCTCAATTCGGGGCAATGCTTATGCTGGCCTGCTTTATCTCCTTTACCCTCTATATTCTTGAGAATAAGAAAGGCAACCCCAAGTTAATGTGGTTAGCCACGCTATTTATCGCATTAATATTGAATATCGCTTTGCTGTTATTTTTACTGGAGAGGACCTCTTCTTTGGATATTTTTAAATATCTTGTCAGCGGTTTTCTTTCCTGGCCGGCTCACTTTATAATTATTTTCCTTACGATCGTATATTTGATTATTTCTTATGCCTTTATGTTTTTATTAAAAAGGCACAGATTTTATCTTAAGTATATTTATGCCTTTTTTTTCATCTATACGCAATTTCTGTTTGTCTATTATTATTGGTCCGGTTTGCCGAACCACCTTCCGATGGTCATACCGTTTCTTTGCACGCAGCTGTTTTTAATGCTGTTCATACTAAGAACAGAAATATTCGGTTTCTCTGAATATTTGATAATAATGGTCGATATCGTGGCAAAAGTATTTTTGATTATCGTAGGGTTTCTCCTGCTTATATCAATAATAAGTTTTTATAGGGAAAAAAACCAGTTTGAGGAAAACTTTGCGCAACATAGACTTCATCACTGGGATTTTGAGCGTGCCAAAGTTTTATCCACAGTCGATCCCGTTCCAATAGAAGACAGCATAACATTGATAAATAAGTATGTGCCGCAGGAGGAAGGCGTATATATTATTTCAAAATACGATAATTTAATCCCGTTTTTAGCCAAAAAGCCAAGCCTGATGCCTTTTTCCGAAATGGCCGTCTTCCTGATTTCCAAAAAAGAAAGCGATACGACAATACAAAAAATAGAGCGGATCAAGCCAAGATACATTTTTGTTGATAACGATATCAGCGAAAATATTAATGATCCCTGGGGAAAATTATTTAGCAACAACTTTATTAATACCGAAAGAGCAGCAAGGTACGGCAGGTATATGGAGTTAAAGAAGCTCTTTGACCGGATCATCCCTCACTATAAGAAAATTTTTCAGGGTAAACTGCTTTCTGTCTATGAGAGGATACCCGGTGGACAGCCAAAGGATAAAATATAGTCTTATCGCACGCAATTTATCAATCCCCCCGCAGTATGCCGGTAATTTTCAATAATCCACTATGAGAAACATGACAAAAAAGGTATTTATAGATTCAATCACATATGTTATTTCTACATTCTTCGTTTCTCTGATATGGCTTGTTCTCACGGGGCTTATGGCGCACCATTTCACCGCCTATCAATTTGGTTTGTGGTCCCTGGTTATTACCATCAATAGCCTTTGCCTTAGCTTGGATTTAGGTTTTGCTAACGCGCTTCGTAATAAAATTGCTAGTCTCTTTGCAAATGATAGAAATAACGATAAAGAAGAACTGGCTTATTTCTTTTCTACTTTTTATGTTTTTTTATCTATAGTGGTAGTACTTTCTCTTCTCACTTTATTTTCCAAGAATTTTATACCATGGAATATATTATTTAATACCAGTGACCAGGCGATTATTTTGGAAGGCTCAAAGTTATTTATTATCGCTATCATCTTTTCTCTTTTTAATGTTGTTTTCTCATTGAATATGGCGGGTTTTTTTGGCTATCAAGAATCATTCTGGAATTCTTTGTTTGCATTTCTTTCCAAGCTATCGATTCTGGTATTGACGGTATGTTTTATATCTATACGCATTTCTTTCTTCTGGACCACCGTCCTTTTGTTTGCCGGGATTTTATTTTCTTCAATATTTGCATTTAATTTTTTCTTACATAAAAGAAAATGGAAAATTTTGTATATCGAATACAAGGAATTAATTTATAAGCTTAAGGAATTATGGAGTAAAAGTATATATTTTGCTTTTTTACAGCTTTTTGCAGTCATATACCTTTGGCTGGATATGTTTATAGTTACTAAGAATTTTGGGTTAGAGGTAGTTGGCGATTATTCCCTGGTTAAAAGAGGATATCTGGTTTTTAGCACTTTATACCTGGCATTTCTTGCTCCTATCTGGTCGGCGTATACGGTAGCGATAGAAAAAAATGATATTGCTTGGGCAAAAAAGGTTTTAAATAAATCATGCCTTATCGTTTTTTTTATATTTATACCCCTCATATTTTTTATTTGCATATTCGGAGCAAAGATAATTTATTTCTGGACGGGAAAACATATAAATAATTTAAGCTTGTACCTGCTTTTGGGCATATGGAGTTTAGTATATAGCTGGAATAATTGTTTTTCTATCTTTTTGAATGCAACCGGAAACCTGAAACTTCAAATATTCTTGATTGGCTTGGCAATTGTTTTGTTTATACCGCTTTCGAATTATTTCGGGAAATATTACGGGGTAGCCGGAATATGTACAGCATTGATCCTGGTTTCTTTGCCGATAGCTGTTTCTAATCCCATTCAAAGCTACTTGTTTTTAAATAAGAAATCACTGCTTAAATCGTGAGCACCTGTTTTATTTCGCAACGTTCTCAAAATTTGTGTTATTATACAGAACGGTGAGCTAACCGGTAAACAGCATTATCGGTATAGTGCGTTATCGATAAAATAACCGCAAAAACGAGAGGATAAATAAAAGACAATGGCTGTCTTCGACAAATTTGCGGAAAAATACGATGAAGGGCATGTAAATGCCGTTAAAGCTTCGGGGTTTAAACCGGACTATTTCCATGAGTACAAACTGAAGGAGATTTTTGCTTACTTAAAATTAATAGGCTGGGCAGAAAAAAAATTAACTATCCTCAATTTCGGCTGCGGCACAGGCAACAGCGAAAAATACATAAAACAATACCTTCCCAATTCTTCCATTTGTTCCACTGATGTCTCGGAAGAATGTATACGTGTAGCAATTAAAGCAAACCAGGTACTTTCCGATGTTACCTTTCGGTATTACGATGGGAAAAATATACCTTTTGAAAATAACTTCGATATTATATTCATTTTTAATGTTTTCCACCATATTTTGCGTAAAAATCAGACAGAGATATTACAAATGCTTTCAGGAAAATTAAAAAATAATGGTCTACTATTTATGTTTGAATTAAATCCGATAAACCCATTAACTTTATGGGTAGCAATAAATAATGACTATAAATTTGATAAAAATGCAAAACTTCTCTCACCTATCTATGCTTATAAAATATTAAAAAATACAGGATTCAAAATTTATAAAATAAAATATACAATATTTTTCCCAAATTTTTTATCGCTATTTTTACCATTGGAAAAATATTTGTCTTGGCTCCCCTTGGGTGCTCATTATTATTATATTGTTGGGAAATGAGTAGAAGAATTTTGTATGCTATATAAAGCAATAGTTTTTTTAAGCACATAAACTAAGATATATTCAAATTCAATTTATAACAATACAAAATGAATAATACCGGCTTTGCCAATAATGGCTATTCAAAATCTGCGATATATTGGCAATTTATATTGATAGTGCTACTTATAAGTGTCAGCTTATATAATCTTTTTTCACCACCCATTACACCTGTTATTACCCGCCAGACCCAGACTGCGATGTTAACTGAAAACTTTGCCAAGGAAGGGTTTAGTTTAAAAGGCCTCTATTTAAACCTGCGCGGCAATGGGAGAGTCGTGGTGGCTAATGAATTTCCCATTTATAATTTTATAACCGGTTTATTCTTTTTGTTTTTTAAAAATACTGTTTTTTGGGGGAAATTAATCAGCCTTACGGCAGCATGTATAAGCTTATTATGCCTGTTTAGGCTTATAAGAAAGTTATTTGGAGAAAAAATTGCTATTTACAGTACGTTTTTTTTCATTCTTTCTCCCATAGGCATTTTAATGAACGCCTCTGTCCAGCCGGATTCGCTTGGGCTGATGTTTTTGCTAATTGCACTGGTAATTCTATTGGATTGGAAAGAAAAGCAGAGAACGAGCACTTTATTGTTATTCAGTATTACGTTACTTTTGTCAGGATTATCTAAATTTCCATTAATCGTTCCCTATCTTCCCGTTATAGCTGCAGCATTTTTGTATCATAAAGGCAAGTTGAGATTACCGAGATTAAAAGAAATAATTATTATCTTGGCGTTTTTCGTTTTGCCTTTTATCGCATGGTATCTATATCGCGGTCACCTGACAGATCCGGCCTATAGCAGAGGAGAATTTGCATATTTCTTTATAGGCGACCTCAGAAGATTTTTGTCACCAGATTATTACATAAAACCTTTTTTCTCAATAGCCGCACTTGTATGGTGCGGTATGGGCTTGTTATTTTTTATTTCAGGATTAAAAAAGCTAAGCCTTTTGGAAGCGTTGTTGCTTATAGGAATACCATTCTATTTTGTAATTGTTCCAACGGTTCGCGACCAATATTATTATATGTACCCTACGATACCTATTTTTGCTCTTTTAATGGGTCGTGGATTTCACAATCTGACTGAATATTGTAAAAGACGTAATTCATTGCCGCTTATATATATGTGCACTTTTATTTTTTTCTTAGGTTTTATTATTGCAGTCACTTATGTTATGCGGCAAGATAAGATATCTTGGGAAGCCGCTAAAGCAATAAAAAGATTCAGTCTTCCTACGGATCTTGTCGCTACAATAACAATACATGATCGCGGCCAAGGCATCGGACTTTTTAATCCCAGCATTTTGTATTTATCAAACCGAAAAGGCTGGAGCATACCGGTCACATCCACAAAATTGAAGGATACAGCAAATCAATTAGAAATGATACATAAAAACGGCGCTTCCTTGCTTGTAATAACATGGTATACCCCAGATCTTGAATTATGGACTTCGAAATTTTTACCCCTAAATTTACACCGCAACCCCGGTGTAGATGGCAAAGCTTTTTTTGAGGGACTCCAAAAAAAATATCTCGTTATCTATAAGTCCAACAATTACGCGCTACTTGATTTAAACAATAATCGTAAGCGATAATCCATGAAAATTTCTATAGTTATTTTAACCAAAAATGGAGAGAAGACGATAGACAAATGCCTTGGCGCTATATTTAAACAAAAATATAATGAAGAATTTGAAATAATTGTGATTGACTCCGGCTCAACGGACAGCACTTTAAGTATAATTCAAAAATACCCCGTCATACTTAAAACTATTCCTCCGCAGGAATTCCACCACGCCAGGACAAGAAATTTGGGCAGAAGTCTCGCCAAAGGAGAAATAGTTGTTTATTTAAGCCAGGATGCGGAACCTTTATCAGATGATTGGCTATATGAGCTTACCAAGTCTTTATGCGACGATAGTAAAATTTGCGCTGTCTATGGAAAACAAATTCCGAGAAAAGACTCAAGCCCTTTGAATGATTTTCGTATGCGATGGCTTTATGGAGATGAGTTAAACGTAAAAGAAATAAGCGAAAAGTCTAATTTTAAAAGGCAGCAGTTGAGTTTTTCCAATGCCAACTCGGCAACACGAAAAGAAGTTTTGGAAAGATTTCCTTTTCGCAAAGATATATCTTTTGCTGAAGATATAGATTTTTCAAGCAGGGCATTGCTGGCCGGATATAAAATAGCCTATGCTCCCAAGGCCGCGGTCTATCACGCTCATGACTACACGATAATAGAGATATTCAGGCGGTATTTTGATGTGCAGATTGCTTATAACAGAATCGGCATTTCTCGCGATATGCGCGGTTTGTTCGGCGAAGGCGTGCGGTATGTTCTTAAAGAGCTGCAATTTTTATGGCAAAATAAGCATTTCATTTTGATTCCATATTCTTTAATATACAATTCGGCCAAATACACGGGCTTAAGGCTTGGCACTTTAGAGAAAATAATACCGATGCCTTTAAAAAGAAGAATAAGCAGGTATTGGTATAGGGATTATTCAACGGCCAGGCCAAAGAAGATTTAAACAAATATTCTTAAAATAATGAAGTAATATTATGCAGGAAAATGACATTTTAATTATCGGAGCCGGAGTCGTGGGCTTAGCAATAGCCGCGCGTATCATGAAAGACAATCGATCGGTTTATATTGTTGAACGGCACGACGCTTTCGGCAGAGAAACAAGCTCAAGGAACAGCGAAGTCATGCATGCGGGAATTTATTACAAAACAGGTTCCCTGAAAGCAAAACTTTGTATAGAGGGGAATAAAAAGCTATATGAAATTTGCGCCAAGAACAGAATTCCCCACAAGCGTATAGAAAAATTGATTATTGCCACAAATGTAGAGGAAGAAGCGGATTTGGAAGAACTTTTTGAATGTGGAAAAAATAACGGAGCAGATGACTTAAGAATTATTTCCGGTCAGGAAGCAAAAAAAATGGAGCCGAATATAAAAGCGCGTTCGGCGCTTTACTCGCCATCCACTGGGATAATTGACAGCCATAGTTTTATGAAATACCTTGAACAAAGTTTTAAAAGTAAAGGCGGGGAAGTTGCCTACAATTGCGATGTCGTGGGTTTAAGAAAAATTAATGCCGGTTACGAAGTTAGAGTTAGAGACAGTTCCGGAGAGGCTTTTACTTTTAATTCGCACCTTGTCGTTAATTCGGCTGGCCTGGAAGCAGATGCGATAGCAAAACTTGTCGGCATTGACATACAAAAGCATAATTATTCTCTAAAGTATTGCAAGGGCCAGTATTTTAGGGTAAATAACAGCCGTAAAAGCGCTTTAATCGGCAAATTGATTTATCCTGTGCCGCACGAAAAGATAACAAGTTTAGGGGTTCACGCAACAAAGGATTTAACGGGAGGATTGCGTTTGGGCCCGGACGCTAATTACATCAGTAGGGAAAACATAAACTATGACGTTGACCTCTCTCAGCGAAAAGTTTTTCTGGAATCCGCCTCGCGTTTTCTGCCTTTTTTAAAAGAAGAGGACCTGGTTCCCGATACAGCCGGCATCAGGCCGAAATTGCAAGGCTCCGGCGATAATTTTCGCGATTTTGTAATCAAAGAAGAGAGCGGCATCGGTTTTCCCGGTCTCGTTAATCTTATCGGTATAGAGTCTCCGGGGTTAACCTCCGCGCCGGCAATAGCAAGGTATGTCGAGAGCATTCTTAGATAAAGTACGTGGAAAATTTATAAAAGAAAAAAGTGAGCCATAACGTCAAAGAAACAATTATAAAAGATACTACTAAATATTCCTTTGCCCAATACAGTGCCCAGGCGATAGGTTTTGTTATCAGCACATCGATGCGCGCTTTTTTAGGGCCATATTATATGGGCATATGGAGTATTTTGCAGGTTATATTAAGTTATTTGAATTATTTACCCCTTGGCGTGACCGATGCGGCGACGTATAAGATCCCGTTTTACAGAGGCGATAGCGATAAATTATCCGAAGAAGAAATTAAAAATACGGCCTTCAGTTTTATATTTTTGGTTTATTTATTATCGAGTATAGGGCTCATAATTGCGGCGCTTTTATTGCGTAAAAGATATCCGCCGGAAGTCATTGTGGGGTTGCTCGCCTTAGCGGTATACATAATTTTACAGAGGCTCTATGCCTTTTATCTAGTTGTTCTTAGGGCATATAAAAATATAACCGTGCTCGCAAAGTCAATTATTTTTGACGCCGTAGTAAATTTGCTGCTGGTATTTTTACTTGTAAGGCAGTTTAAGATCTATGGCTTATATGTCGCTATATCTATTTTGGCGGCGTTAAATACGTTATTCGTGCACATATCGACAAAATACAATATAAATTTTAACTTCAATTTTAAACGCTTGAAAGAATTAGTGATGTTCGGCCTGCCGCTTTCTTTGAACGGCTTTTTAGGCGAGATCTTGAAAAGCTTAGATCGTATAATGATCGCTAGCATGATGAACCTGACTTTTGTCGGTTATTACAGCGTAGCCGTTATGGGAAGGAATTATATTTCCGGACTTTCCACCGGATTAGGCGTAGTTGCTATACCGCATCTTCAGGAGGTTTATAGTAAAAATAAGGATATCGGCGATATAAAAAAATTCGTTATTGCACCAACCCTGGTTTTATCCTATTTATTGCCGCCGATACTCGGCATCATTTATTTAATAAGCCCATTGTTTGTGAAAATCATATTGCCGCAATATACTCAAGGAGTTGTGGCGCTACAGATCATGCTTTTAAGCACTTTTTTCCTTTCCTGTTCGCCCCAATCCGGGCAATTTTTAATAACCATCGGCAAGCAGGCAAGGCTTATCCCCATAAGTTTAGCCGCTATCATTATCAACGCTGGGCTGAATTATATTTTTATTAAAAATGGGTTTGGCATAAACGGAGTATCAATTGCGACAAGTGTTTCTTCTTTTTTTATCTTTATGATAACATTAATATATGTGATGAAGCATTTTGCCGGTATCAAGGGAATATCCACGTTTATTTTTAAAATTATGTGGCCGCTGCTTTATATCATAGTTGTTGTAATTGGGTGCGATTATTTTATAAGTGGTATGAGCCTTTATTTGGAAACAGGCATTAAAATGGCTATTAGTTGTATTGCGTCCCTCCCTTTATTTTATATTATCAATAAAGAAACCGGCATTTTTAACGTATTTATTAAAACTATGAAGGCAAAGTTAAAAAAGAAGAGTTCACTATAAAAAACGATGGATAATTTACTTTTCAAATCAGTTAAAGCTCTGCCGGAGATGTATCAGCCTATTTTCGGTCATCCCGAATTCTCCGGCATTGTCTCGCGCGGATGCAAAGATAGAATTCTGCACATCGCTGGGATCTATGAACTGCTTAGAGAACGCTTGGGCCGTCAGCTGAATGTGCTTGATCTGGGTTGCGCTCAAGGATATTTGACTTTTAGCTTGGCTAAAATTGGTGCAATAGTTCATGGCATCGATTATTTAGAAGAGAACATTGCCGTCTGCCAGACGCTTAGAGAGGAACATCTCGAATATAAGGTTACTTTTGAGCATGGGCGTATTGAAAATATTTTGCCTAAAATTTCCGCCGACCAATATGATTTGGTCCTTGGTCTAAGCGTGTTTCACCATCTTGTTTATGAAATAGGTGCAAACAGTGTACAGAAGATGCTTTCGGAACTTGCCGGGAAAATATTTGTGGGTATTTTTGAATTAGCCTTAAATACCGAACCTTTGTATTGGGCTTCTTCGCAGCCAAAAAATATACGCTCCTTGCTGAAGGGTTTCGCTTTTGTCAACAAACTTGCTGAACACGGAACTCACCTTTCGAAAATTAATCGGCCGCTTTATTTTGCCAGTAATCATTATTGGTTCCTTGGCGGTTCTATCGGGAGGTTCGACAAATGGCAGACAGAATCGCACATTTTTGCGCACGGTGTCCACCATGGCACGCGTCATTACTTTTTTGGTGACAGGGTCTATATAAAGATGTTTGATTTGGATCAGCCTAAACGTACCGAAGAAAACCTTCAGGAATATAATAATACAATTAACTTTTTGTCTAATCCGCCGCCAGGTTTTAATGCGCCCCGCCTCTTACAGCATGGGAGGAATGAGCATACATCATGGCTCATACGCGAGTTGCTTCCGGGAGAGCTGTTGGTTGATAGAATATGTAGCGGTAAAGTTTATGATATTAAACGCATCCTGAAAGATATTTTAGCACAGCTTGTGGCGCTTGAATCCGTCGGTCTTTATCATAACGATTTACGGGTATGGAATATACTTATTAGCCCAAGCGGTAAAGCAAGCTTGATCGATTACGGTTCGATCACTAACGAAAAAAAAGATTGCGTGTGGTCATCCGGTGGCATCTTTCTGGCTTTTTTTATATTTGTTTATGAAATTACGAATAGAGAAATAAAGTTTTCTTGCTTGAGGCACATAAAAGCTACCACCCAATACAAACTTAAACAACCTTATCAAAACTGGCTATATGTTTTTTGGTCAACTCCAATAGATAAATGGAGTTTTAAGCTACTACTCGATTTATTTATACAGCTTGAAGAATTGGAAAAGAATACTCAAATTACAGAGAAATCTTCACGGAGGGAGTGGATGGAATCTATAGAGAAAGCTGTTAATACCACGTTATCATTTAATAGCTATCTTATAGAGCAAAAATTAAAGATGGCTTATACCGATAAAACGCCGGCTGTTGTTTGGCCATTTCAAAAAACGATATTGGCCTTCAGACTACTGATTTTTAAACTTAAGCATGTATTCAATTCTTTAGTCATATGGTTTGTGCGGATAGTATTTGCTAATTCTTATTTAAGAAGACAAGCTTCAAAATTGCTGAAACATTCCGCGCTTAAACAATATCTGCGTTCGAAAGCAATACGGGCAGGAGTAACTGGCAATCATAATGTTAACAAAACAACGCAGGCTAAGGAATAAATTATGAAGATATTTTTTGATGCAAGAATGATCGAACATCCCGGGATAGGACGCTACATAAAATGCCTTCTATCTGAATTTAAGAAAAGGGATGACATAGAATTGCACCTTCTGGGAAATAAGGTTTACATAGAAAAACACTTGGGCAGCCATGACAAGATAATAGATTTCACTTACCCGATTTATTCAACGCAAGAGCAGCTGGGCTTCTTGCACCTTAAAAAAACGATTGGTCATGACATCCTGCATGTTCCTCATTATAATATTCCCGTTTTAGCAAAGTTTAATCTGGTAGTGACGATACATGATCTTGTCCATATTGTCTATCCTCAAGGAGCGAGCAAAAAGTTTGCTTCCGTATATATGAAATTTATGGTTGAGAGAATTTTAAAGTCGGCAAAAAAAATTATATGCGTTTCACATTCTACAAAAAATACAGTTGAAAAAATTTACGGTCAGAAAGGATTGAATATGCATGTTGTCCATGAAGGTGTGGAGAAGCATTTTTCCCAAATCGAAGATAAACACTATTTAGGCGAGGTAAAGAAAAAATATAAATTGCCCGAGAAATTTATTCTTTACGTGGGAAGCATCCGCAGGCATAAAAATATTAAAATGCTTTTAGAGGCTTTTTCGGCGCTGCAAAAAAAGATTCCCGACGCTTGGCTCGTTATTGTGGGTAAGCTAAGCCATTATTTTGATTTTCAGAAAAAGAATATTTTATATATCGGGCAAGTTCCGGACGACAAAGAGCTTGCCGCAATCTATAATTTATCTTCAGTTTTTTGCAATCTGTCACTTCATGAGGGTTTTGGTTTAACGCTTTTGGAAGCGCAACAATGCGGTTTGAGCGTTGTCTGCAGTAATATAGACCCGCATCTTGAGATCGGCGGGGATAGTGTTTATGCGGTTTCGCCTGGTTCAATAGATGAGGTGGTAAATGCTTTACATAAGATTCTGACCGATACTGCTTCCCGGGAATTTTTTATCCAAAAAGGCTTAAAAAATATACAAAGATTTGATTGGAAAATCACCGCCGATCAAACAATAAATATATATAAAGAATTATTGGGTATTGCATAATGAGAATTGCGATAATCCACGATTGGCTTAAAGGTATGCGCGGGGGAGAAAAATGCCTTGAAGTTTTCTGCGAGCTTTTCCCCCAGGCGGATATTTTTACATTACTTTATAATAAAGGCTCGGTATCGCCCACAATAAGCCGTTTGCCGATAAAATCTTCCTTTATACAGCATTTGCCGCTATCCTCAAAATTCTACCGGAATTATCTTCCTTTATTCCCTAAAGCGATTGAGAGTTTCAATTTGAAAAATTATGACTTTATTTTAAGCTCAAGCCATTCTGTCGCAAAAGGCGCAAAAAAAGCCGACAAAGCATTTCATATTTGTTATTGCTATACGCCCATGCGTTATGTCTGGTCTTTTTTTGAAGATTATTTTGGTGGATACCCACTTTTTAAAAAGGTAATCGTCAAAAGTGTAAGCGATAATCTTAAAAAATGGGATTTAGCTACTTTAGACAGGGTGGATGAATTTGTGGCTATTTCCGACACGATTAAAAACCGGATAAAAGATATTTATAAACGCGAATCAAAAGTTATATATCCGCCTGTAGATGTCGATAGCTTTTTTATGGATAATAGCATTAAAAAAGACGATTTTTATCTTTCTGTTTCAGCATTAGTGCCTTATAAGCGCGTAGATGTTATAATAAAAGGATTTAACAGTATGCCGGACAAAAAGATAATCATTGTTGGTGATGGCAATTTACAAAAATCGCTTCAAAGGCAAAAGCTTTCAGATAATATAAAATTTTTAGGCCGGGTAAGTAATAATGTACTGCTTAATCTTTATCAGAGAGCCAAAGCTTTTGTCTATATGGCCGAAGAAGATTTTGGCATCGCGCCGCTGGAAGCGCAAAGCACAGGCCTTCCGGTCATTGCTTACGGAAAAGGAGGAGTGGAGGAAACAATTATTCCTTTAAACGGCAATTCTAAAAATCTACATCCGACAGGTATATTTTTTAGAGAGCAGAAGCCAGAGGCGCTTATTGAGGCGATAAACGAATTCGAAACAAAAGAGAGAGAATTTTCTCCGGAACATATAAGACAAAACGCTTTACGTTTTTCTAGGCAGATTTTTAAAAATAATATCCAGGCGTTAATTACAAACAAATTGGGCAATATTTTCCATGCTAAATAGGCTAAGTAAAAAACGGGTTAACATTTATTTTTGCGGGGTGCTAATTTTTAATGATTTTCTGGTAGTGCTTTTCGCGTTCCTGTTTTCTTATCTTTTTCGTTTCTATTCCGGTTTCCTGCCCACGCCTTTAGGCATACCCGTGATAAATAACTATATTTTCCCTTTGCTCTTTGTTGAGGCGCTGCTTATCCCCATAATCAACCGCCGCGGCCTTTATAAACCGCAACCGGCCAAGAAATTCATCGACCAGAGTTTTTCTCTTGTAAAAAGCGTATGCATTACCATGCTTTTTATGTTTGCCGGAACATTTTTTTACAGAGAAGTGAGTTATTCGCGTTTATTGATTTTTATTATCTGGTTTAGCTTGATATTTCTCTTGGTAGGCTCGCGTTATTTTTGGTACCTGTTTTACCGGAAAAACATTCTGCCAAAAGTAAAAAAAGAAATAATAATAGTAGGCAAGCCCGAAAGCATAGAAGCCTTAAAGAAACAGGAAAAATATTTTAAATCCTACGGGGAAATTACCGGTTTTATTTCTACCCGCAGGCACGATCAGCAAGTTACGGACATGAAGGATCTCGGCTATATAGATGATTTTGAAGAAATTTTAGAAAAAACCAAACCGGATGAAGTAATTCTTGCCGATTTGGCGCTTCCCCGGCAGAGGGTAGTAGATATTATTTTGATATCGGAAAAAATGATGAGTACTTTTAAAATAGTAGCGGAACTCCTCGATGTAATGGTCCAGCAATTCGAATTAGAAAATGCCGGAGGGCTAAATCTAATTAAAATAAAAGAATCGTCATTGAATTTTACTTATAACCGTTTTTTAAAAAGAACTATCGATATTTTCGGCTCCTTGGCAGGTTTAATTTTATGTTCGCCGGTATTTTTTATAGTCTCTATTCTTATAAAACGCGATTCAAAAGGGCCGGTCTTCTTCCTGCAGGAAAGAATCAGCGAAGGCGGCAGGATTTTTAAGATTTATAAATTCCGCACTATGTGCGAGGATGCAGAAAAAACCACCGGGCCGGTATTTGTGAAAAAAGACGATGAACGCTGCACTAGATTAGGAAAATTCCTGCGCAAAACTAATATTGATGAGTTACCGCAATTATTTAACGTGTTGGCCGGCCAGATGAGCCTTGTAGGCCCGCGGCCGGAAAGGCCTTATTTTGTCGAGCAATTTAAGGACGATATCCCGCGCTACATGAGCCGCCACCACATTAAGCCAGGTATCACCGGCTGGGCACAGGTGCACGGTTTGCGTCAAAATACACCCATGGAAGAGCGAATCAAGTGCGACTTATATTATGCCGAAAACTGGTCGATATGGCTTGATTTAAAAATAATTTTCCTTTCTTTTTTTGCATTGAAAAACGCGTATTGAGTTTATGAAGCATAATTTTCTTTTCAATCTTTATTATAACTATATCAGCCCGTTTATGACAGCCGCCAAAACTATCCGGCGGAACTTAAAAGGCACAAAATTTGAAACAGATGTTTGGGCGATGAAAGAAATAGTTAAGCCGGGATGGACATGCATAGATATCGGCGCGGCATTCGGCAGATACGCCCTTCCGATGTCAAAAGCGGTCGGCAAAAAAGGTAAAGTGGTTTGTTTTGAACCGGGCAGTTACAGTTTTAAGGTACTAGGCATCATAAAATGGTTCCATCGCCTCAAGAATGTCTTTATCTATAAATTGGCGGTTTCGGACAAAAAAGGCACAATTAATCTGCATTTACCGATAAAGCAAAACGGAAAAATCGGCACTTGCATGGCTTTTATATCCGACACCAACGAAAACAATACAATCTCCGAACCGGTTAAGATGACGGCAATTGATGATTTTTGCTTGGATAACGAGGTGGAATGGGCTGATTTTATAAAATGCGACACGGAAGGCTCAGAGATTCGTGTAATTAAGGGCGCGCAAAATTATATAAAAAGATGCCGGCCGGTCATCCTTTGCGAGATTGATATAGGCGCGATGTCGGAATATAATTATAAAGTATCCGAAATAGAGGATTTCCTGAAAAGTATTTCTTATAAAATATTTACCTACCGGGATGGAAAATTCATTTTGCATGATAAGATTATCAAAACCAGCAATTATTTTTTCATTCCCGCGGAAAAAACAATAGGAGCTCGATATGCTGATTAAAAAACTCGATTATATTACCGAATTTTTCATCTACGTACTTGCCTTGGGCATTACCATAGCCAACGCTCCGACGGAGGTGGCTTCTTACTGGATAATTTTTATCTTTCTGATAAAAACAGTTATCTCACGGGATATAAAGTTTTTGAAATCTCCAATTGGCATATTACTTTGTGTTTTATTCGCCGTCTCGTTCCTGTCTTTTTTACGCAGCGATTATTTTAAAGACAGCCTCAGAGGGTTTTCGAGGATACCAAAATATATTTTTCTATATTTTGCCTTAACTGATTTTTTTTTACGGGATAATAAGCGGATGGTAAGATTCTTTTGGGTGCTAATCGCAACCTCGGCGCTTACTTTTTTTAACGGCCTTTTCCAAAGCGTCTTCGGTTTCGATATCTTCAAGCATAATACTATATCCGATGGATTGTCCAGAATGTATTCTTCATTCATCCATCCAAACGATTTTGGCGCCTATATTATAACCGTTCTTCCGCTCACATTTCTATTTTTAAAAAAGGGAATCCCTTCAAAATTACGCACTATTCTCATAGCTGTTTTTTTAACCGGTTTTTATTGCCTTATCCGAACTTCTTCCCGTGGTGCCTGGATTGGTTTTATTATGGCAATGATTTTCTTCTTCAGCCTATACAGGAAAAAAATACTCGCTCTCATACCCATTGTAGCAGTCATTATTGTTTTGCTTTCGCCTCAGGGTATACATCGGGTCGAGGGGTTACTTAAGCCTAAAGTAGAAAGCGTGGGCGAAAGAATGCTCTTATTAAAAGGTACCTGGCAGATGATAAAGGCTCACCCTGTGTTTGGTTCGGGGATAAACACCTTCATGAAGAATTTCGAAAAATACCGGCCGCCAAATTGTCCGCTAGGATTTTATGCGCATAATTCCTATTTGCAAATGTGGGCTGAAACCGGCATCATCGGCTTAATAATATTTTTGGCTATTCCGTTGATAATTATTGTAAGGGCAATTAGTAATTTAAAGGCGAAGATAGGAACAAGCCCGTACGGCATGATTCTCTTGGCTGCTCTTTGCGGATATATTGCTTTCTTAATCCATACGACATTTGATAACAATCTTTATTCGTTGGTCCTAACTACGCTTTTCTGGGTGTTTGGCGCTTACGTATTTTCTCTGGATAATTATCTTAGGGGTTTAAACCGCAGAAGCGCAGAGTGAGTAAAGGCGCAAAAAATCCTTTACGTTTTTTGCGACATTTTGCGGCTTTGCGGTATAAAATAAGAATATGTTTATTTCTATAATCATTCCGGCATATAACGAAGAAGAAAGGCTTAAAAGCAGTCTGGAAAGTTTACATCACTATTTAAGCAGTAAAAATTATGATTACGAAGTGATCATCATTGACGATGGCTCAACCGATAAAACAAAAGAAACTATTCTGGAAAGTATGCTGGCAAAAGCGGGAAAACTAATTTTCCTGACAAACGGAAAAAACAAAGGCAAAGGGTTTTCTGTAAAACAAGGGATTCTTCATTCGCTAGGCGAATACGTGCTTTTTAGCGATGCGGATTTTTCCACGCCCATTGAAGAACTGGATAGGCTGCTGGGCTATTTAACAAACGGCTACGATGTCGTGATAGGCTCGCGCAGCGCTAAAGGCGCAAATATTGCGGTGCACCAGCCATTTTATCGGGAAACAATGGGAAAAATTTTTAACCTCCTGGTGCAGATTTTTGTTTTAAGAGGAATCCATGATACCCAGTGCGGCTTTAAACTGTTTCGCGGCCAATGCGCAAGGGTAATTGCCGGAGAAGTTAAAATAGAGAGGTTTGGATTTGACGTGGAGATGCTATATCTGGCACAAAAAAATAACTACAAGATAAAAGAGGTTCCGGTAACCTGGACTAATTCGGCAACCAGCAGGGTAAATCCCATAAGCGATTCGTTTAAAATGTTCTTGGATCTCCTTTCTATAAAAAAGCTGCATGGCTAGAGTCTGCAAGAATATCCTTTTTATCCGTTCCGACAGGTTTGGAGAATTTCTTCTGAGCCTTCCGGTGCTAAAGCTTACCAGGTTAAATTTTCCGCAAAGCAAGATATTTCTTCTCGCAAAAAAACCAAATATCGAACTGGCTTCGGGCGCCGATTTTATAGACCATTTTCTGGAATACCAAGAAGGGCTTTCCGGATGGCTTGAAACATTTAAGCTGACAGGAATTTTAAAAAAAGAAAATATCGACTGCGTTGTAATTCTTAACCCCAGAAAAGAATTCCACCTGGCAGCTTTGCTTGCGCGGGTGAAAACGCGCATCGGCTATGACCGAAAATGGGGTTTCTGTCTGAATGTAAAAATAAAAGACAGGAAGCAAGAAGCGCAGAAACATGAAGTAGAATACAATTTGGATTTAATCAAGCTTTTGTGCCCGAAGGTTTTTATTCCGGATATAGATTTAAATCCAGACAGTCAAGAAAGTTTGGAGTTTCTCAAAAATAATTTGGACATTAAAAAGCAATATATTGTCCTGCATCCTTTTAGTTCTAATACCGGAAAGAAAATAGAAAAAAAATTCTGGGAAGAATTAATTATTGCCTTAAAAAAACAAAATAGAAATAATATTGTTATTATCGGAGGTCCAGAAGAAGTAGAGGAAAGCCTTAAGTTTACAAAAGGCCTTCCCGTAAATAATGTTACCGGGAAATTAAAAATCCGCAACCTGGCCGCTTTCCTAAAACATAATTGCTCGGTATTTATCGGGCTTGATTCGGGCCCGATGCATCTTGCGGCAATGTTAAAAAGGCCGGTTGTCGGGCTATTTAATATTTCAAATTCAAAAAGATGGAGCCCGTTTAATACCGAATCGCTTATAGTGGGAGGCAAAGATATTGAAAGTTTTATGCAGAGGATAAACGACATAGTTGAATTTACTTGCGGTAACACTTAAAGACAAATATAATCTATATCTATGGAAAAGGTTAAAATATCAGCAGTAATTCTTGCTAAAAACGAATCAGGCCGGATAAAAGACTGTTTACTTTCGGTAAATGATTGGGCTGATGAAATTATTGTTGTGGATGACGAAAGTTCTGATAATACCGTGGAAATAGCAACTAGCTTAGGGGCTACAGTATTTATTAAGAAAATGGACGTTGAAGGTCGCCACCGTAATTGGGCGTATTTAAAAGCAAGAAATGAATGGGTTTTAAGCCTGGATGCGGATGAACGGCCAACGCAGGAGCTTAAGGAAGAAATTAATGCATTACTTGCCGATAGTCCCCAAGAAAATGCTTTTACCATCCCGCGCAGGAATTTCATCGGCGATTACTGGATTCGCTGGGGAGGATTATATCCTTCGGCGCAGATAAAACTCTTTCGTAAAGACAAATTCAAATGGGAAGAGGTCGAAGTCCATCCGCGGGCAAATCTTACAGGGGAATGCGGCCATTTATCCAAAGATCTTATCCATTATACCTACCGCGATTGGGCAGATTTTTTAAGAAAGCTTAACAACCAGACAACTTTCGAAGCTCAAAAATGGTATAAACTTTCCCTAGAAAATTCCAAAAAAGCCCGCTATAAAATGAATACTTTCCACGCTGTCTGGAGAGTATTAGATAGATTTATCCGCACCTTTATTGCCAAAAAAGGTTACCGTGATGGTTTCATTGGTTTTATGATTGCCTACTTTGCCTCGCTTTACCAGATTACGAGTTACGCAAAATACAGGGAATTGGAGAAAAAGAATAAACCAAAAACTAATTAAGTAAATTGGTAGTTTGTAGTTGGTAGTTGGTTAAACTAAAATCTCACAACTTTCTTTAAACAAACTACAAACTACCAACTACAAACTACATTTATGAAATTCACCACAAAAAGAAACATTGCTTACGCATTAATCGCTATCGCATTTATTGCCTTATTTTTACGTTACATGCACCGTGCACCTAAAAGGCATTATTGCGATTTCCGGGTTTATTATGCCACTGCCCAGAGGTTTTTAGCGAAAGAAGATATCTATGCAAGGCCGGATGAGTCAATCACGCCTTTTAAATATTCGCCGATGTTTGCCATGCTTATTTCGCCGCTTGCATTTATCCCGCAAAAAACCGCGAGCCTGGTGTTTTTTACCATAAGTTTCGTCTTGCTGATAATTATCTGCCGGCTCGCGAAGCGGCTTATTTTCGAAGAAGATACCAGTTTCAAAAATAAAGTACTCTTTTATTTTCTGCCCGTACTTTTTACTTCCCGTTTCATACTTGCGGTGCTGGATTCCGGTCAGGTGAACATTATGATCCTCGCGCTCGTTATTGCCGGTTTTTATTTTGCAAGAAAAGAAAAGAATATTCTATCTGCCGCATTGATTGCTTTATCGTTTATGTTTAAATACACATCAGTGATACTTCTGCCTTATTTTGTCTTTCGAAAAAAAATAAAATTAGCCCTGCTCGTAATTATTTTTACCATCCTTTATTGTTTGCTTCCGGCTCTCTATGTCGGGCCGCAAAAGCAAATGAATTATTTAAAAGAGTGGCTACCTTCCATCAGCGAAACTTCTCTGGATAAAGGTTCATGGTATGATACAAAAAATCAATCTCTCTATTCGCTCATCTTGCGCAGCCTCAGTAAAGATTCCCCATATAAGCCGCTGGCAAACCTTGATTTTAATCAGGCGCTGGCGCTTAGCGCAATATTAGGCGGGTTAATCTATCTTTTTATCCTTATCTCAAGAGGCAATGCCGGGCAAACCCTGGATTACTCATTACTTTTAATTTGTATGGCCTTATTCAATCCTAATGCTTGGTTGGTTAATTTTTCATTCCTTCTTTTTGCTTACCTGGTAATTACGTATTACCTTATTCAAAACGGATTCTTACGGGATAAAACCGTTTCCCTACTGACATTTCTTTCCTTTGTTGTTTCAAGCTGGGGGTGCCAGTCTGTAGCCGGAAATAATTTACAGAATTTTCTCGAAATGCTTTCGACCGTTACTATTGCTTCGCTGATAGTTATATTTGTCCTGTTTAAGATTAAATTTGGAACCAAACTTAAAAAAATATAAAGATGGATAGTTTATTTAAGATGGAAAAAGTTTATACGATTCAAGAGCTTAATTCAACCGTGCGCAAGCTCATCCGCGACCAGTTTCCGGATTACGTCTGGGTTTGCGGCGAAATCCAGGATTTAAGAGACAGAGGCACAATCAATTTGAATCTCATTCAAAAACATAAAGACGCCAGCGAAATAATCGCCCAGGCTAAAGCCGTGATTTTTGAAAATGTCCGGCCGCAAATCGATAAAAAAATAAAAGAAACAAATGGCGCATTCGAATTACGCAAAGACATCGAGGTCAAGCTTCTTTGCCGGGTGGATTTATACGTAAAGACAGGAAGTTTTAGCTTGACCGTCGTAGATATTGACCCAGTTTATACTCTCGGCAAGATGGCGCAGAGCCGGCAGAGAATAATTGAAGAGTTAAAAGTTAAAGGCCTGCTCGAAAGAAATAAATTGATGCCGATGCCTTTGGTCCCTTTAAGGGTTGGTTTAATAACCTCTCCGGATTCAGCAGCTTATCACGATGTTATTGATGAATTTAAGAAAAGCAGATACGGATTCAAAATTCTTGTTTATGACTGCTATATGCAGGGGAAATTTGTCGAGAGAGATGTTGTTTCCGGGCTTAATTTTTTCAATAAATTATCCGAGGATGAACTTGATGTGATTATGATTGCAAGGGGTGGAGGTTCGACTGCGGATTTAAGCTGGTTTGATAACAAAAAAATCGCCGAAACCGTTGCTTTCTTGAGATTTCCACTGATATCAGCAATTGGTCATGAAATAAATACTTCAATCACCGATATGGCCGCACACACTTTTGTAAAAACTCCAACCAAAGGCGCGCAGTTTCTGGTTGAACGCATCAGCGGCTTCCTTGACTCTTTGGCTAATCTTGAAGAAAAAGTAGGTATTTATGCCGAAGATTTGCTTGAGGACTCAAAGAATGCTCTTGAAACTACGGCGGTAAAAATAGATTCCGCAGTGCCAAGATATCTACGCAGTCATAAAGAAAAACTGCTTTCGCAAAAAGTCACCGTCGAAAATTTTACCAGGCGTTTCCTGGAATTAAAAAATAATGGACTGGCCGCAAACGTCTCTGTTTTAAAGCTGCACTTAAATACAATTTTTAAAAGCACAAACGATGAATTAAAACATAAGGAAAGTAAAATTAGATTGCTTAATCCGCATAATGTCTTGAAAAGAGGTTACTCCATAACTTTAAAAGATAAGCGGACCATAAAATCTATTGACGATGTAAAGGAAAATGATATGATAAAAACCGTTCTTTACCAAGGCGAAATAACTTCGGAGGTAAAAAACAAAGGAATGAAAGATAGCGGTGACTAGCTCCTTCACAATTCGACTAAACACTTTTTTAGACAGTAAGTCTAAAAAAGTGCAAGTCTCATTGTTCGGGGGTAATTCGCACATCATTTTTTCAGCGCACTTCGTGCTTGAAAAAATGATGTGCTCATTATAATGGGTAAAAAAGCTATAAAATACAGCGAGGCCGTAGGTGAATTAAACGCCATTTTAGAGGATTTAGAATCCGAAAAAATAGATGTAGATGAGCTTTCCGAAAAGGTAAAACGCGCGGTTGAGCTCATAAAATTATGCCGCGAAAAAATAGAAACTACCGAACTGGAAGTAAGAAAGATTGTAAAGGAATTCGATAAGAATTCTGATAATACAGAAGAGAACCGCTAATTCTTAAACTCGAAACCCTAAACTCTAAATGGTTCGGCTCGCCTAAAGGCTTGCTTGCCATCCTCAAGCGAACTATAGTAGAGTCGAAGGACAAACTCGAAACTCAAAATTTAAAACATTTTGTATTTTGGATTTGTTTAGGATTTCCCGCCAGAGGCTGGTCCGCCCACGTATAAAAAATATCGGTGGCGGAAAAGTTTAGTGTTTAGAGTTTAAATAAAAGGAGGCAGATATGTTTTCACTCAAATTAAGAATGTCGCTTTTGGTGATTATACTTTTTGGTATTCTCTATGCCATTGCTTCGCTGATCATGTATTACAGCGGTATCAGCGGATTCCTGCCCCAAATACTACTTGCTTTCGGCATGATTTTCGTTCAATACCTAATCGGCCCGAAAATCGTAGAAATGTCGATGCAGGTAAAATATGTAAAAAGAGAAGAAGCGCCATGGCTCTTTGAAATGGTTGAAGATTTGGCAAGAAAAGCAAACATACCCACGCCAAGAATAGGAATATCCTACATAAATATACCCAATGCCTTTGCCTTTGGCAGAAGCGCAAAAGACGGAAGAGTCTGCGTTACCAAGGGTATTATGGATTTATTGGACAAAGAAGAGCTTAAGGCTGTTTTAGGGCACGAGTTGACTCATCTTAAGAACAAAGACGTCATTTTTATAACTTTACTTTCAGTTATCCCTCTTATTCTGTATTATATTTTCTATCGCTTCACTTTTTTCGGCTCTTATTCACGCAGGCGCGAAGGGGGCGGCAATTATGCGGCATTGATAGGCATCGCAGCTTTTTTCTTTTATCTTATCACCAACCTTCTGGTATTGTATGCATCGCGCATTAGAGAATACTTCGCAGATAAGGGATCTATAAAATTAGGTAACTCGCCTTCGGTGATGGCTACAGCATTATACAAGCTTGTTTATGGGGCGGCAAAAACGCCGAAAGAGAACCTAAAAGAGGTAGAGGGCGTAAGGGCTTTTTTTGTAAATGACGTCTCAACGGCAAGAAGAGACATCTCTGATTTAGCCGAACTTGACATAGATAAAAGCGGGACGATAGATGCCTATGAACTACGCAGTTTGGCTGAGAAAAATATAAAATTGTCATTTGCCGATAAAGCTATGGAGATTTTCAGCACCCACCCGAATATGCTTAAGCGAATAAAACAGCTTTCGCAATATACACAAGGGCAGGCATAATTCAGAGAACAGGTGTCAGGAAACAGTAGAGGGTGTAGACGTAAACCATTGCCCGAAAGCACGTTAAGAAAAAATAATAAAAATAATTGACCCTAAACGGAATTTCTGCTATAATTTTTTTAATTAAGATTTCTGTCTACGTCGCTAAGTTTTCTTCTTCGCCCTTCTTAAATTGAAACTACTGACGAGGGCTTCGAAGAACGGGCTATCGGCAAACTTACCTTTCCTTATTTTTCAATAGAAAAGCCAAGGGTTGACAGAAAAACAAGAAAAAGGTAATATATTATTATGTTGGCAAAAAGCAAAAAGAAAAACTTAATCGAAAAATTTAAGGAGCATCCCCAGGATACCGGCTCTGCTTCAGTACAGGTAGCTCTTCTTACCGAAAGGATTACTTACCTGACAGAGCACCTTAAAAAGCACAAAAAAGACTTCCATTCCCGCCGCGGTCTTCTTATGCTTGTAGGAAGACGCCGGCGTCTTCTCAATTATCTCAAGAAAAAAGACCCTAAAGGGTACGAGGGAGTCACAAAGGAACTTAACCTTAAATAAAATGGGTTTTTGCGCATCTATCCCCAATTTGGGAAAAAATTCTCTCAAATTTTCTACTGGAGACTGGGCTAAACAGGCTAACGGAAGCAGTCTGGTTTCTTATGGCGATACCGTTGTGCTTGCGACAGCCTGCATGTCAAAAAATCCCAAAGAAACCGAAAATTTCCTGCCGCTAACCGTCGAATACCAGGAAAGAACTTACGCCATGGGTAAAATTCCCGGCGGATTTATTAAAAGAGAAGGAAAGCCCAAAGACGAAGAGATACTTACCGCGCGCCTTATCGACCGGCCGCTGCGTCCGCTTTTTCCTAACGGCCTTACCCACGAAATCCAGATTGTTGCTATGGTTTTATCAAGTGACGGCAAAAATGATGCCGATATTTTAGCAATCAATGCCGCAAGCGCCGCTTTATTTATTTCCGATATTCCTTTCCATAATCCAATCGGCGCAGTAAGGATAAGTAAAATTGACGACAGTCTCATCATTAACCCTACTTTCGAAGAAAGGGAAAAGTCGGTCATGGATTTAGTGGTAGTAGGTACGGAGGATGATGTCGTAATGCTTGAGGGAGGCTTAAATGAGGTTTCGGAAGAGGATGTCCTTGAGGCGATAAAATTTGCCGCGCCTTTCATCAAAGAAATCGTTTTAGCCCAGAAAAACCTGCGCAATTCCGTCGGTAAAAAGAAAAAAGAGGTTCCTTTGTTTGAAATAGACAGCCAGTTGTCTGACACATTGAAAGATAGAATTTTTACTGAACTTGAGTCGGTTTATGGCATTGTCAAGAAAGAAGAAAGAGAGGCAGGTATAGATAAAATACTTGCCAACCTTTGCGAAGAATTGCTGAAAAATAATCCGGAAACCGATTGCCAAAAAGTAAAAGATGTGTTCTTTGCGCTTGAAGAGGAATTCGTCCGCAAGAAAATCGTCGAAGAGAATAAAAGGCCGGACGGCCGCTCCTTAAAAGAAATCAGGCCGATAGAGTGTAAGGTTGGAGCATTGCCGCGCACGCATGGCTCTGCCGTTTTTACGCGCGGGCAGACTCAAAGCTTGGCAATTATAACTTTGGGTTCAAGCGCGGACGAACAAGCCATCGAGGCTCTTGAGGGCAGAAAAACAAAGCGTTTTATGTTGCATTACAGCTTTCCGCCTTTTAGTGTGGGCGAGATAAAACCGATGCGCGGCCCATCCCGCCGGGATATCGGCCATGGTGCGCTAGCGGAAAAAGCTATTCTTCCAATGTTTCCTTCCAAAGAAGAATTCCCCTATACGATACGAGTGGTTTCCGAAATTCTGGAATCAAACGGTTCATCCAGCATGGCGACAGTATGCGCTTCAACATTATCTTTGATGGATGCCGGTGTTCCCATAAAAGCTCCGGTAGCCGGTATCGCCCTTGGATTAATTACGGAAGGCGAGCAGTATAAAGTTTTAACTGATATCGCCGGCGTCGAAGACCATTACGGCGATATGGATTTTAAAGTTGCCGGAACCAAAAAAGGCATAACCGCGATACAACTTGATATAAAAATTACAGGTTTGACCTATAAAATGCTTGAAGAAGCCCTTGTGCAGGCAAAAGAAGCAAGGCTAATTATTCTTGACAAAATGAACGTCGCGCTTTCCCTTCCGCGAGAGAGCGTCTCAAGGTATGCACCCAAGATCCAATCAGTTAAAGTTGATCCGGATAAAATTGGCAGCATCATTGGCCCGGGGGGCAAGTATATCAGGCGTTTAAGTACAGAGTATAATGTTACCATAGATATAGATGATGAAACCGCAACAGTTTCGGTTGTTGCCGAAGATGCGGAAAATCTAAAAAGAGCGGTTAAGCAGATTGTTAACATGACTAAAGAGATAGAACCCGGCGAAATCTATGAAGCCAAAGTCGTACGCATTACTAACTTTGGTGCTTTTTGCGAGATTATTCCCGGCAAACAAGGCCTGGTGCATGTTTCCGAAATTTCTGAAAACTATGTAAAAGATGTCAGCGAAGTTCTAAAAGAAGGAGATATCGTAACCGTAAAAATCATAGGTATCGATAATCAAGGAAGAATTAATCTAAGCATCAAACAGGCCAAATGAAGTTAGATTCCGGCCTTTTTAAAAATAGTGCCTTTGTTTACGCCTTCACTTTTATCGGTTTGTCCATCGTAATTTTTTTAAGCCTCTTTTCTTATACCTCGCAAGATATCGCTTTTCTAACGGCTGCCAAATCAACAGGAGTCCATAATGTAATAGGAATATTCGGAGCTTACCTTGCTTTTATTTTAAGATTTCTTTTTGGAAGAGCCTCATATTTTCTTCCTTTCTGCCTTATGTGCCTTGGCCTATACGAGACAGGAGTACTTCGTTTTCACGGAATAAGTAAAAGTAAAACTATAGACATAATTTCTTTCTTGATATTTATCACCGCGCTTTCGGCTTTAAGCGGGATACTCATTGCAAACAATGCTAAGGGCTGGGAATATTCAAATGGAATAATCGGTTTTTATCTGGCGCAATTTTGCCAGCAATACCTTGGCTTCACCGGTTCTTTGATTGTTCTTGGGCTGACACTTGTGTCAATGAGTATTTTATTTTTCTGCTTTTTCTTTGTTGATTTCTTTAAGGGAATAAGCTTTGTTACAGTTCATTTATTCAGATTTATAAGAGCGAGAATGCTAAGGGGCAAGACAGAAGGCGAAATTTCCCTGCCAACAAAAAGAAAAGTTAAAATCGAAGAAGAAAAAGAAGAGAGAAAGGCCAGGGATAAAGACAAAGAAGAGGAGCCAGCCAAAAAGCCGGCAATAAAGCCCGAAATAAAAATGTACACCCCCAAAATAAGCCAGGAGCCAGCCTTTAGTAGCAACGTTAAAGGCGTTTCAAGCGGACGAACCCAGAAAGAAGAGATTAAAAAACAAATCGAAGAAATCGAAAAGGGAGAAACGAAAAAATTTGACCCAAGTACCTACAAATTGCCTTCGATTAATATTTTAAAAATCCCGCCTTCACTTGACTATCGTGAAGTTAAGGAAGATATAGAGGCAAGCATAAAGAATCTTGAAGAAACACTTTCTGATTTCGGCGTTGAAGCGAAAGTGGTAAGCGTTCAAAAAGGCCCGGTAGTAACGATGTATGAACTTGAGCCGGCCGCGGGAGTAAAAATTCAAAAGATCTCCGCGCTTGCCGACGATATTGCCCTTTCGATGAAATCCTCATCGGTCAGGGTCGTTGCGCCTCTTCCCGGAAGAGGAACGGTCGGCGTCGAGGTGCCTAATGAGAAAAAGCACCTTGTATATTTAAGAGAAATCCTTGAAGAAAAAATATTCAGGGATGCCCTTTCGAAACTTACCTTAACTATCGGCAAAGATGTCTCCGGCAACCCGGTCATCGCCGACCTGAAGGAAATGCCGCATCTTTTAATTGCCGGCACTACCGGTTCCGGAAAAACCGTTTGTGTTAATAGTATAATCACTTCCGTACTTTTTAAGGCAAAGCCCGATGAAGTGAAATTCATTCTTATTGACCCTAAAATGGTAGAGCTTGCGCCTTTTGCCGGCATACCCCATCTTTTGCATCCAATTATATATGAGTCAAAAAAAGCTTTTGTTACTTTAAATTGGGCAGTCGAAGAAATGGAAAGGCGTTATCATCTTCTTGCCGAAGAAGGGGCTAGAAATATCGATGTTTATAACGCAAAAGGCAAAAAAATGCCTTTTATACTTATTATTGTAGATGAACTGGCTGACCTTATGGTGGTGGCCAAGGAAAGTATTGAAGTCGCAATTCAACGCCTCGCGCAGTTATCGCGCGCGGTCGGGATTCATCTTATACTTGCAACGCAACGGCCTTCGGTTGATGTCATTACCGGCGTTATAAAAGCAAATTTCCCGGCAAGGATTTCTTTCAAAGTTTCTTCTAAAGTAGACTCTCGCACGGTTTTAGATGTAATGGGTGCAGAGAAGCTTTTAGGTAAAGGTGATCTGCTGTTTCTTAAACCAGGCGCTCCAAAGTTAATCCGCGCTCAAGGTTCTCTTATCGACGATGAAGATATTTCAAGCCTTACTGATTTTATCAGAGCCCAAGGCGGGCCAGTCTATGAAGAGGGCATTTTAGAAGGAGAGAAGAAAGCGGCGATGAACGTTTCAAGCGATGAACTCTTAGAGGAAGCCATCAAGACAATATTACAAGCCCATCAAGCTTCAGCTTCAATTTTGCAAAGGCGCCTGCGCGTGGGTTATACTCGCGCTGCGAGGTTGCTTGATCTCATGGAGCAGCAAGGCGTGGTCGGCCCGTTTTGCGGGAGTAAGGCCCGGGAAATTCTGGTAGACCCTGAAGAATTCTTGAAAGAAAAAGAAGGGGCGGTATGAAATGAAGATAGAAGAACTCTGCGAAAAACTTCGCAATAAAAGAACGGAACTCGGTTTAAATATCGAGGAAGTTGTTGAGAAAACAAAGCTTTACCCCTCTGTAATAAGAGACATAGAGTCGGGAAATTTGAGCAATATCGCTTCAGCGTATCTTAAGGGGTACATAAAAATTTATGCCTCTTTTTTAAAAGTAGATTTGGAGGATGCTTTAGAAAATATCAATAAAAGCGCTACTCCAAAAGGCAGGCCGGCGCCAAATAGGCAGGAAATGTCTAGAGAAAAAATCAAACCAGAACCAAAACAGGAGCATAAAATTGAAAAAAAACCACTGCCGCCACAGATTAAGAAAATTATATTTTACGTTATTCTGGTTATGGTTATCCTCCCATTTTTATTAGCCTTCATAAGGTTTGTTTCGAAAGCCATTTCTCATGCTCCCAGAAAACCGGCTACCAAATTCGTAAAGCCGGTTAGTAAAATCACTGTAACACGAAACACCCTCAAAAATGTAACCGCATCGCTTACCGCCAAAAAAGATTGTTTTATAAAAGTAAGAGTCGATGGCAAACTTTTATTTCAAGGAGTACTTAAGAGAGGTTCGTCCGATACCTGGAAGGGCCACAAAGAAATAGAGTTTAGAATAAGTGATGGCTCAAGTGTATATCTCGAAGTTAACGGCAAAGCCCTTCCGCCCTTGACCTCCGCGCATAAATCAATAAAAAGCCTGAAAATAACATCTTCTGGAGTCACAGTTTCAAAATAGCATACTAAGCACCTGGTTAAAGGAGGTTTTGAGGCATGTCCAAAAAAAGTTTATCCATAATATCGCTTGGCTGTTTCAGGAATACTTACGATTCCGAGTCCGTGCTTAAAAGGTTTATTGACAAAGGATATAGCTTTTTGGCGCAGGAAAACATTTTCTTAACCGATATAGAAGATTTTAAAAATTGCGATACTCTTGTCATAAATACCTGCGGCTTTATCGATAAAGCAAAAGAAGAATCAGTTGATTTCATCAGGGAAGCCGTAAAATTAAAACAGGACGGAAGAATCAAACGCCTTTTAGTTTTTGGCTGCCTTGTTGAAAGGTATCATGAGAAATTGAAAAAATCTTTTCCCGAAGTAGATGAGTGGTGGGGAGCGGAAAAATTTAGCCGGAAACTCAACGAACGAAAAAAACTTTTCCCTCCATATATTGATTTTTTGAAAATTTGCGAAGGCTGCCCGAATAATTGCAGCTATTGCACCATACCTTCTATTAAGGGGAACCTGGCAAGTAAATCTTTAGCCGAAATAATAAAAGAAGCAAAATCTCTTGATGAAAAAGGCATAAAAGAACTTAACCTTATTGGCCAGGATATTACCAGTTGGGGCAAAGATTTAAGAATAAAAGAAGATTTAACCTTGCTTATTAAAGCAATATTAAAAAATACAAAAAATATACGCTGGATACGCCTTCTCTATGCGCATCCGCGCCATCTTGATAATAAACTCGTAGATTTAATTGCAAAAGAAGAACGGATTTGCAAATATATAGACTTACCCATTCAGCACATAAACAATCGGATTCTTAAATTGATGAATAGAAATACAACCAAAAAAGAAATTACAGAACTGATTGATAAAATACGTAAAACTATCAAGGGATGCGTCATACGTACTTCACTGATGGCTGGTTTTCCTACGGAGACCGAAAGAGAATTTGAGGAACTTTTAAAATTCATGCAGGATATAAAATTTGAACGGCTCGGCGCATTTACCTATTCGCGGGAAGAAGAAACTCCGGCATATAACCTGGCTCCGCAAGTTAACAACAAAGTAAAAGAACGCCGTTTCAAAGAGCTAATGAGTTTGCAGAAAAATATTTCCTGCCAGGCCAATAAAAGATTTTTAGGAAAAGAGCTTGATGTTCTGGTCGAAGAAAAAGAAAATGATATTTTTGTCGGAAGAACCCAGTTTGATGCTTACGAAGTTGACGGCGCGGTATTTCTGAAGAAAGACAGGCTGAAAATCGGCGAATTTTATAGAGCGAAAATAATTGACAGCTACGATTACGATTTAGTTGGGATATAAAATGAAATTCCAAATAACAAGCACCAATCCTTCGACTCGTTTCCACTCGCTCAAGGGTGTCCTGAGCCTGTCGAAGGACAAATTCCAAATGAATCCCAATGACCAAAATTCCAATGCTCTAAACATAAATCGTTTTGATCATTTAAACATTGGAACTTGGAATTTATTTGGTGCTTGTCCGTCACCGATGATTTTTTATATGTGGGCGGCCTCGCCTCTGGTGGAAAATTTGGGATTTGGAATTTTATTACCATGAATATTGCTAATTATTTAACATTCTTGCGCATCGTGCTTGCTTTTATCTGCATAGGCTCCATATTAAAGAACGATTTTTCTTCAATATTGGTTGCATTTATTATTTTTATCATTGCTTCCATAACTGATTTATTGGATGGTATTTTCGCCAGGAAGAATAACCTTGTTACTGATTTAGGCAAGCTTATAGATCCTATAGCAGACAAAATCCTTATTGTAGGAGTTTTCCTTGCCTTCCTGCAGCTTAAAGTAGTCGTTAATGCCTGGATGGTGAGCGTGATAATGTTACGGGAATTTATAATTACTGGTTTACGGCTCTATGTTTTAAATAAAGGCGAAGGCGTCTTAGAAGCAAAAAAATGGGGCAAACATAAAACAATTTCGCAAGTTTCCGCAATAGTTATTATCTTTATCGCGTTGCTTTTATTTAAAAAATTTCCGCAAAACAGTTTTGTGTCGTTTCTCTACGAAAAAATAACTTATGTAATAATGTGGTATGTTGTTGCTGTAACCTTATTTTCAGGAGTGTGTTATTTTTGGATTAACCGTCGCGCAATTAAGACTTTTTGAACCGAAAATAGAACAATGAAGATAGAAGGGCGGGGGGCCAAAATAATCGCCCTTCGCTATTTCCCTTTTACCATTCGATAATTAGTAATATAATTAGTAATATGGGAAAAACAACTTTAATTGATAAACTTACTATAATAATAACCACGTTTTTTGGCATCGGCTATTCGCCTTTCTTTGGAGGAACACTTGCTTCAATCGCCGCAGTAGGTGTATTTTTAATTACAAAATCGCCGATTATTTTTTTTATTATCTTTATTGTAACTTTGATACTTTCTTTCCTGCTTTGTTCCCGCGCGGAAATAATTTTCCAGGAAAAAGACTGTAAAAAAATAGTTATCGATGATTTTTGCGGAATGCTTATCCCCTTGTTATTTATTCCTCATAATATCCGCTTTGTTGCTGCTGCGTTTTTCCTTTTTAGGATCTTCGATGCCTTTAAAATACCGCCTATCGATAAAATCGAACGCCTTAACGGAGCCCTCGGCGTTGTGGGCGATGATTTAGCCGCCGGCGTCTATGCGCTTATAATGTTACAAATCGTCAGGCTATTTGTTAAATAGAAACCGGATATCAGAAAACCACAAAAATATGAGGCGACAATGTTAAAAAAAATATTTTTATAACAAAAAGACTGGAAAACTTGAAAAGGCCTAGCCCACTACTCCAGAAAAGAATACCCCCGATTAAAAGGCCGCGATTACCAATTAATTCATCTTATTCCAGAGGGAAATCTTAAGGGTGGAGATTTATGGGTATTCATAGATAAAAAAACAGGCGAAGTAATAATGTCCGTTGGCGGGAAATAAGCTCTATTATTTAAGCAACACAGAGGCTATCTTTTCGTAAGTCGGGCCTTGGGGTTTAAGGATACTTTTAAAAAGAGTTATTTCGTTTGCCTGGAATTTACCTTTTATTGCAATTGATTCTATCTGCTTTTTCAGTGCCTCTGTATTTCTCTGACTTCTGAAACGCGCCAGCGTGATATGGGATTTGAACCTTTCCTCTTTTACGAAGTCAAGTTTTTGTAAATTATCCTCAAGGAACGAGTAAATCTTCTTTAATTCTTCCTCCTTATCCGTGGCTACGAAGAAAACTCGCGGCCGTTTTTCATCCGGGAAAAATCCGAATTTCTCGAAATTTAATTCCAGAGAGCTGAATTGTTTTCCGGCACTATCAAGAATTTCTTCTATATTTTTAATCTTAGCTTCATCAACCTCGCCAAGAAATTTCAAACTTAAATGCAAATTCTGTGTTAGGACCCATTTCGCATCCACATCGGATTTTTTTAACTTTAACAGGAGGCGGGAAAGCACGTCTTTTAAATCTTGGGGAATATCTATGGCTATGAATAAACGCATAATCTTTTATGTAATAATTCCAGTGTCATTAGGCTTGCATATTTACGCACATAATCCCGGCCACCTTTAATTATCACCTTCTTTACAGTCGTGCATTTTTTGTCGGAGACAGCAAAAAATACAATGCCTAACTTTTTGCCTTTTTGAGTTTCCGGTCCAGCAAAACCAACGAGAGAAAGTCCGATGTCGGTTTTGAATAATTTCCTTACGCCTATCGCAAGCAGGCCAGCAATTTCACCAGATACACCTTCGGTTTTTTTAAGTAGAGGCAAGGGTATTTTAAAAAACTTGATTTTAGCTTCAAGCGAATAAACAACAATCGAGCCTTTAAAAACTTTGGAACTGCCGGGGATTTTGGTCAAAAGGTAAGATAAATAGCCTCCGCTGGCAGATTCCGCAGCAGAAACAGTAAGTTTTTTATTTCTTAAAATCGAAATCAATTTTTTCAATTCCGCCATATAATTCATTTTATCAAAGTTGTAATTTTAGGCAAGTAAACGTATTTCAGCCAGCGGGTAGCTTGGCTGTTTTCTAACAGTCAAGACAGGACGCGCTAACATATGGACCGTCTTGCCCTGTCTCATTAAATCAGGAGACAGTATTTTATCGCAATTTTTAGGTGAAAACAGTCAATTCAAGGTAAACGTAAGTCTTTGACACTAATCCATCTTGCGCTATAATAAACCTTACGTTGCCGCTGTCGCGGCAACGCACAGATTAGTACAGATACAAATCGCAGATAGAGACAGATATTTAAATTATCTGTGATAATCTGCGATTTTTTATCTGTGACTATCTGTAGAAAAATAAGGAATTAAAATGCTTAAACCAAAAATTTCGGTAATTGGTGCCGGCAACGTAGGTATGCGTTATATCTACAGCCTGATGATTAGCGGTTTTGCGCGCTCGATTGTTGTGCTTGATAATAACAAAGCGCGGACAGAAGGTGAGGTAATGGACCTTAAAAGCTGCATGCCTTTTGTTTCGCAGATTGAAATATCTGTGGGCGACTATAAGGATTTAAAGAATTCCGATATCGTGGTTATTACTGCTGGAACGAAACAAAATCCCGGACAATCCCGCCTTGATTTGATAAAAAATAACATCGCGATATTTAAAGAAATTATACCAAAAGTAACGGAATATGCTGAAAATGCGATATTCCTGATTGTAACTAATCCGGTTGATGTGCTTAGCTACGCCGCTTATAAAATTTCTAAAAAACCCTGGCAGAAAGTGATTGGCTCCGGTACTGTTCTTGACAGCGCACGCCTGCGCCTGCTTTTGTCGCAGCATTGCGATATTGACGCAAGAAACGTTCACGCTTATGTACTGGGAGAACACGGGGACAGCGAATTTGTCGTCTGGAGCCGAGCAATGATTGGCGGAGTTTTATTTAAAGAGTATTGCCCAATGTGCAAGAAGTGCGATACAAGAACCAGCTTTGACAGTATTTTCCGGGAAGTAAAAGAATTTGCTTATAAAGTGATAGAAAGAAAAGGAGAAACTTCTTATGGCGTCGGTCTCTCTATGACCATGATTACAAGGGCGGTTTTAAAAGACGAAAATTCGATATTGCCGGTATCCTGCCTGGTTAATGATTATTACGGCATAAGCGATGTTTACCTTAGTATGCCTTCGATAATAAATAAAGGCGGTATAAGAGAAACATTTAAAATACAGCTTGCTGAAGAAGAGGTGGATAATCTCAAAAAGTCGGCAGATACCTTAAAATCTGTGATCAAAGAAACCGGTTTATGAAAAATATAAAAGTAAAATTTATTGAAAAAATCCAAAGGACGCCAACGGTTATAAGTTTTCGTTTTTTACCTTCCGAAAAATTAAATTTTTTACCGGGGCAGTTCCTGCAGGTAATATTTGACGAGAACAATACCCTCGATAAGGATCTGAATAAATATCTTTCTTTTTCTTCCTCGCCAACCAAAGAATATATCGAGGTGACCAAAAGAATAAGCGAAAGCGCATTTTCAAAAAAGCTCCTGGGTTTAACAGCCAATGATGAAATCTTAATCAAAGCCCCCCTGGGTAACAGCGTTTTTATCGATAGTTACAAAAGCGTAGGCTTTTTAATCGGCGGCATAGGGATTACGCCGGTTATCTCAATAATAGAATATATTTGTGGCAAAAAGCTGGATACCGATGTTTTGTTATTTTATTCTAACCGGACAGAGCATGATATTGCTTTTAAAGATGAACTTAGTGATTGGCAAAAGCTAAACAAAAATATAAAAATAATTTACACCGTTACTGAATGTGCCCCAAAAAATATGAAATGTATTTTTGGCAGAATTGACAAAAAGCTCATCAGTAGTGAAAAATGCGACCTATCTAGCCGCATAATTTTTATTTTTGGCCCGCCGGTAATGGTAAAAGCAATGCAAAATTTATGCATGGATTGCAGTTGTAAAAAGGAGAATGTAAAAATAGAACACTTTATCGGCTATTGATACACAGATAAGCACAGATAGAAATATTCGTTTATCGATTGTGGTTACGCAACTCGTTACGGTTGCGTTTTACGTCATACGCAAGACGATAGACGAAACGAGGAACGAAGAAGGGGACCACGCAACCTCTAACCGAATAACGATATATAAAATCTCTGATTTGCTATCTGTGAAAAACAAAGGAGATGCTAATATGTTAAAAGAAAAGGTAGAGAAAGTTTTAAAACAAATAAGGCCGGCTCTTCAGGCAGACGGCGGCGATGTTGAACTGGTTGATGCCACAGAGGACGGCGTGGTAAAACTAAAGTTAAAAGGCGCCTGCGGATGCTGTCCCATGAGCACTTATACTTTAAAAATGGGGATTGAACAACGCTTGAAAGAAGAAATTCCGGAAGTTAAAAAAGTAGAGCAGGTTAAATAACGACCCAGGTCAATTAAAAGCAGAATTAAGATATTGCTATTTGCATATTTTAATTTAATATAATCGTTCGATAAATTAATTCGCCTGAAGAGGTAAAATATGCTCAGAATCAATAATGGCTTAAAAGATGAATTTATAAACCAATTAGAATCAGCAATAGATGCTGAAAGCACATTGTCTAACTGTTATAATCATTTATTTTCAATGATTAATAACGGGAAAATCCGTTCTGAATTCAAAAAACTTTCCGATGTTGCCGCGGATAATATTAAAATATTAAATGACTCTTTAAGAGATGCGGGCGTAAATAATTTTGTATTAGAAAATAAATGCAAATATTGCAAAATAAATCCGGAAAGTTTCTCACTCATAGGAGCAATTAATCTTGGTTTAGAGATTACCAATGCCGGTATTAAGATATATAAAAAACTCAGCGAACTTTTTCCCGACGCAGAAAGCAAGAATTTATTTAAAAACCTTGTCAAAGAAAAAACAAACCAACAAAACTTCCTTAAAAAAGAAAGTGAATTCTTAGATAAAGATACCGAGGCAAAAAGCGTAATAGATTTGCATTGTATACCTACCATTGCTTCAAGACTTGGAAAATAGAAGCTGAATTGTCGTTCCTTCTGCCACGGAAAAGGCGGTTTTTAAAGGCATTGACAGCTAAATATAGAGGTGATACAATTTGTTTCCCATGAGGCCTGTTTATTTTAGCCAGGCCGGGAGGTAAAATGCGTAAAAATTCCGCTAAAGCCAAAAAAGCAAAAAACGTAAAAAGTCCAAAGAAATCAACGATTAAACGCGTATTTTCAAAACTAACCAGAAAAAAGACATCCTTCTCAAAAGAATCCATTCCTCAAGTTCCAGTATATTCACGCGAAGCTCAAAAAGAATCCGTAGAGATAGAAAAAGTGCAATTTATCGCAACGCACGAAGCCCCCCAAGAAGTTAGCAGCTATAATCTTCCTTTGAAATACGGCGACAACCGTATAATCGTCATGCCAAGAGATCCGTGGTGGATATACAGTTATTGGGATATCTCCGAACAACGAATAAACGAAGTTATTTTTGCCATACCGGTATATGAACGCCAGAACATGAAGTGGATTTTGCGAGTCTATGATTTGACCGGTATCAAAAATTTTAACGGCGGCAATGCAAATTCTTTTTTTGATATTGATATTCATTTCGAAGCAAACAACTGGTATATAAATGTTAACCAGCCAGAAAGAGAGTGGTGCGTTGAAATAGGGCTGCTTAATCCTTTCGGAAAATTTTTCCCCGTTGCACGTTCAAACATCATAAAAACTCCATATTTCGGAATCTCTTCAATCATTGATGAAGAATGGGCTTTGCCGGATGAAGAATATTATAAAGTTTTGGGTATTTACGATTTAGGCAAAAGTTCCATGGAAAGAAAGAGAAGGTTTGAAGAAATAATAAAACACCAGATCTCTTCGCCGCTTGCTTCATGGGGTGTATCGAGCCTTTTCAGCGAAAGGGCGCGCGTTCAGGATAAATTTTTTCTTGAAGTCTGGACAGAGCTTATCCTCTATGGGAGAACCGAGCCGGATGCCGATGTAACAGTTGAAGGCAAAAAAGTTATTCTTCAACCAGATGGCACTTTTTCTTTAAGGTATGCCCTTCCCGTTGGTGATTATCAATACCAGGTTACCGGCGTATCCAAGAATAAAAAGCATAAGATAACGAAAACTCCCGCAGTAAAAAGGTTTGAGAAGTAAATTTCACCCTGCGGATATTTACCACAACTAATAAAAAATTTTTATGGAAAAAGGATATTTAGCGTTAGTTTTGCATGCCCATCTTCCCTACGTTCGTCATCCCGAATATGACGAATTCCTCGAAGAAAGATGGTTTTTTGAGGCTTTGAGCGAAACCTACATACCGATTTTAGAAATGTTTGAAGGTCTGGTCAAAGACGACGTTGATTTTAACATTACCATGAATATCTCGCCGACTCTCTGCAACATGTTTGCGGATGAGCTGCTTTCTAACCGCTACGTAAACCATCTGAACAAGATGGTTGAGCTTTGCGAAAAAGAAATAGACAGAAACAGGTTTAATCCTGATTTTCACAAACTTTCTCTTATGTATTATCACAGGTTCAGCCGTACAAGAGAAAAATTTCTACACATATATAATAGAAATTTAATAAAAGAATTTAAGAAATACCAGGATAAGGGATGCCTGGAAATAATTACTTGCGGAGCCACTCATGGTTATCTTCCGCTTTTAGGACTAAACAAAGAAGCGGTAAAAGCGCAAATTAGAGTAGGCGCCAATTCATACCGTAAATTCTTTGTGACCGATCCAAAAGGCATATGGCTTCCTGAATGCGCTTATGCCGAAGAGATAGACAAGTTTTTAAAAGAGGAAGGGATAAAATATTTTCTCATGGAAAGCCACGGAGTCCTTTTTGCCCGCCCGCGGCCAAAATTCGGAGTCTATTCGTCTTACTATACAAAAAACAGGGTAGCAGTTTTTGGAAGGGACCACGAATCATCCAAGAGCGTCTGGTCTGCCGTTGAGGGCTACCCCGGAGATTACGAATATAGAGAATATTATCGCGATATCGGATTTGACCTCGATTATGATTATATAAGGCCGTATATATCCGCCTGCGGGACAAGAATATTTACCGGTATTAAATATTATCGTATTACCGGTGAAACTAAACATAAAGAACCGTATAACCCGGAACGCGCAATAGAGAAAGCAGCCTATCATGCCGGCAACTTTATGTTCAATAGAGAAAAACAAATCGAACATCTAGCTTCGATGTTTGACAGGAAGCCGATAATTGTTGCTCCTTATGATGCCGAGCTTTACGGCCACTGGTGGTTTGAAGGCGTGCAATGGCTTAATTTCCTTATCCGGAAAATCCGCTATGACCAGCATAATATAAAATTAATCACACCTTCGCGTTACCTGGGTATTTATCCGAAGAACCAAGTCATAAATCCTGCTCCTTCAAGCTGGGGCTGGAAAGGTTATTATGAAGTCTGGCTTAATGGCTCTAATGACTGGATATACCCGCATCTGCACCGCGCCCAGGAAAAAATGACCGAATCCATAAATCAACATAAAGGTAAAAGCGATATCAAAGAAAGAATTTTAAATCAAATGGGCAGAGAGCTGCTACTTGCCCAGGGAAGCGATTGGGCGTTTATGATGAAGACAGGCGCATTCAGCGAATACGCAAGAAAAGAAACCGTTACCCATTTAGAAAGATTTTATCTTCTTAAAAGCTACCTCGACAGAAGTTTCATCAACTATGAGGTAATCGAGGACATAGAGAGGAAAGATAATATCTTTCCGGAAATCAATTATTCCGCCTTTCAGGTATAAATGTCAAAATCCACCACAAAAGTCGCTTTTCTCTGGCACATGCACCAGCCATGTTACAAGCATCCGACAGAAAATTATTATTACCTGCCGTGGGTAAGGCTTCACGCGGTAAAAGATTATTACGGCATGGCAAAAACCATAGAAAAGTTTGCTACAGTTAAAGTTTCTTTTAACTTTAGCGGAATTTTGCTCCGCCAGCTTTTGGATTATATCGAAAATCACGCCAAAGATTATTACCAAATCTTAAGTTTAAAAAATCCAGCAGGGCTTACCAAAGAAGAAAAGGCTTTCATAATCAATCGTTTCTTTTCGGCAAATTTTGAAAGAGTAATCAAACCAAAAAAAAGATTTCTGCAGTTATATAATAAAAAACTTTCTCCGCGCGCGAAATTTACCGCTCAAGACATTACCGATTTGGTAACGCTTTTTAATCTTTCCTGGTTTCACCCTTACACCTTGAAAGATGATAAAAATTTAAAAAACCTGCTTTTAAAAGAACGAAACTATACTCTTCAGGATAAGGAATATGTTATAGAAAAACAATATCAGGTGATGAAAGGAATCATACCGCTCTACAAAAAACTTATTGCCGGAGGTAGAATCGAACTTACCTTGACCCCATTCCACCATCCGATTATGCCGCTCTTATATGACACTGACGTGGTAAAGGAGTTTTCTTATTTAAAAAAGCCGGTTTTAAGATTCTCTCATCCGGAAGATTGCATCTGGCATCTTCATCAGGCAAAATCAACATTCGAAGAAATTTTTGCTTATACTCCTAGCGGTTCTTGGCCATCTGAAGGAAGTGTCTCTGAGGGCGTAGTTTCTTTATATGGTAAGGAAGGCTTTAAATGGATTGGCGCGGATGAAGCCATACTTTTTAAAAGTTTAACTACCGACTACGTCTCCTACGATATGATAAAAAACCAACGGCATTTAATTTACCGCCCTTATAAATTTAGAGGGGTGGATATATTCTTCCGGGACAGAAATTTTTCCGATATGTTAAGTTTCGTTTACCAGGGTTGGGATGATGCAAATTTTGCCGTGCATGACTTAATAGAACATTTCAAGCGTACGCATAATTTTGCTAAAAATATATTCAAGGAACGCGTAATTACCATAATTATGGATGGAGAAAATGCTTGGGAGTACTATAAAAATAACGGTGTTGATTTCCTGGAGGCGCTTTACCGGGCCTTGGAAAAAAATGACGTTCTTGAAACAGAAACCCCCTCAGGATTTCTTAAAAATAACACTAATAGCCGCAGCCTCGAAAGGCTTGCAAGCGGCTCCTGGATAAACGGAGATTTTGGCGTCTGGGTTGGCTCAAAGAAAAACAACGTCTATTGGGCTATTCTTAAGCGTACCCGCGATATCCTTGATAAATGTAAAAATGGCTCAATTGACCTAGAAACCGCAAAAAAATATTTTTATCTCATCGAAGGCAGCGACTGGTTCTGGTGGAATACTTTTGAAGATGTAAGCGGAGAATTCAAGAATATATTTTTCTCTTACGTTGAGGAAATATACCGGATTTTAGGAAGAAAAGCCCCGGCAAGGATAAAGTAGGGCAAAAATATTTTTAATAACTAATATCGAAATCCGAATGACGAATAGGGATTAGACGTTTAAAATCATGGGTAAACTATATTTTATCTTCGGCATTCACAATCACCAGCCCGTCGGAAATTTTTCGCATGTTTTTAAAGAGGCATACGAAAAATGTTACTTTCCTTTCCTTTCACTCATGGAAGATTTTCCAAAAATAAAATTTAACCTTCACAACTCAGGCTCCCTCTATGATTGGATGAAAGAGCACGGGAAAGATTATCTTAACTTACTAAAAAAACTTGTTAAAAGAGGCCAGGTTGAAATAATCAGCGGCGGCTATTATGAACCGATACTGCCGATAGTCCTTGATGAAGATAAATACGGCCAAATCAGCCTGATGAACGCTTTTATAGAGAAGGAATTCGGTTCAATTCCTTGCGGCCTATGGACGGCAGAAAGAGTTTGGGAGCCTTACCTGGCAAGAATAATAAATAACAGCGGGCTTAAATATACTTTTCTCGATGACACTCATTTCCGCTCTGCCGGACTGAATCAAAAAGAATTTTTTGGATACTACACCACCGAAGAAAACGCTTGCCCGATATCGGTTTTTCCTATCAGTAAAACATTAAGATATAAAATACCGTTTTCCGAGGTCGACGAAGCTTTTAACGTTTTAAGCAGCTTGCGGCAAGAAGAAGATACCCTGGTTACTCTTTTTGACGACGGAGAGAAATTCGGACTCTGGCCGGGAACTTATGATTGGGTTTACAATAAAGAATGGCTTAAGAGATTTTTAAGCCGGCTTAGCGAATCGAACGATATTGAAACTATTACAGCCAAAGAGGCTCAAGAAAAGTTTAAAACAAACGATATCGTCTATCTGCCCACAGCTTCTTACGAAGAAATGGGCGAGTGGGTGCTTGAGCCGCAGGATTTATTTATCTACGAGAGGCTTGAAAAATTCCTGAAAGAGAACAATAAATTTGAAGAGTTCAAAAATTTTATCCGCGGAGGATTTTTTAGGAATTTTTACCATAAATACAAGCGGCTTAATTATATGCAGAAACGCATGCTTTGTTTAAGCAGGAAAATAAATTCTCATTGCGATAAGGATAAGGATAAAAAAATATTTACCAGCCTTTACAAAGCAGAAACGAACTGTGGTTATTGGCACGGAGTCTTTGGCGGTTTTTATCTTGGCCATATCCGTTCGGCGGTTTATGAAAACTTAATTAATGCGGAAAACTCTTTTGACGAAGAATACAACAAGGAAAAAATATCTTGCGAAGAAGCCGATATAGATTTTGATGGTAACGGAGAGATAATCGTTAAAAATTCCAAACTGATATGCTGTTTTTCCAGAAAAGGCGCGGGTCTTCTTGAAATGAGTCTGCGCAATAATCCGATGAATCTGGTCAATACCATAACCCGCAAAGAAGAGTCGTACCACCGCAAGATACTTGAGAACGTGAACAAAGATGCCGGAGCGGTTTCGACAATTCATGATATAGTCAAGCAAAAAGATAAAGATTTGGATAAATTTCTTATCTACGATAAATATGAGAGAGTCTCGCTCATAGAGCATCTCCTTGATAAAAATATAACAATAGACAATTTTAATCTGCAGCAGGGAGTATATACCTTAAGCGATGAGATGTATGATTGCCACGTCAAAAAAGATAAGGAAAGAGCCCAGCTTAATTGCTGCTTTACCAAGAATGGTCTTGATTTTTCTAAGATAATCGAGTTTTCCGAAGCTTGCGGCATAAAGACAACTTATAAGTTCGATAAAAAAAATATCTTGAAGGATTATAATTTTGGTATAGAATTTAATATATCTTTGCCTTCGCCCGAGCATATATTTGTCAAGGATAAATCAAAGGAAATTTCGGCGAATGAGGCTAGAGTTTTTGAGGAATTAAGTTCTTTCACAATAATCGATAAATTCAAGAAGCTTAACTTGGAATTTTCTTTTGACAAAGCCGAAGTTTTCAGCACGCCTTTATACTCTGTTTCTTCATCAGAATCGGGCTTTGAAAAAGTTTACCAGCAGATAACGCTTCTTTTTATATTTAAGCATAAAGATATGCTTAAAATTTCTTTAGATATAAGTAAAAGGCACGATTAATGCGCTTGGAGTGGGCGTATAACCCCCTCACTTCGTTCGGGGGTAATTCCAATGAGACTTGTTTTTTGCGAAGCAAAAAACTTAGTCGAATTGTCATTAAAAGGAGGTTCAAATGGCTTTTCCAGGAAGAAACACATCAAAAAGTTCCAATTCCAACCTTGATGCGGCAAAAATCAATCAGATGATAAAAGAGCGCGCCTATTACCTTTGGGAAAGTAAAGGAAAACCGCAAGGCCAAGATGCAAACATCTGGCTTCAGGCAGAGAAAGAAATTCGCGCTAAAATAAAAAAATAACCCTTTGGGAAAAAGCAGCGTTTTCCGCTCATGAGGCGGATCCGCCCACCTATAAAAATATATCTGTGGCGGAAGCGTAGAGCGCACAGCGTTTAGGTAAAACCATAGGCTATTTGCTATCCGCTATACGCTAAAAAAAGGGAGGTGCGTTCTATGAAAGCAGTAAAAGGCGAAGAGCTTATTTTGACCGTAGAGAACAAAGCAGGTAAGTTAGAAGCGGTTACGACACTTCTGAAGGACAAAGGAATTAATCTTAGGGGAATATCTGCCTATGTTATCGAAAATAAGGCAATATTTCGTTTAATAACTTCAGACAATTCTAAGGCAAAAGAAATTTTAAAAAGCTTAGGTAATTTGCAAACTAAAGAAGTTATTATAACGGATATGCCTGACGAAGTCGGCCAGCTTAATCTGCTTGCTGCAAAGCTAAAAAGCGCCGGGCTTGATCTTACACATATCTATGGTACCACTTCAAAGCCCCATCAATCAGCAATCGTAGTGTTTGCATCAAATGACAACAATAAAGCACTGGAAGTAATTGCCTCATAACGCTTAATGCAGGTAAACTTTCCTTCCGAATTTTTATGGGGCGCGGCAATTTCGAGTTATCAGACAGAAGGCGGTAATTCAAACACTGACTGGTGCCTTTGGGAAAAAGAAAAGAAAATTACACTTTGCGACCGTGCCTCAAACCACTATAAATTTTTCCGCGAAGATTTTAAATTAGCCAAAGAACTTAATTTAAAATCTTTACGGATTTCTCTCGAATGGGCGAGAATTTTCCCGCAAAAAGGAGAATTTAGCAGCGAAGCTCTTAAGCATTATAAAGAATCAATAGTTATACTCAATTCACTTGGAATAAAGCCTTTTGTAACTCTCCACCATTTTACAAATCCCATATGGTTTTCTGATTTAGGCGGTTGGACCTTATCAGAAAATATCGATTATTTTTTAGAATACCTAAAGAAAGTTGTCAATGAGTTTAAATCGGATGTGGAATACTGGCTAATCATTAATGAGCCGATGGTTTATCTTTTTAACGGATATGTTTCAGGCATCTGGCCTCCGGGGATGCAATCTGTCAACATTGCAAAAAAAGTTTTAGATAATCTAACCAATGCATATTGCCAGGGCTATAAAGAAATTAAAAATATTTATAAAGAAGCAGGCTTAGAATGTAATGTTTCTTTCGCCAAACATATCCGCAAGTTCTCGCCATGCCCGCGCCTTAATTTCGGGCAAAATTATATATCCGCATCGTTCCGGGATAAAATATTTAATATTGATTTGCTTGATTATCTAAGCGGGAAATCCTGCCTTGATTTTATTGCGGTAAATTACTATTGCAAAGAATATGTAAAATTTAACGGTATTATCGGCTCTGAATGCCTTCATCAAAATCATAAGGAACACAAAAATTATCTTAATTGGTATATCTATCCGCATGGCTTTTATGAATTCCTGAAAAGGTTTGAGAAATATAAATTACCAATTTTTATTACGGAAAACGGCACAGCGGAAAGAGACGACTCTTTATATGAAAAGTATCTTCTTTCACATTTAAAGTCTGTAGCCAGAGCGTTTTCGGAAGGAATAGACATAAAAGGATATTCCTGGTGGTCATTGATTGATAACTTTGAATGGGATAAGGGTTTTGGCCCACGTTTCGGACTTATCGAGATAGATTATGGCAACTTTAAAAGGAAAATTAAACCCTTTGCCCATACTTATGCTAAAATATGCAGGGATAATAGGGTAACAATATAAAAAAGGTTACATTATTCGGTTGCGGTTACGCAACTCGTTACGGTTGCGTTTTACGTCATACGTAAGACGATAGACTCAACACGCATCGCAACCGCAACCGTTTCGCAAATATCTACGAAACATGGATTCAAAAGAAATAAAATTTATTGTCGCGAATATGCCGCCTTTTAATAAGCTAAAAGATAATGAGGTCAATGAATTTTTGAATATTTGCGAAGTAAAAACCTATAAATACGGCGAAATTATTTATAAAGATCAGGATCCGCCGGACTATTTCTATTTTCTTTTAAAAGGAAGAATCTTAATCTTGGGTTCGGATTCCGGAGTAAAAACCGAAATAGAACTGATCAAAAGGGGCACGGTTTTCGGCATAATCTCGCTTTTTAACGATGAGCCGCACTCTGTAACCACAAAACCAATAGAGGAATCATTGGTCTTACGCCTTGAAAAAGAAAAATTCAAAAATTTTTTAAACTTTCACCCATCTTTCAGCACCGAATTTTATCGAATACTTTCCCAGAGAATAAGAGCCCGTGCGGGAAGAAAAAAAATCTTTCAATGCAAACGCATAGCAATTTTTGGCACACATCTTTCGGGAAAATCCACTTACACTTTTAATCTGGCCTTTAAATTAAAAGAAGAAACCCGCAAAAATGTTATATTCGTTGAATTTATTTCCGAAAAAGATAAAAAACCTATAAGTTTTTGCGGCCAAGAAGGTAAAATTCTTGAGCTTAGTAATTACGATGAAGGAAAGTTTTCAGATTATATTATGCATAAAGGCATAAAGGGATCCCTTGAAACAAAAATAGATTGTCTTGCGGTTGAGATGACCGATACCACAAATTTTGCTTCGCTGATTAATTTTTTATCGGAAAATTACCATTTCGTAATTTACGATATTCCAGTTTATTTTGAAGGCGATAAGTTATATGAATTACTTTCCCCTGCTGACTATTTTCATTACCTTATTCTTCCCGTTCACGAAGACGCTGATAAAGCAAATTTATTAATAAAAACCCTGGAAGCGAGAAATTCTATAAATCTTGAAAAAATAAAATTAATTTTAAGCGATTTTTCCGGCCAGACCAGAATATCTTCCGGCGAAACAAAAAAGATAACCGGACAAAGTGTTTATGCGACTTTAACTTCCATGGATAGCGAAGAATACGGTAAAACTTTACGCAGAATAAGCCGGGAAATAGGGGAGCTTCTGGTGGGGCTTGCGCTTGGTTCCGGCGGAGCCTATGGGCTATCACATATCGGAGTGTTAAAGGTTTTTGAAGAAAATAAGATACCGATTGATATAATATGTGGTTCAAGCATTGGCGCGGTTATTGCAACGCTCTGGGCCCTGGGCTTTGAAGGCAAAGAAATTGAAAAACTTACCAGTAATTTTGTAAAAAACATTAATTTCTTTTCTTTAAAAGGTTTCTCCTTTCCTTTCAGGGGCCTTTGGAGAGCTAAATATCTTGAAAATGTTTTGAAAAAACTCTTTAACGATAAAACTTTTTATGACTTGAAACATCCGTTAAAAATCGTCGTTTTTGATTTTAAATCTAAAGGCGTAAAGGTGCTTGATGAGGGCTTTCTTTATAAGGCGGTTGCTGCCAGTTGTGCGCTTCCAGGGATATTTGAGCCGATAAGGCTAAAGGACGATATGTTGCTTGACGGAGGCATCCTCAATCCGCTGCCGACAAAAGTTCTTTTAAATTACGGCGCAAAAAAGATAATTGCGGTAAATATCGTTCCTTCCCAGGAAGAGATGCTTGCGGAATATAAGAAACGGGATAAACTGCACATTTTTGACTTCATTTTCGGCAGTATTGAAACCATGCAAAGGCAATTTATCGAACAAGCCACTCTTGTGGCTGATGTAATCGTGCATCCTAATTTTGCAAATCTGCATTGGCTGGAATTTAACAAAGTGGAGGATTTTGTAAAAAGAGGCGAGAACGCGACATCGGCCAAGCTGGACGAGATTAAAAAGTTGGTGACTAGCTGAATAATCAAGGCCGTTAAAGGTTAACAAGGCTAGACAAAAAGCCCTGATAGCCCTGCATGCCGTGTTTGCCTTGATAGACTTGTAAATTATTTATGAATAAAAATATTTTAATCCCTCGCAAGACGCCCCGGCCTTCAGGGCCCTTCCTTAAAAAGCATAAGGAAGGCCCATCCTTGAGGATAGTCCAGGGAGCTTCACTTATTAGCATATTTCTTTTTTTCGCTATTGCCCTGCCGCTTTTTGGCTCATCCGGCGATATCGGCAAAAGATTCAAAGGTTTGGATAAAATAACCTACGATGTTTTCTATAACGGTATTTATACCGGTAAAATAACCTGGAGATATCTTGGCAAAGAGAAAATTAACGGTAAAGAAACAGAAGTAATTTTTCTAGATTCAGAGACCAAAATATTTAATTTACTTAATTTAGCAAGCAAAGAAAAGGTTTTTCTTGATACAGCAACGCACCTTCCGGTTAAAACTGAAAGAGATGTCCTGCTATTCGGGAATAAAGAAGACATCGAAGAAATTTATAACCAGGAAACAGGGTCGGTCAGAATAATAAATAGTAAGCATAAAAATAAAGATGTTATCTTGCATCAAGACAAACCCATACATAATATATTAGCGCTGCTTTATTTCTTTCCCCAGAATATCCCGCTCGTAAAAGACCAAAATCTCTATTTTAATCTTCCTACCCAAAAAGTTACGGTCAGGCTCGTATCGGAAGGTACTCTGCAGTTTGGCAAGGAAAAAAAAGAAGTTTATCTTTTGTCCGGAAGAGGAGGGCAGAGGTTTAATCTCTGGCTTGATAAGAAAGACAGAAGCCCCATTAAGATGGAGTTTCTTTCGCTCGCAGGCAAAGTTACAATAGTAAGAAAACCCGGATAACTAATCGATTATAATCAAAGAATTTTTCCCGCCATAAGAATCATCTTCTACAAGTTTATTATGCGGGTCGGCAAGCCACGTATCTCCAGCAAGGAATTTATAACGGTATTTACCTTTTTCAAGAGGGATATTCAAAGTCCAAATATCACCCCCTACCTTTCTTAACTTATATTTTTCATCTTTTTTCCAGTTATTGAAATCTCCTATTGCGTATACTTCTGCAAACGATTCCCCTTTTAAGAATAACTGCGCCCAGGAGGTATTGGAGGTTGTATTGATTACTTCCTTGGCTAAGGCCGCGAAATCTTCCGCTCCTCGTGAGTCAGAATTGTATTCAAAAATATTTTTTCCAAAAGAAGCAGCTTCTTTTAAAGTAATGTTTGTTCTTATCATTGTATTTAGAAGAAGGTTGCCCAGGCGTTTTTTGACCTTTTCCGTAAACTCGCAGGCAAATCTCGAACGGCGGTCAAGCTGGTTTAAAAGGTAAAAGCAAATCGGAGTTTTACCCTTGAATTCCTTAAGCATAATGATTATATCCTTAAGTATTTCGATGCCGCGTAAAGAAAAATCGCAAAGGTTAAACGGGATAAGGCAATAAGCGCTGGCATTAAGCGCATTCAAGGTAAGCAGCCCCAGGTTAGGCGGGCAATCAAGGATACAATAATCGAAGTTAGAGGAAACTATGTTAAGAAAGGTAGACAAAATATCAAGTCTGTCGTCTCTTTGCGAAAATTTATGTTCCAAAGAGGCAAGGCCTATGCGCGAACCTATAAAATAAAAATTTTCCGATACCGATTGATAAAGCTCATCAAGCGGCAGCACTTCATTGCGCGATAATTTTTCAAGGATATCGGTTATAGTCAAATTACTTGATTTGCGCAGCGCAAATGTTGCATGTGCCTGCGGGTCCAAATCTATGAGCAAAACTTTGAAGCCCTTCTTGCTTAATGCTGCCGAAAGATTGACTGCCGTAATAGTTTTTCCGCATCCGCCCTTTTGATTAACGATAGAAATAACCTTCATTTTTATTACCCCCTCGCAATCATTTTTATACACTACCACTTTCAAACCATTTATAAACTATTTTTCCGCTTCCATCGGTGAACGAACCAACGACAATTACGATTAAATCAATTAAAACCCAAATACCAAAAAAACCGCCGATTGTAAAAATCATCAAAATTCCGGTGCCGATTTTACCAACATAAAAACGATGGATTCCAATGCCCCCCAGGAAAAAACAAAGCAATAAAGTAACAAGGCGAGATTTAGGGGAGATTTTACTTTCTTCCATAAATTGCTTCCAATCGAAATCTTGATTACATGCTAAATCAAAACCAAATCTTTAATCAAGGCCCAATTTATTTTTTCCTTTTCCTGCGGATAAAAATAAATTGTGATTTGTTTTATCTGGTAAAGATTTGTATTTTGAACACCTGTTTTGCTTAGGACTATAGGCACTTTTATAAATGAATCGCTTTTTTCAGTTACCTCAATCACAAGCGGATTTAGTGAATTAGAAAAAAACCTTGTATCTCTGGCCACAACCGCGATATTTAACGGCGTGTCTGATTTTTTAAGATAAAGCAGGAGATAACCAGATTTCAAATCGATGGGTTTTTTAAGATTAAAGCTTAAGGCGATTTTTTCTTTGGGAATCGTAAGGTAGATAAAAGAATTTTCTTTTTTCATCAACCTTTTGTCATTAGTAATGTAACTCAATCGCTCAAGCGTGTTTTTTGAAAATAACGATATGCCATTATCGGGCATGTCTGTATTCTGGCGGGCGACAACCATGAACTCATAACGTGCAAAAAATATGGCAACACCAGCAATTAGCAGTAAAGCTAATAGCGGAATAATTATAAATCTTTTCTTGTAAGTCTTTTTTTTGCGCTTTTTCCTGGGCGGAGAGAAAAAAGTATCCTTTAGCCTTTCGGAATCCAAATAGGCATAAGAAAATAAAGAATTATCGCGTTTATCCACAACAAATATCTTAACACTGCGCATGGATTTTTCAACAGAAATAATGAGCACATCATTTTTTCAAGCACGAAGTGCGCAGGAAAAATGATAGTGCCATGATGAGACTTGTTATTTTTCAGACTTCTTGTCTGAAAAATAACTTAGTCGAATTATCCCCGAAGGGGATACCCCACACCAACATCATTAAAATTTACACAATATAGGCTGGGTGTGTGGTTGTTAAGGGTGCGTCTTCGTTTTGTGCAAATTTCCTCTTCAGTGAAACTGACAATTTTTTCGCTTCAGGTCGATTTCTTAACGCCAAAGGTCTTTTGTGGCTCGGCGGCTCAGAAATGGTTCGACTCGTTTCACTTGCTCACCATCCTGAGCGAAGTCGAAGGACTCGCCCCGCTCTTTAGCGGGGCTCGGACATCCTCGCCATCCAAATGCTTATTCCGCATTTGGATACCCTAGCCACAAAAGCTGCTTTGGCTAAAATCGACATTTCGCTCAAAAATTATCAGTTTCATTATTTATCTTGCGGAATTTGCACAAGATTATGCACCATCTTGTGAGTTGTATTTTACAGAATGAGTTATATAATTGTTAAGATGTACGAAGCCCTACTTTACACAAAAAACCAGGATAAAAGCGTTGATTGTTTCTTGTGTTGCCATCACTGCCACATTAAAAACGGCACCTACGGCATATGCGCAGTGCGGCTAAACAAGGAAGGCACACTTTATTCGTTAAGTTATGGTAAAGTTGTTGCCGCAAACATTGATCCAATAGAAAAAAAACCGCTCTATCACTTTCTTCCCGGTTCGAAATCCTATTCTATAGCTTGTGTAGGATGCAATTTTCAGTGCGGTTTCTGCCAAAATTGGCAGATTTCACAAGCAAAAGTAGCTAAAGAGCTGTCTTTGTTTGAATACCGCCTTAATCCGCAAAAAATTGTTGAAGCAGCGATATCCGACAACTGTCCAAGCATCTCATATACCTATACTGAACCAACCATATATTTTGAATTCGCATTTGAAACCGCAAAATTAGCCAAAGAAAAAGGATTGAAAAATGTTTTTGTAACTAATGGTTACCTGAGTAAAGAGTCGCTTGAGATGATAAAACCTTATCTTGACGCCGCAAACGTTGATTTAAAATCTTTTCGGGAGGATTTTTACCGAAAAATATGTAAAGCCAGTCTTAAACCGGTTTTGGATAACATTGCTTTAATGAAAAAAGTTAATATCTGGATCGAGTTAACAACTTTGCTTATTCCGGGCAAAAATGACAGTAAAGAGGAAATAAAAGATATAGCAGAGTTTATTGCAAATCTTGATAAGGATACCCCCTGGCACATTTCGGCTTTTCATCCGGATTTTGAATTTAGCGAATTGCCGCCTACCTCGCTAAAATCTCTTGAATCAGCATTTGATATTGCCAAGAAAAAAGGAATCAAATATGTTTACTTAGGAAACGTTTATGATAATGACAAGGAAAATACGCTTTGTCCATCCTGCGGAAAAATTCTAATAAGACGGAGGGGGTATTTTATAGAAAGTGGAGTGATAAAAGAAAATAAATGCCCTCATTGCCAGGAAAAAATAGCTGGTATAGGTTTATAATTAATTTTTAATGAAAATAAATAAATTCTTCAAAACGATTTTGATTATAGCCATCTTAATTTTATTATCCGGAACAATTTTCTGGGTTACGGCGATATATAGATTGCCATTAAAAACGCAAAAAATAATTGTAAACGGCAAAAAAATATTCGTATGGGTGGCGGATACGGAAGACTCAAGGGAACAGGGGCTGCAAAATATAATTTGGCTTCCTAAAAACAGCGGTATGCTTTTTGTTTTTGACCAGCCCGGAAAATATTGTTTCTGGAACAAAAATACACTGCGTTCCCTAAAACTTATCTTCATGAATAAAGGAAAAATAACAGAAGAAAAGTACTTACCGTCAATTTGGAAAGGAAAACAAACAATTTGTCCGAGACAGAAAGCCGATAATGTCATTGAGATAATTGATAGATAAAGGTTGCGTCATCCGGTTGCGGTTACGCCGCTCGTATCGGTTGCGTCGTGCGTATGACGTCCAAGAAATGACGAAACGAGGGGTGAAGCCCCCCGCAAGGTGACAGCCCAACCGCAACCGTAAAACATAACCAGAGGTACACAGTGAAATACAAACATAAAATTTTTAGGGGAAAAATACTGGATGTTTCAACGAAAAAAATACGGCTTCCCAACGGTTATGTTACGCGTATTGATATTATAAAACATCCAGGGGCGGTGCTAATGGCGCCTTTTTTATCCAAAGATAAAGTGATAATGCTTAAACAATTCAGGCCAGTCATAGGTGCGTATATTTATGAACTGCCTGCAGGCACACTTGAAAAGAATGAAAACCCGCTAGTATGCGCGCGCAGGGAAATGATTGAGGAAACCGGATATAAAACGGAAAAAATTACCAAATTAGGTTTTATCGTTCCGGTTCCCGGCTATTCAACGGAAAAAATTTTTATTTATAAAGCAGAGAAACTATCTAAGACTAAAAGACTGCATCAAAAAGATGAGGTTATCGAAACTTTAATCAAAAGTAAAAAAGAAATCAGGCAGCTTTTTAAAGCAGGAAAAATAATCGACGCAAAAACCATCAGCGCTTTTACAATGTGCGGTTGGCTGTAACACGTATCATGTCCTTAACGTGTTACGTGATGACTGATACGTGATACATAAACGAGGAGGTTTCATGAGCAATAGCAAGCATTTAGAAAATATATTACTTTTAGCTGTTCTTTCTCTGATATTTTTTCTGGCCGGTAACGGAATCCTTGGCCTTACCAACGATAACGAAGTTTTTTACGCCCAGTCGGCAAAAGAAATGATACAGCAGCATACCTGGCTTACCCCATATTTGTTCGGTCACCCGCAATTTGAAAAACCGATTTTTATTTATTGGGTTTTACGTATTGGATTCGAAATTTTCGGGATATCAAATTTTAGCGCCAGGTTTTTCCCGGCCATCTTCGGCGCCATTGGTGTAGTTGCGGTTTATTATTTGAGCTTGCTCGGGTTTCGCGATAAAAGAAAAGCTTTTCTCTCCGGCGTAGTGCTTGCTTCGATGGGGATGTATTTTGGCCTGGCTAAAACCGTATTTACCGACATGGTTTTTACGGCATTTCTATTCCTTGCACTATTATCTTTTTTCTGGGCCTACACTAATGAAAATAAAAAAACTTTAGGTTTTGTTTTCTATGGAGTTTTTACCGCTTTGGCAGTTTTGACCAAAGGGCCGCTTGGGATAGTATTACCTTCACTTGCTATTGGATTATTTCTGATTTTTGCTAAAAGAATAAAAATTTTGTTTTGCTGGCAGACACTGCTTGGCCTTTTGGTGTTTACGCTTGTTGCTGCGCCCTGGTATCTTTTGATGATTCAAAAACACGGCCAGGCATTTTTAGGTGAGTTTTTTTCAAATGTCAACGTCAGAAGGCTGGTTGAGGCGCAGCACGTAAGTAACGATACCTGGTATTTTTATCCGGTAACGCTGGTTACTTCGATGTTCCCCTGGAGTTTATTTTTGCTAACGGCGATAGGATTATTGCCGTATTATCTTAAACGCAAAGAAAACACCTTCTATCTTTTTTTAACCTGCTGGATAGTAGTGGTTTTTGGTATTTTTGAATTTGCCCATTCAAAGGTCGCGAATTATATTTTTCCTGTTTTTCCCGCGGTTGCGATTCTGATCGCGGGTTTTATTTACGATTCGCAGGAAAATAATATTTTAAAGCGGGTTCTTTTCGTTGTTACCACAATTACCGCATCGATTATTGCCTTATTTCCAATCGGTTTTTTTGTGAGTATTTTCCAATTCTCTAAATATATTTCTTTCCGCGTGCCGATTTATTTTCTGATTGTATTCTTGATAATCATAGCAAGTGCCGCTTTCCGGTTTATTTTTAAAAAGGAGATTTTAAAAACGATTTATATTTTCGGATTACTTGTGCCGGTAATGTTTTTTACCATGCTTTTTGCCCACAATGATTTTGATAGCTATATTTCTTCGGAGAAAATTTGTAATTACCTGATGAAAAACTACAAAATAGATAATACCGTTGTAAGCTCGAGGATTTTTTTAAGAGGGGTAAGGTATTTTACGGATAGAGAAGTGGCGATGGTAGATATTCCCGGCAAGCCGTTTTTCAGCCGCCATCCGGTTATTTCGCTTAATACCGAAGAACAGCTTAAAAGTTTTTTACAAAAGCAAACTATTACTTATTGCATACTTAGTAAATCTTCACTAAAGACAATAGGAAACATTTTGCCGGCAGAATATAGAGTGAAAGTTTTAAAAACGATAGGTAACAGTAGCGCAGTTAAAATTGAGTATCGTTCTTAAAATTAGGGCAGGACTTTTGTCGCGAAGACCAGCCATCCGGTATGTGATGGCATTTGTTGTTCTGGCCGGGTTTTCCCGCGCCGGACAAGGATGTGCCTTACAAAAACCTCGACCGTCTCGATATTAATAAAACCTTTTTCTTCAAGCGTAAAAACTGTTTTGGTCAGTTGTTCAAAGGTTGGGCAGATTGAGGCAAGGCGTGAGCCGCCTTTTAAAGATTTATAAGCAGCATCAACTAAATCCCACTGGCTTCCGATATCAATCATTACAAAATCAACTTCTGTTTCGTCGTATTCAGTGGTTACTTCACGCAATTTAAATTCAACATAATCGCCAAGACCATATTTTTCGATATTTTTTTTCGCATTATCCAGAAATTCTTCGCTGCGCTCATAGCTATAAACTTTTCCGCCGGGCCTGACAAAATTCGCTAAGGCAGTAGTAAGAGCTCCGCTTCCCGCACCAGACTCAATAACCCGCGCTCCAGGAAAGATGTTTGCTTTGGTTAAGATTATGCCGATATCTTTGGGGTAAAGAATTTGGGTTTTTCTCTTTATCTTCATTACCATTTCGTAAAGATTCGGTCGAAGAATATAGAACGCATGCCCGAGGTTCGTATCTATCTTTTGCCCGAATTTTTTGCCGATAATATCCTTTAACTCGATATAACCAAAATCGGTATGTAACCTTCCGCCTTGCGCTTTAATCAGGAAATTGCGCCTATCGTCCTTATAAAGAAATATCAAATTTCCTTCGTTAATCATAATAATTACAATGATACTTCCTGAAGAATAATTTGCAATATAAAAATAAACACGAATTAGCACGGATTTGAAACAAATTACCACGAATACCTGCCTGCCGGCAGGTAGGAATTTATCTTTTATTCATTAAGATTCGTCTTCGGCTCACTTGGTTCGACTTTGCTCACCACAAGTCGCTCGTTCAGGAGGACTTTAAGCGCAGTCGAAGAGCCGTTTTTGGTTCGCGGTGATTCGTGTTACCCGCCTCGCAAAAAATGTGGCAAAATTCTCTTCGATAATTTTGCCGCGCTCGGCGGGGTTAATCCGGCTACGCAACTTTTTTACGCCATGCCTGTTCTTCGGGCAGTCTGCGGCTTGAAGAGCTGCTGCCTCATTAAAAACCCTTGCAAAATAAGGGGTATTGTAATAAACTTTTAAGCAGATTACATAGGCATTTTGTATTTAGTAGTTTTTAGTTAGTAGGTGGTTTAAAAACTAAAGTGTTTTCATACAACAAACTACTAACTACCAACTACAAACTACTTTTAAAACAAATGAAATACATAGTTATAGTTATGGATGGTGCGGCGGATTATCCCAATGAGCTCTTGGGAGGCAAGACTCCTCTTGAGGCAGCGGATAAACCGAACATCGATTTTTTAGCAAAAAACGGAATCATTGGCAGGGTAAAAACAGTGCCTGCCGGCTTTTCTCCGGCAAGCGATGTGGCAAACCTTGCTTTGCTTGGTTATGAACCGGATAAATATTATTGCGGGAGAGGTCCGCTTGAGGCGGCGAATATGGGCGTAGAATTAAACGAAGGAGACTTAGCTTTCCGCTGCAATCTTATTACCGAATCAGAAGGCAAACTCCTTGATTACAGCGCCGGCCACATCAGCGACAGGGAAGCGAAAATTCTTATCGATTATGTTAACGCAAACTTAGGCACGGATGAGATACGATTTTATGCCGGAAAAAGTTATCGCCATCTTCTGGTTTACCGTAAAGGGCGTGCGCTTGGTTTAGAAAAGCTTAAATTTTTTGCCCCGCATGATATTATGGGCAAACAAATCAAGAAATATCTTCCTTCCGGCAAAAACAGTGAACGCTTGATCGAACTCATGCATAAATCAGAAACTATACTTAAAGAACACGAAATAAATAAAGTGCGGATAGATTTGGGTGAAAATCCCGGCAATATGATTTGGCTCTGGGGCGCGGGCGAAAAACCTTCCATTCCGACCTTCAAAGAAAAATTCGGTCTTCGCGGCGTAGTTATTTCTGCGGTTGACCTTATCAACGGAATAGGTAAAATAATCGGCCTTAAGGTTATCAACGTTCCCGGCGCCAACGGCTATTACGATACTAATTATCAAGGCAAAGCGGAGGCCGCCATAAAGGCGTTTGATAGTGTTGATTTTGTCTTTGTCCATATCGAAGCTACCGATGAAGCCGGACACAACCAGGATTTAAGAATGAAGATTACCTGCATTGAACGTATAGATAAATTAGTTGTTAAAACTATCATAGAAGGCTTGAAAGACAAAGATTATCGCATTCTGATTACGCCGGATCACCCGACGCCGGTTTCAAAGCGTACGCATACTGACGAACCAGTACCTTTTGTGATTGCCGGGTCAGGTGTAAGGCCGGAAAATTTTTCGAATTATTGCGAAGTAGAATCCGCAAATTCTAACCTTTATTTTTCAAACGGCTTGGATTTGATGAAATATTTTCTTGGTAAATAAATTTTATATTCATTATGGGCGCAAAAAAATTAGTGGTACATAAAATTATGAACAGGCGCACATCTTATATTGTCATAGCTTTATCTTTGTTCTTTTTGCTTTTATTATACCCAGGGGTTTTAAATATTAATTTAGCGCAAGGGCAAACGATGCAACAAGAAGATAATGTTGCCGTAGACCAGTCCGCAGATAATCTTGATTTAATAGGAAAAATAATTATAGGCTTATGCATTATTGTTTTGGGAATGTTTTTATCCTATAAGTTGATGATTAATTCGTGTGATGAAAATTATGGTGAACCGACTAACGGTATATTTGGTGACGCTAGAGATGTCGGTCCGGTTACCGGAGACGGTTGTGGATTCAGCGGTTTTGGCAAAGAAGATGACAATAAGGTAAGTAATTTAAAAAAATCCCAAAAAAATAGTAAGAAGAATTATGGCAGCTAAATTAATCGTGCAAAAATACGGAGGAACGTCTGTCGGCGATGTGAAAAGGATTGAAGCCGTTGCCGAGAGAATCATTTCCTATGCCAAAAAAGGGCACAAGCTTGCGGTTGTAGTTTCGGCAATGGGCGATACAACCGATGAATTAATAGAGCTATCACAAAAAATAAATCCTGACCCTTCCGACAGGGAAATGGATATGTTGATTTCAACCGGCGAACAAATTTCTTCAGCACTTCTGGCCATGGCCATACACAAAAGAGGGCTTGAGGCGATTTCTTTTACCGGTTCGCAGGTGGGAATCATTACCGATAAATATCATACCAAGGCAAGAATTCTAAAGATCGAGACCGATAGGATAAAAAAAGAATTGGACTCAAACAAAGTTGTGATTGTGGCTGGATTCCAGGGAAAAAGCATCCATTCCGAAATTACGACCCTCGGCCGCGGCGGCTCGGATTTAAGCGCGGTTGCACTCGCGGTCGCATTAGGCGCCGACGTCTGCGAGATTTATACCGATGTAGAGGGCATATACACGGCCGACCCGAGAATCGTTCATGATGCAAAAAAATTAAGATATATAACTTTCGATGAGATGCTTGAGCTTGCCGCGCGTGGCGCACAAGTAATGCAGACCAGAGCCGTCGAAGTAGGGAAAAAATTTAACATGCCGATATATGTGAGATCAAGTTTTTCGAAAAAGGAGGGCACGATAATCATGGATAAGATGCCGCGTATCGAAGAAGCTGTGGTAAGAGGAGTTGCTTTAGCTGAAAATGAAGCGAAAATTACCGTCTGCGATGTTCCGGATAAACCGGGCCTTGCAGCAACAATATTTACCGACCTCGCCAAACAGAACGTTAATGTGGATATGATTGTTCAAAACGTCAGCCATAAAAAAATGACCGACATTTCTTTTACGGTCCCGAAGGCCACATTGACTAAAAGTCTTAAGATTGCCAGGAAGATTTCCGATAAAATCGGCGCCGGCGATGTTGTTTATGATGAAAATATTGCAAAAGTGTCGGTTATCGGCGTAGGCATGAGGTCACAATCAGGAGTTGCGGCGAAGTGTTTTTCTTCCCTTGCCGACAATAAAATAAACATCGAAATGATTTCTACTTCGGAAATCAGCATTTCCTGCGTAGTTAAAAAAGATTTAGGTAAAGATGCTTTAAGGGTTTTGCATAAGACATTTGAGCTCGATAAAATAAAAGGATAGTAAACGGAAAATTATGAAAAAAATATTTATCTACGATACGACGCTCCGTGACGGGGCACAGACAGAAGGGATTTCTTATTCTCTTCACGATAAGATAACCATTGCCAAACGCCTTGATGATTTTGGCGTCGATTTTATTGAAGGCGGCTGGCCTTATTCTAATCCGAAAGATAAGGAGCTTTTTGAATATTTCAAGAAACACCACTTTAAAAAATCGAAATTAGTGCCTTTTGGCTCAACGGCGCATCCGGCAAACCCGGCGCACAAAGACAAGAATCTTATCAGTTTAGTCAAGAGCGGGACAGAATATGTAACGATATTCGGCAAAACCTGGGATTTGCACGTGCGTGACGTGCTTCGCGCAAAACCAGAAGACAATTTAAGAATAATATTTGATAGTGTAAAGTTTCTTAAAAGCAAAGGCAAGAAAGTATTCTATGATGCCGAACATTTTTTTGACGGCTACAAAGCAAATCCCGGATATGCGCTGAAAACATTGCGCGCAGCGCTGGATGCCAGCGCAGATTTACTAGTTTTTTGTGATACCAACGGCGGAACCCTTAGCTGGGAAATAAGAAATATTGCGAGAATTGTAAAAGATAATCTTAAAATCAAAAATTTTGGCATCCATTGCCACAATGATTTGGATTTAGCCGTGGCAAATTCCATATTTTGCGTTGAAGATGGCTGCAATCATATCCAGGGAACGATAAATGGTTATGGCGAGCGCTGCGGTAACGCTGATTTAGTATCGATTATCGGCATACTGCAGCTTAAAATGAATTGTGACGTTGTAAGCAAAGAAAAACTAAAAGAGCTTACGGCTTTATCGCATTTTATCAGCGAAGTGAGTAATGTTGCGCATCGCGACAGCCATCCGTTTGCCGGCAGAAGCGCATTTGCGCATAAAGCCGGTATCCATATTGATGCGGTTATTAAAAATCCTTTTGCCTACGAGCATGTTTTACCTTCTTTAGTCGGCAATAAAAGCAGGTTTGTAGTTTCTGAACTTGCCGGAAAATCCACGCTTGTCGTAAAAGCCAAAGAGCTTGAATTTGATTTGGATAAGAAATCCCCGCAAGCAAAAAGAATACACAAATTGCTTCAAGAACTCGAAAGACAAGGTTATCAATTTGAAGCTGCGGAAGGCTCTTTTAAACTGCTTTTGCAAAAAGAATTAAAAAAATATAAAAAGTTTTTCAGTCTTTTAGGTTTTAGAGTGAGCGTAGAAAAACGCGAAGACGGAAAGCTTATTTCCGAAGCAGTAATCAAGCTTAAGATAAATAATAAATTGGAACACAGCGCCGCAGAGGGCGACGGCCCGGTGAATGCGCTTGATAATGCTTTGCGCAAAGCATTGTCGAAATTTTATCCTAACTTATCGAAGATGCATCTTACGGATTTTAAGGTCAGGGTCCTTGATGAAAAATCAGGGACTGCGGCAAAAGTGCGCGTTCTTATCGAATCGCAGGATGAGAAAGAAGACTGGTCAACCATAGGCCTTTCGGAAAACATCATCGAAGCAAGCTGGCAGGCTCTGGCGGATTCGGTTGAGTATAAACTTCTTAAAGACTCCAGGAAGAAATAGCTTTGAAATTCCAAATCCCAAATTCTCTGCCAGAGGCGAGGCTGCCCACATATAAAAAATCATCGGTGGCGGACAAACACCAAATAAATTCCCATGACCAAAATTCCAATGTTCTAAACATAAATCGTTTTGGTCATTTAAACCTTGGAGCTTGGAACTTATTTGGAATTTGGTGCTCGGAATTTATTAAATTAAAAATCTATGCCCAATAAAAATATTAAAGGCTCTTTCAAGGTAAAAGATAACGATCTCTTTTTCCTTCCTCTTAAAAGCACAACCGATAGACTGCCCCATACCGTTAAAATTACAGGGAAATGGCGCCTGGACAAGAAGTTTGACCTCATATTCGACGTTGATGAGGCATATAATGATACTTTTGGAGAAACGATAGGTTTTTCTACGAAAATAGAACATGCCTCCAGCGATTATCTTGAGATAAATCTATTAACACGAAAGACGCCTTCTTTGCATAATATAAATTCAGTAAAATTTAATGGCCGCTGGAAAGTAGGTTTTTGTAATGATTTTATTTTTGAAGTTAAAAGAACAAGCGGGCATGATGAATTGAATTTCGGCAATAATTGGCAGATTACAAAAAACAACCAGATTGTTTTATTTTATAAAAGAAAATTCTTAAAAAAAGAAATAATAAATTCTTTTATTCTCGAAGGTTCCTGGAAACTGGGCGAGAACGCTCTTATCTTTAATATAGAAAATAATGTTAATGCGGAGCTTAAATTCAGGCTGGCGCTGAATAAAAAACAGGTAATATTCAAAAAAGAAAAAATAGATTTTACTGTCGGCGTAGAAGTAAATTTACGAAAGAAAATTTCTTTGTTTGGAAGACTAAAACAAGCCAGCAACTCATTGGAGTTTGCCACGAATTTTGGAACGAAGAAGATAAGTTGGATTTTTCGTATAAAGAAAATTTTTACCGGAGGTAAAGAAGTCGCTCTTGAATTAATAAATACAAAAGGCGAGCCGGTCGGCATTGAGCTAACTTTGTCAAAAACGGTTTTCAAAGATGCGAATATATTTATCAGAGCAAAACACGATACAGAGGACAAGATAGAAACGGGATTCCGCATGCCTTTTTAAATTTCATTTTTTAATTTTCCTGCTAAAATATCAAACACATGTTTCACAAAAAAATCATTATTTTGTCACTTCTTTTTACCGGGATTATTCCGCCTTTATATGCAGAGAAGGTGATTTTAAAGAATGGCAAGACTATCGAAGGGAAAATCCTCGAAAGAACCGATAAATATATAAAAATAGACCTGTGGGATATACCCATAACTTATTACCTTTCTGATATCGATAGTATTGACGGGCAAAAGATTGTTCAGCCTTCTACTAAAGAAAAGAAACCAGTTGCGGAAAGCAAACCGCTTGAAGAAAATAAAATTCCCTTGAAAGAAAAAATTCCTTCCTTGCCAATTGTTCCCAAAGAAAAACTTTCCCTTGGAGAACTTAAAGAAGCACAAGAATGCCTTCAAAGAGGTACGAACTTTTTCAAAGACCGAAAATATAAAGAAGCAGCGTTTGAATTTGAAAACGCGCTTAAAATAAACCCTAAACTTACCGAGGCGTATCTTGGTTTAGGCTATGTTAGCGATTCCAGCAAAAACTATGATGAAGCAATAGGCTATTTTAATAAAGCCCTTGAAATCTCTCCAAATTATGTGGAAGCTTATATGGGCCTTGCTTATGTTTTCAACAATGCTGGTAACTACGATGAAGCAATAAAATATTACCAAAAGGTCTTAACCATAAGAAAAGACTATTTAGAAGCGTATAACGGTCTCGGTTTTATCTATGCTTCTCTGGGTAAGAATAAAGAGGCTATAGATTACTTTAAGGAAGCGTTAAAGATTGATCGCGAATTTGCTCCTGCCTATAGCAGTTTAGGCGTGCTCTATCTTAGCCTCGGCCAGGATATAGAAGCAAAAGATAATTTTCTTAAAGCCAAAGAAATACTTGAAAAAAACAAAGATACAGAAGGCGTAAAAGCAGTGGAAGAATACCTCAAAAAACTTCCCTAAAACCGCTTGATTTCCTTTAAACCATAGGCACAATTTGAGTTCAATCCTTCGCAGAAATCCTCGGGTTTTAACCCGATGGATGAATAATTTTTTGGGATTTCTGCTCAGGAGGGAGCCCGAATTTTAGTCCAAGAAGGCTCCACTTTTATAGCGATTTATGATATAATTGCCAAATTCAAGCGGTTAAAGGATTTATTGTTATTTAAGGTTTAGGTGATATAATCTACCAGTAAAAAAACTTATATATTAAGGTATTTATAGTAGATTTATAATATGAACCCAGCCTTTCCAAAACAGAATAGGTATATCTGTAATGATTTGGAAAGGTTGGGCGAAAATTTTACTAGAGAAGTGTTTTAAAAAAGGAAGGACTGGGTGAAGGGCGCGAATATATTAATCGAAAGCTTGCTTAAAGAAAACGCCGAGGTGGTTTTCGGCTATCCCGGCGGAGCGGTTTTGCCTATTTTTGACGCACTTTACGATGCGAAATTAAGATTTATATTAACCCGTCATGAACAGGCAGCCGCACATATGGCTGATGGCTATGCCCGTTCAACCGGAAAAACGGGGGTTTGCCTTGCGACAAGTGGACCTGGCGCTACAAATCTGACAACCGGCATTGCTACTGCCTACATGGATTCGATACCAATGATAGCCATAACCGGCCAGGTTAAAACTTCTTTAATCGGTAACGACGCTTTTCAGGAAGCAGACGTTACCGGCATAACGCGTTCCATAACTAAACATAATTATCTGGTAAAAGATGTAAAAAACTTAGCCCGCACAATAAAAGAAGCATTTCATATAGCATCTACCGGAAGGCCAGGCCCTGTGCTTATTGATATACCGGTAGACGTGCAACAGCAGGATGCAGAATTCATCTGGCCGGAAAGCGTTCTTATACGGGGCTATAAGCCTACTTATTACGGCCACCCCGGGCAAATAAAAAAAGCGGCCCGCTTAATTAGCCGTTCAAAAAAACCGGTTATTTATGCCGGCGGAGGAGTTATACTTTCCGGAGCGCATTACGAATTAAAAGAGTTAGCCGAGAAAATTCATGCTCCGGTTGCAATGACACTTATGGGCCTGGGCGCATTTCCGGCAAATAGCCATCTTTCGCTCGGCATGCTTGGCATGCACGGCACCGCTTATGCAAATCATGCGATAATGGAGTCGGATTTAATTATCGCCATCGGCGCGCGTTTTGATGACAGAGTTACCGGAAGAATTGATGCATTTGCCCCTCAGGCAAAAGTCATTCATATCGATATCGACCCGTCTTCGATAAGCAAAAATGTCAGGGTTGATATTCCGGTTGTGGGAGATGTTAAGAACGTTTTGGGCCAGCTTCTTGAAGAGATAAAGCAAATGCCGGAAACTGAGGACTGGCTTAAAACCGTTGAAACCTGGAAAAAGAAATACCCTTTAGCTTATCGCGACAAAAATAAAATCAGCCCCCAGTATATCATGGAAGAAATTTATGACATTACAAAAGGCGACACAATTATTACAACAGAGGTAGGCCAGAATCAGATGTGGGCAGCCCAGTGGTATAAATATTTGTATCCGCGCTCATTTATTTCAAGCGGCGGCCTCGGCACAATGGGATTTGGTTTTCCTGCGGCGATGGGTGCAAAGATCGGTTGTCCCGAAAAAACAGTTTTCGATATCGCCGGAGATGGTTCAATCCAAATGAATATCCAGGAACTTGCTACCTGTGTTTGCAATAAAATAAATGTAAAAGTAGCGATATTAAACAATGGTTATCTTGGCATGGTGCGTCAATGGCAGGAATTGTTTTACAAAAAACGCTATTCATACACTTGTATTTCCGGGCCCGATTTCGTTAAGCTTGCCGAAAGCTACGGCGCAGCCGGCATCAGAGTTACCAAGAAAGAGGATGTGCGTAAAGCGCTTGAAAAAGCTATTTCTATCGACAACGTAGTTTTTATTGATTTTCATATCGAACAAGAGGAAAATGTTTTTCCTATGGTGCCGGCAGGAGAAGCTATTAATCGCATGATCGGCGGTATGGCATAGGACACAGATATTCACAGATAAGAAATCAGAGATTATCACAGATAGTAATGGAATATAGCTGGAGAAATAACCAATTTCCAAGATACAATAACCAAACAATGACCAATAACCAAATTCCAATATCCAAACAAAAACAATCATTTTCGTTTGGTCATTGGATGTTGAATATTGGAACTTGTTTGTACCTTGTCTCTTGGTTATTGGTTATTTCTAGCGCATCTGTGCCCATCTGTGATTTGTATCTGTGCTAATCTGTGTATGAGGAGCGAAGCGACGAATGAGACATATTATTTCAGCAACGGTAGATAATAAACCAGGTGTTCTTGCTAGAATTGCTGGATTATTTAGCGCGAGAGGTTACAATATAGCATCTTTAGCAGTAAGCGAAACCCTTGATCCCACTATTTCTTATCTGACTATGGTGGTTGAAGCCGAGGACGAGCGGATATTGGAACAGATTAAAAAACAATTAAACAAACTTATAGATGTGATTACGGTTACTGATTTTACCAAAAAAGACCATATCGAAAGAGAACTCGTTCTTTTGAAAATAGATTACTCTTCAAAAGATAAGGCAAAAATAGAGACTATCCTAAATAAATATGTGGCAAAAATTGTTTCGCACCAGGAGAACACCGCAATTATAGAAGCAGTAGGCAATCAAGAACAAATAAAACAACTTTTATCCGCACTTCTACAGTTCGGGATAAAAGAATTGGTTAGAACTGGAAGGCTCGCTATAGCATAAGTGTCAGAAGACAGACGACAGATGTCAGAAGTCAGAAAAAATCTGTCTTCTGTTGTCTGTCTTCTGACTTCTGAACAATAAAAAGGAGGTCCTAAGATGGCTAAGGTGTATTACGATAAAGATGCAGATTTAAATCTTTTAAAAGGCAAAACTATTGCGATTATCGGCTACGGCATACAAGGCCGTGGTCAGGCGTTATGTCTTCGTGATTCTGGCTCGAGCGTCGTGGTTTCAGAAATGCAGGGTACGCCGAACTATGAACAGGCTAAGAAGGATGGTTTTAATCCTGTTAGCGCAGAAGAAGCTGCAAAACAAGCAGAGATTATTCAAATTCTTACCCAGGATCATGTCCAGGCGAAAGTTTATGTTGAGAGCATTAAACCAAATTTGAAAAAGGGGAAGGCTCTTTGTTTCTCTCACGGTTTTAACATCCGTTTTAAACAGATAAAACCGCCTAAGAGCGTTGACGTTTTTATGGTAGCTCCCAAAGGCCCTGGCGCGTTAGTCAGAAGAATGTACGAAGAGGGTAAAGGCGTTCCCTGTCTTGTAGCAGTTTTTCAGGACGCCACAGGAAATGCTTTAAAACTTGCCCTTGCCTATGCAAAAGCAATAGGCGGCACACGCATGGGAGTCATTGAAACTACTTTTGCCGAAGAAACCGAGACTGATTTGTTCGGTGAGCAAGCAGTTCTTTGCGGCGGAGTAAGCGAATTAATTAAGGCTGGCTTCGATACCTTAGTAGAAGCCGGCTATCAGCCAGAAATAGCTTATTTTGAGGTTTTACACGAACTTAAACTAATCACCGATTTGATCCAGGAATTTGGCATAAGTGGTATGCGCCGCAGAGTTTCTAATACTGCTTGCTACGGAGATTTAACCAGAGGCCCGCGCATTATCAACCAGCGGACACGCAAAGAGATGCAGAAGATTCTTAAAGAAATTCAGAAAGGAAAATTTGCCAAAGAATGGATTAAGGAAAATGAAACCGGCCGTAACAATTTTAATCAGCTGCTTAAGGCTGGCGATGAGCATAAGATTGAGCAGGTGGGAAAGCAGTTGCGCGAGATGATGCCTTGGATGAAGAAATAGGGTCCAAGGTAAAGGGTTCAGAGTACAGAAAAGAAAAAAAATGGAAAAGATTATAATTTTTGATACGACATTAAGAGACGGGGAACAGGCTCCAGGAGCATCTTTGACGCCGGAACAGAAAATCGAAGTTGCTTATCAACTCGAAAAACTGGGCGTAGATGTGATTGAAGCAGGTTTTCCTATTGCCAGCCCCGGAGATTTTAATGCGGTAAAAACGATTTCGCAGAAAATTAAAAACCGTATTATCTGCGGCCTGGCAAGATGCATAAAAGCCGATATCGAAGCGGCGCGCGGTTCTCTACAAAAAGCAGCTAATCCGCGCATTCATCTTTTCCTTGCTACCTCAAAAATCCATCTGCAGTATAAATTCAGGAAAGCAGAAGACGAAATTCTTGAACTAGCAGTTAATTCGGTAAAACTTGCACGTAAGTATTTTGATGATATAGAATTTTCTCCGGAGGATGCGACCCGTACAGACAGGGAATTTCTCTTTAGGGTAGTTGAGGCAGCGATTAATGAAGGGGCAAAAACAATCAATATTCCAGATACGGTAGGCTATAGCTACCCCCAAGAAATTCACTCGCTGATTTATTCGATACTGAATAACGTGCCGAATATAAATAAGGCGGTAATTTCGATTCATTGCCATGATGATTTGGGAATGGCTACAGCAAACTCTCTTTCCGCCATCCTTGCCGGCGCGCGCCAGGCGCATTGCACAATAAACGGGATAGGCGAGCGCGCAGGCAATGCCTCGCTTGAAGAAATTGTTATGGCCCTTAAGACACGTAAAGATATTTTTGGAAATTTTTGCAACAATATAAATACGCAAGAAATTTTCCGCGCTTCACGCATAGTAAGCACATTGACGGGTTTTGTTATCCCTCCCAACAAAGCGATAGTAGGAGAGAATGCTTTCAGGCATGAGTCAGGCATACATCAGGATGCGGTTTTAAAACAAAGAACAACCTATGAAATAATTGATCCAAAGGTTGTTGGTGTTGAAAAAAGCGAGCTCGTTCTTGGCAAACATTCCGGCAGGCACGCCCTTATTGCCAGGCTCAAAAACCTGGGTTTTTCTTTTGACGACAAAAAAGTAGAGCTTATTTTCAAAAGGTTCAAGGAATTAGCCGATAAAAAGAAGGAAATTTTCAATGACGATCTTGTCGCGCTGGTTACCGAAGAAACCAGCGAGAAGAAGAAAAATTATGAATTGGTGTCAATACAGATTTCTTCCGAAACAAAAAAATCCGCGCAAAGCACGGTAAAAATAAAACACAAGAAAAAAATTCATGAAGCCAGTTCAAAAGGTGACGGCCCGGTAGATGCCTGTTATAAAGCAATCGATAAAATTACGAAAATAAAAACTAAATTAATTGCCTATAACTTGGAAGCAGTAACCAAAGGAAAAGATGCCCAGGGGCTTGCCCGGGTTGAGATAAGCGTCAAAGGGAAAATGATAGCCGGCAAGGCCACAAGTACAGATGTTATCGAAGCTTCGGCCAAGGCGTATTTGGACGCTTTAAATAGAATAGCTTGAGAAATAACCAAGTTCCAAGATACAATAACCAAACAATAAACAAATTACAATGTACAAATTACAGACAAATCACAATTCCAAAATTACAATGACCAAATTGTTTTTGTTTGTAATTTTGGAATTGTTTATTGTCTATTGTTTATAATTTGTTATTTGTATATTGTAATTTATTTGTATCTTGTATCTTGGTTATTGGTTATTTAATAAAACTATGCGCTACATTATTAATGTAATTGCCATACTCGTTGTGGCAGCTATAGTTTCGCTTGCTGTCTACTTCAAAAATAATTCTACAATTTATCCCTTCCAAGGCGACGTTCATAAATTTCTTAAAGAAGTTTCCCAGTTCATGACAGCAACGAAAAGAAACATAAACATGAGTATTGCCCCTACGCGGAGAAAAAAAATTACTTTTATCGATAAAGAATCGATTCTTCGTCAATATATCCCATGGGTTTTTGGAGAATTTACCGATGGTGATTGGAAAAATTTCTGGGGACTTATTTATAACCCCATCTCTGACCCAAAAAGCAAATATGGCCAGAAAAGATACCGCGCCAAGGAAGAAATAGAAGGTTATCTTATTGAAAATTATTCGAATCCTTTCAGCTATTTCAATAAAAGCCAGTGGCAAGATTTCTGGAATATTGTAGGCGCAGATATACAATAAATATTATTAATGTCTAAAACTCCCGCCATATTCGGTTTGTTGGGTTTTCCGGTAAGCCACAGTTTTTCGCCGGCTATGCATAACGCCGCCTTTAAACACCTTAACATTAACGCCGAATATAAATTGTTCGAAAAAAGGCCGGAAGAGGTAGAGAAATTTATTACTTCCTTAGAGAAGCAGAGTATTTCCGGCCTAAACGTGACGGTTCCTTACAAAGAGAAGGTATTAGATTATGTAAAGATAGATAACGATTCTTTTTATGTCAGGCAAATAAAAGCAGTAAATACAATAGTAATGGAAAACGGCGTTCGAAAAGGATTTAATACCGATGCCCCGGGTTTCGAGAGGGATTTGAAAGAAAAAAGCGGGGATCCAAAAAATAAAAAAGCAGCTATTTTGGGTGCCGGAGGCGCTTCGCGTGCCGTCAGCTTTGTTTTAGCGAAAACAAAAGTCAAGGAGATAGCCATATACGATATTGACAAAAATAAATCTAAGAATATAGTGGATTTAATTAAAAGTTTATTTCCGGGTTTTGCCATTTATTCGGTAAATCAGATAGAAGAATTAAAAATTAAAGAAAAAGACCTGCTTATTAACGCAACCCCTATCGGTATGAAACCTGATGATCCTTGCCTGGTTATGGAAGAAATGCTGCATAAGAAGTTATTCGTTTACGACGTTATTTATAATCCGGTCAAAACAAAATTATTGGCCTTGGCGGAAAGGGCTGGAGCGAAAACAGCAAATGGTTTAGGTATGCTTTTATATCAAGGCGTAATCTCTTTTGAGTATTTTACAGGAGAAAAAGCGCCCATAGATATAATGCAAAAAACACTTGAGGAGAGCCTGAAAAATGCCGGAAGCCGTAAATAGAATTTTTGTTTTTATCTTCGGAACCATTGTTGGCAGTTTCTTGAATGTTTGCATATACAGGCTGCCGAAGGATGCTTCCATAGTAAAGCCCCGTTCTTTTTGCCCGCATTGTAAAACTCCCATACTTTTCTACGATAATATACCCATAATAAGCTTTATTTTACTTAGAGGAAAATGCCGCAGCTGCAAAGAGAAAATTTCTTTAAGATACCCGCTGGTCGAACTCATTACCGCCATAATATTTTTGGCGCTCTATCTTCATTTAGGGTTATCATGGCAACTGGCAAAATACATGTTCTTTTTCTCTCTACTTATCGTTGTATCGTTCATAGATATTGATTATCACGCGATACCCGCATACTTATGTTTTATCGGAATCGTGATGGGGTTGCTGTTTGAAGCAATCGCCACCGTAAATTTGCTAAAAGCAGGCCAGCTTACCAGCTTGGAGCTTATGCCCATATATATTTCTCTGCAAGGGCTGATTTTTGGTATGGGTTTTACTTACCTTTTCAAATTTTTCGGAGATATACTTCTCAGTATCTACCTTGGATTCCGCAAGAAAGAGTCTATCGAGGGAGAGAAAGAATCGCTTGGCTTGGGCGATGTTGACTTTATGGGCCTGGTCGGAGTGTTTCTTGGCATAAAAGCAGTAATTGTTGTTTTTTTTCTTGCACCTTTCTTTGCGCTACTTTATTCTGCTGGTGCATTATTTTTTAAAAAATCTCATCTGATACCTTATCTCCCTTATCTTTCTCTGGCGACGGCAGTTTTCTTTTTTTGGGGAAATCAAATATTGAGATTTATCGGGTTTACTTTTTAATTCGGAGGTAAAAATGAGAATATTAACCTCAGGAGAATCGCACGGCGAATATATTGCTGCCATAATAGAAGGTTTTCCCAAGGGTGTGCTGATAGAGCAGGATTTTATAAATCATGAGTTAAAGCGCAGAATGCAGGGTGTTGGCCGCGGCAAGCGTATGCTTATCGAAGATGATAAGATAGAAATAGTTTCCGGGTTACGTAATAAAATTTCTCTTGCCAGCCCCATAACCGTTTTATTAAGAAATAAAGATGTAAAAATATTTACGCAAAATAAAGACGAATTACCCGTACTTTCCATACCGCGGCCTGCTCATGCTGATTTGGCAGGAGCGCTTAAATACAAAGAAGCCGATATCAGAAACATCCTTGAACGCGCTTCAGCGCGGGAAACCGTCGGCCGGGTCTGTGCTGGCGCCATATGCAAACAATTCCTCTCAAATTTCGGGATAGATATTGCAAGTTTTACTGTAAGCGTTGGAGAAGCTGCTTCTCATATTAAACCCAAAAGTGTTTCTGATATAAAAACAAAAGTAAAGAATTCAAAACTTAATTGTATAGACATAACAATTGAAAAATCGATGATTCGTGAGATAGAAAAAGTCGGAAGCAATAAAGACAGCCTCGGCGGAGTTACAGAAATTTGGATAGATGGCCTACCGGCCGGTCTTGGCACATTCATGCATTTCGATAAGCGTCTTGACGCAAAGCTTGCCGCAAGCCTTATGAGCATCCCCGGAGTAAAAGGTGTCGAAATAGGCCTTGGTTTTGATTACGCAAAGAAAAAGGGTTCTCTCTCGCATGACGAAATTTATTATTCAAAAGCAAAAGGTTTTTACCGGGAGACAAACAATTCAGGCGGAATAGAAGGCGGCATCTCAACTGGCGAGCCAATTATTATAAGAATAGCCATGAAACCCATTGCAACTCTCCGGCAGCCTCTCAATTCGGTAAATATTGCTACAAAGAAAAAAGAAAAAGCAATCGTTGAGCGTTCCGACACCTGTGCTATCGCTGCCTGCGGCGTAATTGCTGAAAATATGAGCGCCATAACCATAACCGAAAGTTTTTTAGACAAATTTGGCTGCGATAGCCTTGACGAGATAAAGGTTAACTATCGGAATTATGTTAGAACGCCCTGAAAAACACACTTTACAGCGCAGAAGCGCTAAATCCCGCAAAAACGCAAAAAGGGAAAGCCTGAAGATTCATTTCATTCTTAGGTTTTGCGCTTTTACGGTAATTTTGTGCCTTTGCGGTGTAAATGGATTTTTTCAGAAGCCAGCGTTAAAAACCTTGACAATTTAAGAAATTTCTGTAATTTATTTATAATACGAATAACCAGGAATCAAAGACGAGTAATCACTAATCTATTTGTGGAAATTCGTCCTTTGCTTCAGGTGGTTCGACTTTGCTCACCACAAGTCGTTCGTTCAGGAGGACTTTAAGCGCAGTCGAAGGGTCGTTTTGGATTCATGGCGATTCGTGTCAAAAAGGAGGAGGTGTTAAAAAGTATGACTAAATTGTGTAAAATTTTATTGTGCGTTTTATGCTTAACTATGACAGGCGTGATGAATCCAGCAATTACTTTTTCCCAATCAGCAAAAGAATCAGCCGGCGAAGGGCCAGCAGTACAAGAAGCTTCAGGCGAAATAGTTTCCGTAGACGCAGCTAACCAGACAGTGGTAGTAAAAGTAAAGCAAAATGAAGCTGGGGAAACTTTCCAGGAAGTCAAACTTTTGGTTGGTACAAATACGATGATTGATAGCGAAAGTTCCAGCTTGACCATTTCCGATCTCAAACCAGGAAACAGGGTAACAATAGTTTACGAAACGACAGCCAACGGCATAAATAAAGCGAATTCAATTATGGTTAAGTAGGCCATAATAAGGGGATGCATAAATCAATTATGTTTGACAGCCCCGCTCGTTATACTCGCGGGGTAATTCGACTAAATACTTTTTTGACGGGAAGTCTAAAAAAGTATAGTCTCATTAAAGGAGATGAAAATGAAAAAAATCGCTTTCTTAATGGCGCTCATAATGATCTTCAGTATTTCCTGTGCTAAAAAAGCAGAAAAAAAGGTAGAAGCACCTCTTGAGTCAGAAACAATTGTTCCAGAAACAACAAATCCTGTCACACTCGAACCGCAGCCTCAAGGCACAACCATGACTACCAAAGAAGGCACATCTGTGGTAACGAAGGATGCTCTTACGCCTCAAGTGCCGGTTGCTACGGAGACCGCAGGTGCATCGGAGAAACCAACCCCAGAAAATATTCAAACTGCCTTAAAAAACGCTGGTTTATATACAGGCAATGTTGACGGAAAGATCGGCCCAAAAACAAAAAAAGCAATAGAAGCATTCCAGAAGCAGAACGGTTTAACTGCCGATGGCAAGGTTGGCCCAAAGACTTGGGATAGACTTAAAAGCTATTTAAGTAAAACAACAGAAGCTGTTCCGGCAGGAATCAAGAACTAAAGAGAGCGATAGATTATACAAACAGAAGAGCAGAATTCAGTTGATATTTCAAAACAGGGAACGGCTTAAACCGTTCCCTGCGAGAATTTTTATCCACCCAATTCTTATTTGACATTTCTAAAAGGAAGTATAAAATAAACTAATTCAGCTTTAAAGATTTTCAGGTTTAAGAAGGAGGTTTTAAATGTTTTTAAAGATTATTTTCTCGGCTATACTAGTCTTGGGGCTGGTGGGGTGTGCAACTGGAAAGAATAGCGAACTTTCCGGCAGCCAAGGGCAAGAAATGCAGGCAAAGATTTCAGATTTAGAAAAGCAATTACAATATAAAGATGAAGAAATCCGTGATTTAGAGGAAAAATTATCTAAGGCAAAAGTCCCGGAAACGACAGAAATAGTCAACGCTTCAGAAGTAGATATTACAAAAGTTACGCCAAAGAACATTCAAACCGCATTAAAAAATGCCGGATTTTATAGCGGAACAATAGATGGTAAAATCGGCAAAAAAACAAAGGAAGCAGTAAAAGAATTTCAAAAAGCAAACGAATTAAAAGCTGATGGAGTAGTTGGTAAACAGACCTGGATTAAATTACAAAAATATATCCAGCAATAAAAATATTTTATGAGTAAAAAACTGCCAGTAATTAAAAAGTTAATTTTGATTGCTTTGTTCCTTTCTTTTTCGGCCGGAAATTTGCGCGCCGCTACCAACGAAGAAAAAAAGAATGAAGATTTAAAGAAACTTCAGGAAAAATTCACCTGGTGGCCTACCGATGCAAAGCCCGCTCCGATAAAAGATGAAACTACCGGAGGCTATTGGTGGTGGCCCAATAAGCCCGGCGAAACAAGGCCGTGGGGTAATCGAGGCTACATTTATGTCTATAAAATGATTTTTGATTACAAGGCAGAAGAACTACCGCCGCCAAAGCCACAGGAAAAAAGGCCATCGCTGCTTATTAAGAAGATAATTAAAAACGTAAAGATATATTTTGATTTTGACAGCGCTAAGTTAAGAAAAGATGCGACACAAATTTTAGAAAGCGCAGTAAAAACGCTCGAAAAAGAAAAAGAAGCCGACATACTTATAACCGGCAATTGCGATATCCGCGGCTCCGAAAAATACAATTTAAAACTTGGCAGAAAGCGTGCCGAAAGCGTAAAAAAATTCATGATTAATAACGGAATTCCCGAAGAAAGAATCCGTATTGTCAGCCGCGGTAAACTCGATGCCATTGCCCATGTAACCGATTTAGAAGGTATGCAGAAGGACCGGAATGCCCAATTTATGATTGCCGAAGTCGAAGAGATAATGGTTCCTTACACAGGAGAGGGCGGTTCAGAAGAAACTATTCCTTCCGATGCTAAAATGATAGAGGAAGGAAAATATATTGAAGAAAAAGAAGAACCGGTTGAAAGCGAAGTTAAGGTTTCAACAAGAGAATATACGGTTAAAAAAGGTGACTCTCTCTGGACAATAGCGCAACATGAATTAGGCAGCGGCCATCGCTGGAAATATATTTATGAGATGAACAAGAAGGTAATTAAAAAGCCGAATAAGTTGAAAACTGGTACGAAAATACTAATCCCCATCGAGTAGGAATAAAATAACAATGTAAACGCTGATCGTAGCTAAAAGGGCTATGGTCAGCGTTTTCTAATTTGTTTGCGCAGACAATTTATGTTCGCTTCGCTCCATAAATTACAGACCATAAGTTTTCTGCGAAACAATCTTTGGCATTTACCTAATAAAATATTAAGGCAGGTGTCAAGTTAATTCGTACTGTGATTTTTTATTCGCCATGCCTGTCCACCAGGACGTCCTGTTGGGCTGCCCTTCAGGTAGTCTCAGGCTTGAAAAAAATCACATGCTCATTAAAAAAATGAGAACCGTAGCGCTTTTATTTATTTCCAACATTTTTATGACTTTTGCCTGGTATGGACACCTAAAGTATAAGAATTCTCCTTTATGGATTGCAATATTTGTGAGCTGGCTTATTGCCTTTGTAGAATATTGTTTTCAGGTCCCGGCAAACCGCATAGGCTATTATGAATACAGCGCCGCCCAGCTTAAAACAATACAGGAAGTTATAACTTTGATAGTTTTTTCGGTATTTTCAGTTTTCTATCTTAAAGAAGGTTTAAAATGGAATCATGCGGTAGGCTTCCTGCTTATAATTTTAGCAGTAGTATTTATTTTTAAAAAGTAATAATAAGCACATCATTTTTTCAAGCACGAAGTGTGTAGAAAAAATGATAGTGCGAATTATCCCTTCACTTCGTCCCAAGCAAAGCTTGGGATAATTCGACTACACACTTTTTCAGATTTCCTGTCTGAAAAAGTGTAAGTCTCATTGGGAGGTGTGTAATGAAAAAAGTCTTATTTTTATTAGCTATTTTTATAATTGTTATCGGTAATTTATATGCCCAGCAAACAGAGTCTCTTGATGGAAACGGTTGGAAATTACTTAACCGATACAGGGATGGCATGACTATGCGCATGGTTTTAGTGCAGGGTATTATCGCCGGCGCAGAGGCCATGAATCGCGAGCGCGCCAGAGAAATTTATCCAGGTAGCGATTATAACAAACTTTCCCTGATGATGGATGAGTTCTATAGCGAAGATAAAAATTTATCAATACCTACACAATATGCTTTATATGTCATTTTTTTAAAAATTAAAAATCACCCCAAAAACGAAATTGATGAAGCAATTAAAAAATTTAGAAAAGGTTTCCAGCCGCAGTTTTTAGAAATCGATAAAGAAAAAGCAAAAAAATAATTTTGTATATTATTGACATAATCCGGTAGTGTGATAAATTAAAAATTGATGATCGAAAGGCGCAAGTTTGATAGAGTATTTAAATCATCAATTGTGAGATTTAGATTTTTTAAAAGCCACCTCGGCATGTCTTCCCGTTGCGAGAACATTTGTGAGGAAGGTATGCGCTTGGTTGCTCTCCAAAGGCTCTCACCCGGCATGATGCTTAATCTAAATTTCCAATTGGAAGAATTAGGCCCGCCAATTTTAGCTTCCGCCAAAGTGATATGGCAAAACAACAGGGATAATATTTACTATCCCTTTGCGGTAGGATTAAAATTCACCAAAATAAGTTCTGCCGACCGCGAAAGAATCGCTAGTTACATAAAAACAGCAAGCAGAGAAAACCCTTCTAATGCCCCTAAAGTCGTCCGTTAATCCCTTATATTTAGCGAAAAAGAAGTTGCGAAGGCGTTTGCCTGTGTTATAATTTCCTATCTCTGCTTGACGATAAATTTCATCCCGTTACAGGGCGATTATAAGTGCCGAGGTAACTTCCGCCAAAGGCGGACCCGCCCACATATAAAAAATTATCGGTGGCGGGCAGTCGGTATCCGACTTCGCTACCTTAAAAAATAGAGTGACTTATAATTTTGAAAATTATGTCATCACTTAATGTGGTGGCTTTTAAGTGCCGAGGTAGCTCAGTCGGTAGAGCGAAGGACTGAAAATCCTTGCGTGGGGGGTTCGATTCCCTCCCTCGGCACTGTATTATTTTAGAGAGGTTATAAAACCTCTCTTTTTTATTGGGATTAGGCATAATTCTATATGAAAAACATACAATATCAAATTGTTAGGAAAATTTCTCCCAGGGAAAAATTTAGGAAAGTAGCCTTGCAATCTTGTTAAATATATGTTATACAATAAATGGTAAGGTAGTTCTTCAAAATTTATAGGAAAAAAGCTAATCCTGAGAAACCAGGTGGCGCAACCCACGAACCAGAACATAGTTCGATTCGGTGGGTTGCCCGGCACCGAATTTATTCTGGTGCTGGGCAAAGCTTAAAGAGCCTAAAGCCGTAAGGCTATGGTAGTCAGCTGCCGTAAAATACAGAATGTTTAAAGCCCATAGTTTTGACTATGGGCTTTTTTGTTTGAGCAGGCAATCTATGCTTGCTCTTACCGCAAGCGCAGGAGTTTGCATCCGGACCTAATCCCTTTTGCCAGAATTCTACGGGCTTTGTCCGTGCGGGTTCCAGGTTTTCAAAAATTGGCAAACTCCAGAAAATTTTACTTTTGATAACAAAGAAAAATTGTAATACAATATTACTATAAAAAGGAGGGTAGTAATGAGAAATAAAAAAGGTTTTACGCTTATCGAATTAGTCATGGTTATTGTTATCCTGGGTATTTTGGCAGTAGTGGCCGCACCAAAGTATTTTAACCTTTCAGCATCCGCCAACCAGGCAGCAGAACAGGGTGTAGTGGGCGGAGTAAGGTCCGGTATCTCGAGTTATTTTGCGCAGAATAAAGCTTATCCTCTAACCCTGGACGCAGCTCTACCTGTTGCCTGTAGTACAGCAAACGCATGTTTTACAAACGTTCTCTCGCAGGGCGGTATCACTTCCCAATGGACAAAGGTTAGTAATACCCTTTATAGAGGGCCGACTGGTACATCATACACTTATACTGTCGCAGATGGCTCGTTTCAATAATAACGCGAGTTTTACATAGTCAGATAGCACTTATTGCCCCTGCAATGCTTCTTGTTTTTGCTTCCCTTGCTCCGGGAGAATAGTTGTATTCATCAGCCAAAGACCTCAAGAAAATCAGTAACAAAAGTATATTTTTCCCTGTACCCTCCTACGAAATCACCATACCTACAAAGTAAGAATAGCCATAACTACTAAAAACCGCCCTTAACAGCACACCGTATTATCGGCCCCTTAGCTAAAAAATATTCCGGCAGTTGGCAAATATAAAAATGATTAAGCAATAGAATAATACCAGAGGCAGCAGACAACAAATTCGCCTCTAGGGAGTAAATCCGGCGTATACTTTATCAAACTGTTGGGAGAATTTCTCTCAGGGAAAAATTAAAAAATAGATGGTGCAGAAAGATTGTGATATAATAAAAATTATTCATCCAGGGAAAACCTTTAGTTTATGAAAATAGAGCCCCGCGGACTTTAGTCTATGGGCCCAACGCGTAAAAAATTGCTCTCAAAGGCTGCTTAAATAATTATTGACGGATAGGAAGAAAAAATGGCAGGCAGTTTAGAAATTTTAGATTTGTTATTAAAAGAAGGTTTAATAACTTCGGAACAGATTGAAAAGGCAAAAATAGAGACCAAACGTACCGGCCTAAGCATAGAGAGGGCTCTGGAAAAGTTAGGTTTTATTACCGAGGAAGATATCGTAAGGACACGGGCAAACGCACTGGGGATACCCTATATGGATTTGGAGAGCTGCCAAATTGACCCCAATATTATAAAACTAATTCCTGAAAGCATCGCCAGAAAATATAAAATCCTTCCTCTTTTTAAAATCGGCAACAGTCTTAATGTGGCGATGGTTAATCCCTCTGACATAGTTGCCATGGATCAGATACGAAGATTGATATCCAGCGGAGGGAACCTTGAGGTGATATTAGTAAGCCAAAAAAGCTTAGAGAAAGTTTTGGATGATTGTTTCGATACGAGCGGCGCAACCGCGAAGATACTTGAATCAATAGATAAGTCCGCCGGAAAAATAAAACAAACAGGGCTGATAGAAAGCGCCGATGAGGCGCCAGTCATAAAATTGGTCGACTCATTAATCGCCGAAGCAGTAAAAAACAGGGCTTCGGATATTCACATCGAGCCTGAACAGGCAAATGTGCGGGTACGTTTCCGCATTGACGGAGCACTGCAAGAGATAAATTTCCTTCCTAAATCACTTCAGGATAATGTAGTGTCACGCATCAAAGTTTTATCCAAGATGGATATTGCGGAAACCCGCAGCCCGCAGGATGGCAGTATCAATATGAAGCTGGAAAACCGGGAATTAGATATCCGCGTTTCCACCTTTCCTACTATTTACGGAGAAAATGTCGTGATGCGGCTTTTAGACAAAACTTCGGTTTTGTTCGGGCTTAAGGACCTTGGGCTTTCAGAAGAGACTCTCAACCAGTTTAATAAGCTTATCCGCCGGCCAAACGGAATAATCCTGGTTACCGGACCAACCGGCAGCGGAAAAACTACTACTCTATACGCGGCGCTTACCAGCATCAGTTCCATGGAAAAGAATATTATTACCATCGAGGATCCGGTTGAATACGAGCTGCCTTTGATTCGGCAAACTCCCGTTAATACCAAAGCGGGGATTACCTTTGCTAACGGCTTGCGCAGTATCCTCAGACAGGATCCGGATATTATTATGGTGGGAGAAATTCGTGACAAGGAGACTGTGGAAATAGCTATACAGGCCTCGCTTACGGGCCATCTTGTGTTTTCCACCCTGCATACCAATGATGCCGCTTCGGCGCTCACGCGTTTAATCGATATTGGCGTTGAGCCATTTTTAGTCTCAAGTTCCATCGTCGGCATTCTTGCTCAGCGTTTAGTGCGCCTGATTTGCCCAAAGTGCAAGGAGGCCTATACTCCTAGCAGCGATATTCTTGAGGAGCTTGGTCTTTCCAAACAGGAAGAATATTTACACGGTAAAGGTTGCCCAGTTTGCAAAAAAACCGGCTTTTTTGGCAGAGTGGGCATATTTGAATTGCTGGTTATCAATGAGGATATCCGTAAAATGATAGAGGCAAAAAGTTCTGCGGATGAGATAAAAAAAAGGGTCATCTCCCTCGGGATGACTACATTACGCCAGGATGGCATTAATAAAATAAAACAGGGATTAACCACCGCCGAAGAGGTTGTTAAGGTAACAGAAATAGAATAGCTATGGGCATTTTTCAATATAAGGCAAGAGATAAATTTAATCGGCCGAAAACCGGCGTACTTAGCGCCAGCTCCATAGATTTAGTGGCGGTAAAGCTAAAAAGCGAAGGTTATATTCCTATTTCCATTGTTCCCAAAAAAGAAAATGTGGCAGAGGTATTAAGCGATAAGGTTTCTCTGCGGGCAAAAGTGTCTTTTTCCGAGCTGAATGCTTTCACCCGCCAATTCCACACGCTGCAAAAATCAGGCATTCCGATTCTTTTATCATTAACGGCGCTGGAAGAGCAGACGAAGAACCCGCTTTTTAAAAAAGTCATCGGCAAAATTACTACTGATATAGCGGCAGGTTTAAAGCTTTCGGTTGCCTTGGAAAAATACCCCCGGATTTTTAATAAGATGTACACCAATATGGTTAAGACCGGAGAAGCCTCCGGACGTTTAGACGAAATCCTGTGGAGGCTGGTAGTATTAGGCGAACATGAGGAGCGTATCCGCATGCGTATTAAAGCTGCTACGCGCTATCCGATAATCGTGATAACCGCACTTAGCCTTGGTTTTATAGTTTTGACTACCTTTGTCGTGCCGCGCTTTGCAAAAATTTTCAGCCAATTCAAGGTAGATTTGCCTTTGCCCACCCGCATCCTTTTAGGGATACATTTTATTATCACGAAATTCTGGTGGCTGATTATAATTTTGGTTGTAGCAGGAGTTTTTGCTTTTTTGCGGATTATCCGTACCAATAAAGGCAGGCTCGTCTGGGATACTTTAAAACTAAAAATCCCTGTGTTTGGCCCTTTGATTTTAAAAATAATTGTTTCGCGCTTTACCAGGGTTACTGCCATACTTTTGTCTGCAGGTGTTTCTATCTTAGAGGTTTTAGACCTTACCTCCGAAGGCGCGGGGAATGTAGTTATTGCGCGCATAATTAATAATATCAAAATAAGCGTTAATCAGGGCAAAGGCATGCTTGCGCCGATGAAAGAAAGCGGAATATTCCCTTCTGTCGTAATTCTGATGGTTTCTACTGGCGAACAAACCGGCGCGATGAGTGAGCTCCTGACTCATGTTGCCGATTATTTCGACGAGCAGATAGATTATACCATTAGCAATCTGGTTGCCTTGATTGAGCCGATTCTGATTTTTATTTTAGCTTGCGGAGTATTGCTAATGGCTTTAGGGATATTTTTACCAATGTGGAATATCATGTCGCTTTTTAAAAAATAAAAGAGATAATTATTCAAAAAGTTAAACAAGGGGAGGGGTATCCTGAAATATAGATTAAGTATCTTAATATTCAAAAGGAGGGCGGTAATGAGAAAGAAAAAAAGTTTTACGCTTATCGAGTTAGTCATGGTTATTGTTATCCTGGGTATTTTAGCAATAGTGGCCGTACCAAAATATATTGATCTTTCAGGCCAAGCCAATCAGGCAGCAGAGCAGGGTGTTTTGGGCGGAGTCAGGTCCGGTATATCGACGTATTTTGCGCAGTTTAAAGCTTATCCAGCAACCTTGGATTCAGTTCCAATTCTTACTTCCTGTAGTACCGCAAATCCATGTTTTACAAACGTTCTCTCGCAGGGCGGTGTTACTTCCCAATGGACAAAGACTAGTAATACCCTTTATAGAGGGCCGACTGGTACATCATACACTTATAACTCTGCAGCTGGGACATTCCAATAATAATGCGAGTTTTACAGAGTAAGGCTATAGCACTTATCGCCTGTGTAATACTTATTGTTTTTGCTTCTCTGGCTGTGTGGGGTGGATAGTTATGTTTGCCATTTTTCATTTTAGCTTGCGGAGTATGGCTAATGGCTTTAGGGGTGTTTTTGCCAAGGCGGAATATTATATCGCTTTTTAAAAAATAAAGGAGGTGGTGGTTCAAAGAGTCGATACAAGGGTGGTTGGAAAAATATAGAGATTAAGTATATCTAAAAGGAGGAGGATAATGAGGAATAAAAAAAGTTTTACGCTTATCGAATTAATTATGGTTATTGTTATCCTGGGTATTTTAGCAATAGTGGCCGTACCAAAATATATTGATCTTTCAGGCCAAGCCAATCAGGCAGCAGAGCAGGGTGTTTTGGGCGGAGTCAGATCCGGTATATCGACTTTTTTTGCCTTTTGGAAAGCTTATCCACCAACCCTGGATAGTTCTCTCAATAGTGCCTGCAGCCCAACAAATGCATGTTTTACAAACGTTCTCTCGCAGGGCGGCATCATTTCTCAATGGACAAAAACTAGCGCTACAACTTATACTGGGCCGACCGGTACAATATACACTTATAACGCAGTAAATGGGACATTCCAATAATAATGCGAGTTTTACAGAGTAAGGCTATAGCACTTATCGCCTGTGTAATACTTATTGTTTTTGCTTCTCTGGCTGTGTGGGGAGTAGTTGTGTTTGTCGCTCAAAGGCTTCGGGCACATACTGTAAAAGAAACATCCATCAAGGCTATTTATCTGGCGCAGGCAGGGCTTAATTATTCTTTATACCAGTATCGCCAGCGCGGAGTAGTTTTTTCAGGAAGAGTTAATCTGGATGCAAGCGATTATGCAGTAGTAAAAACAACCATCGGCGGCGGAGGAGCTTCTTCCGCCGTTATTGTTAATGCTGTAAAATCCTTTTTGGGAAATAATAATACGCAGTTACAAGGGGTAACTGTCGGAAATTTTTCGAGTTCCCCGATTACCATTAAGAAAATGATAGTGACCTGGACTTTGAATAATAGGGCAATGCTTTCAATCCAGATTAGAGGCTTAACTGTTTGGTCCGGAAGAGCGACTTCGAGCCCTGCCGCTGTAAACATTATTAGCACCACTATACCTGCGAATAATGCTTACCCGATTAATATCCGGTTTAATAACTCGATGAGAAACACCATTATTACTTTACAATTTGTAATGAGTGACGGCACAATTACTTCTCCTTGTACGGTTTATCCGGCTCAAGGTTCTCTCTGTTCGCAAAGCCAGACACTTAGCATAAAAAGCATGGGTAAAACTACCCGTTCCGGCATATACCGGACTGTTCAGGCTGTCTATAACGTATCTACGGGAGATGTCAACAGTTGTAGTGAAATCAATGCCACTGTACCTTAAAAAAAGTTTCACCTTAATCGAATTGATTATGACTATAGTAGTGCTGGGGTTAATCGCCATTCCCTTAAGTATTTCTCTTACTGCGCAGGTAGAGGGTTTGGTTAAATCCGGACAATATACCCAAGCGCTTAATCTGGCGCGCTACGAAATGGAACGCGTTAATAACCTTCCTTTTGCAAGCGTTATTACTACCAGGTTTTCCCGGTATCAAGGTTATCCTTACGATGTGGTAGATACGGTAAGATATGTGCAGGGCGGCAGTGCGTCTGCCGAGGCGCTTAAACAGATAGCCATAAGCGTATCGAATGCAGGAACCAGTCAGGTATTAACAAGCCTTACTACTTATATTGCCAAAAACGTAAAGTATGGTTTATAAAAATAGCGCATTTACTCTTATCGAGCTGGTTATGACAATTGTGATAATCGGAATACTATCCGTAGTCGGAGCTTGGCTCATGGCTTATTTTGTGCAGGATTCTGTCTATATACCTCAGCAGCTGACTTCAGATATGGCAGGCCAAGAGGCTTTGGATATCATGATTGAAGGCGATAAGCAGGCTAAAGGTTTGCGTTTTAGCAAGGTAATCAGTAGTATAAGCAATAACCGGATTATTTTTACGAATCAGGATGGCCAGACCATAACTTATATTTTGAATAGTGCTACCAACAAGCTTAGCCGTATAATTAACGGAACGTCTGCGCAAATTCCATATTATGCGGCCAGCGGCGTAAATATCGCCGCTGACGGCAGGGTGTTCTTTATTTATTACGATTCCAACGAAGCCATTACACGCATTGCGGCAAAAGTGCGCAGAATTGCTATTAAACTCGTTGCTTCAACCGGTACAGGTTCTTTTCAAAACTGGAACGGAAAATCAGTTCTTGGCTCAAGTATCACAGTGCCCAGGTATCAATAGCAAAAAAGGAGGGAAGTATGGGAAAAGTAGTGCTTGTTTTTTGCGGTGCAGTTTCTTTGGTGGCGGGGATACTCTTCTTATTTTTTCCTAAAGCCCTGCAGAAAGCTAATGACAATTTTAATAAAGCAACCAGCAAGGTGGCAGTGTCGCTTGATGAGCAGGTTTTGCGGGTGCGTGCAGGAATGGGTATATCCTGTATTTTGATTGCCGTTGGCTGTTTCTTTTTGGTTTATTGGATAATCAAAAAGCATGGCTAAATTTTTATTCAGCCGGCGTAAATACATTCTGGTAATCGAAATAGGCAAAATAGCCTTGAAGGTAGCTTCTTTTTTGCGCTCTGCCTCAAGTTTAGAGCTATTAGACTACTCCTTAGAAAAAATAAATCCGGAAAACGATTCCTCTATCCAAATCAGTGATTATCTGCACGCCTTTCTTAAGAAAGGCGTGCTTCCGGTAAAAGAGGCAATTTTAAGTATCGCGGATACGGATTCAGTAGCAATAAAATACTGCCAATTACCCGCCTTAAAACACAACGAGATATTAAGCGCAGCCATCTGGCAGCTAAAGGATCAGGTGCATTTTGACTTAGAAAGCGCTTATTTCGACTGGCGGGTTATTAAGGAATTCAGCGACGAAGAAGGTGCGCGCCAACAGGGTATTATTTTTGCGTTTTGCCGAAGAGAGGCAGTGGAAAAATACCTTGCTTGTCTTCGCCAATGCGGGTTGCACACTTCAGCAATTCTTGCCAGCGCGCTTAATTACGGCGAAGTCTTAAAGAGTTTAGCGAAAGATAAAACCGTTTCTTCGGAAATAGTCCTTGACCTTGAATATCTTAATTCGGTTTTAAGCCTGTATATAGACAAGAAACTCCATTTTACCCGCTATCTGCCAGTTTCAGTGGACACCTACACGCGTTCGTTGATAGGCACGCTTGCCTCTGAGAGGGGCAAAGTGGCTTTGACATTGAGTGAAGCTGAAGAAATAAGGGATAATATCGGAATACCTCAGGACGCATCAGCCTTTGTTAAAGATAACCTGCAGGCAAGCCAGATTATTTCTTTAATCCGGCCGGTCCTTGAGAGCATAGTAAGGGAAACCAAACACTCCCTGAATTATTTTACCTCTACCCTTAATGCGCCGTTGCCGCAGATTATTTATACTACCGGCTTAGGGGCAAACCTGAAGAATCTGGACGCTTATCTGGCCAAAGAACTGGGTTTTCCCGTCGAAAGGCTTCCCTTTCCGGAAATTCTTTCTACCACGCGCATAAGCCAGGCCAAAGTGGAAAAAGATCGCAGCCAGCTGGTAAGCTGCGTGGGGGCTGTTTTGTTAGCCGGCCGCAATGTCAGCCTTTTAGCCGGAGGAGTAAGGATGCGTTGGGTTACGAATGCGTTAACAAAACGCTTGCTTTCTTTCTTCGCTGTCATAGGAGGAGTAGTTTTATTTCTCATGCTTATCTCTATTCTATCCATTCCCGTATATAGTTATCGCTTGAAAAAAGCCAAGAGTTTTTTTAGTGATAAAAAACAGCTTGCTTCTTTTTTTGAAAAAGCACAGACGGGAGGAAACCTGGTTTTTGAAGTTTCGCGCCAGCGGCTTAGCCTGGATGCATTCCTGAATTTTATCAGCGAGTCTATTCCCGCTGGGCTACGCTTAAACGAGTTAGAGCTTAATCAATATCATGGCGAACTAACCCTTCAGGGGGAGGCGCGCCGGTCTCAGGATCTGGAGGCATTTTTAAAAAAGCTTGAGGCCTCAGATTATTTTTTAAGCCTTAAGCCTGTTACTATGCAAAGCCGGGATTTTAAGATAAAATGCAAACTGCAATATTAAAACAATTAATTCTAAGTCAATTGGGTAAGCTTAAGAAAGTTAACCTTAAATCTGCGAGGCAAAAAAAAATAATTGCCGCCTCGGTATTTATTATAATATTAGCTTTGGCTTATTTTCTTACGCTAAATACGCGCCAGCACTTGAGCCAAGATACGCTTTATTGGGAAGGCCGGGCAGCGCTAGCAAAAAACCTTTTGGCTAAATTCAAATCAGAAGAGGTAGTTCTTCATCTTTTAAAACAACAGGCCCGGAACTCCCAACGCATCATACGCTTGCCACAGGGCCAAGATATAGTTCAGGCGGCCGAAGAGTACGCTCAAAGGATGAATATCCGGATAATTAATACAAAAAGTAAGGCCACGCATACCATTGTTATTGACTCCCGCGATGTCCAGGTTTATACAGTAGAGATAAAAGCCGAAGCCGGTTTTGTTAATCTCATGCGCTATTTTAACATGCTTTACCGAATTACCCCGGATTTTGTTTCCGTAGACAGGCTAAAAGTTAGCAGAGATGCAAAAAATCAGGATAAGTTAAACGTTCAGGCAGAATTGAAGTTTTATCACTTATCATCATGAAGAAATTAGAGAAAAAAGACAGGTTAGAGCTGATTGTTACGGTTATTCTAATCATCGTTTTCATTGTTTTAGTTGCCGCCGTAAACCTGCACAAAAGTACCGCCAGCCCGGATTACGCGCGTACTGCGCCGACAATATTTCGTACAAAGCAATACTTTAAAGACGGCGGGCAGCGTAACAAAGGCACGTCATTTATATTAAACAACTCTTACGGAGACATAGCCAGAATAAAACGCAATCCTTTTTCCTACGGCGTTTCCGGAAATAACCAGGAAGCAGGTCGCCTATCTAATTTATCGCTTACGGGAATAATCTGGAACATAACTAAGCCGTCAGCGGTAATTAATGGGCAAACCGTGGCTGTGGGGGATGTTATCGAAAATTTTAAGGTTACGCAGATTAAGCAGGACAGCGTGGTCATAGAGAACGCAAATTCCAGGCTGGAATTGAAATTAAATCAAGGAGGGTCTTAAAAAGGGAGGATATGGCTAGATGAAGAAATATAAAATTATTGGAGAAATATCACTATTTTTATTCTTGCCTTATTTTTTTCTTTTCGCCGCCTCCGGCTATATTGAGTCTCTTGAGTTCAAAGATACGGATATCAGGCAGGTTTTAAATGCTATTGCTGCCGAGGCCAGGAAGGAAGGCGACAATATAAATATTGTTGCCAGCCCTGAAGTGGAAGGGCTGGTCACCATTGATTTAAAGAATATCGACTGGCGCACAGCATTAAAAACAATTCTTAAGACTTACAATTATGGCTATACAGAGCGTGGCGACATTATTACTGTCTCCGGCTCATTGGGGCCGTCTAGCCAGACCGGCTTAAAGATGGAATTGTTTAAATTTAAATACCTCTATGCGGATGTCGCTAAGAAACTAATCTCGCCTTTACTTTCTCCGGACGGAAAAGTTTCGGTTTTGGATATCCCGGAAGAAAGAATATATTCCAGCGGTACGGATTTATCTGCACAGAGTATGCCGTCGTCAAGCAGCACTAACACCGGCGCAACGCCTTCGCCCACAGGCAATCCCACAGGCCAGGAAAGTCAAGGCCAGGCAAGCACAACCCATTCCAAAAGCCTGGTTGTTTACGATACCGCGGAGAAACTTGACCAGATAAGCACTCTTTTGAGCGAACTGGACGTGATGCCAAAGCAAGTTTTAATCCAGGCGATTATTATGGAGGTAAGCCAGGATAGTCTTAAGGATATCGGTTTTGACTGGGGCACAGGCATTGGCGGTGCAACGTCAACTACCGGCCCTCTTCCAGTAAACGTACGCGGCGGAACTTTGGGCGGCCAGGGCATGAATTCCCAGGTTAACCCAAGTGTTTTTAATCCGTCAGAGAACAACGCAGCTTCATCGCCCGTGAATGGAATCTATCCCTATAATACAGGGCTTCAGGTTCTATTCCAGAAGTTAAGCGGCACAAAATTTGAAGTAATTTTGCATGCCTTGGAAGAGGATGTCCGGACCAACACTCTTTCTAAGCCCATTATTCTGACTGCGAATAATCAAATGGCCTCTATCTTGATCGGCACGCAATATCCGATTATCCAAACCTCTTCAAGTACTCAGAGCACCTATTTAGTCGGCGGCTCGTTGCAGCAATATTTGGATGTGGGCATACAACTGAAAGTCAGGCCGCAGATTTGCGGTTCGCATGATCAATACATAAATTTGCTGCTTCATCCCATGGTCTCTACCATTAACAGTTATGCCAAAGTTTTTAGTTCGCAGCAGACGAGCCCGCTCGTAAGCCAACAGCCTATAGTCCAATATCCTATTATAGATACCCGCGAAGCAGAGACGCAGATGTTTCTTAAAGACGGGGAAACTATTGTCATGGGCGGATTGCTTAAAAACGTGAAGTCAAACGAAGACACAGGCGTGCCTTTCTTAAGCAAGATTCCTCTATTGGGCAAGCTATTTAACCGTTCTACAAAGGATAAAAGTAAAATGGATTTGATGATTTTTATTACAGCCAAGATTGTTAAGCCCGGCGAAGTTTTGCCTCAAGAGGTCCTGGAAACAGAGACGCTTAAAAACCAATTTAAAGAGACGCAGCAAAAAGATAAAGCCGGCAGTAATTTTAAGAAATAGAGAATAAACATGTATCGGGATTTCCTCAATTACTACGAATTAAGGAGCGTAGCTTTTAATATTACCAGCAATCCTGATTTCTTTTTTGAAAGCCGTTCTCATCAGGAAGCCATTTGTTCGTTATTATTCGGAATTCATGAAAGAAAAGGGATAATTCTGATTACCGGAGAGGTGGGAACCGGCAAAACCACTCTCTGCAAGGCGCTTTTTAATAAACTTCCCGCGGAAGTAAAAATTTCCTTGATTCTTAATCCTTTTTTCAGCGAAGTCCAGTTGCTTAAAGCGATAGCCGAGGATTTCGGCTTAAAGGTCAGAAGCATAGAATTGCTTGATATTATCAATATTATAAACTCTTTTCTCATTAAGCTGAGTTTAAATAATGGCAACGCGGTTTTGGTAATCGATGAAGCGCAAAATCTTACTAATCAGCAGTTAGAACAAATCAGATTGCTTTCTAATTTAGAAACTAAAGACGAGAAGCTTCTGCAAATTGTCCTGGTCGGGCAGCCGGAGTTAAAAGAAAAGATAAGCCAGTATAACTTAAGGCAGATTTACCAAAGAATCGTGGTCAAGAGCCACCTTACTCCACTTATGGATTATGAAGTTAAAGAATATATTGATTTCAGGCTGGGAAAAGCCGGCCATGGCAATGTAATTATCGCTCCGGAAGCCTACAGGATGATATACGATTTTAGTAAAGGCATTCCCCGGCTGATTAATATTCTTTGCGAGCGGGCCATGATTTTAGGTTTCGTCCGCCAGCAGAGGATTTTGACAGAAGAGATATTTTTCAATTGCATTGAAGAGGTAAGATGAGTATTTTATACGACTACTTGAAAGTTTTAGAGAAAAAAAGAGGCCAGAGAATCTTAGACCAGCAGACAGCCGCCGGGCAAAAAAAGACAGTTATCCCGCCGTCTTACTGGCGAGCAAGTTTTGTTTTTCTTGCCGCGGTTTTAATTGTTTTTTTATTTTTCAGAAATGCAAAAAATAATCAACCAAAAATAGCCGAGAAAATAGATACCAACCAGCAAAGCAATAGCCCCATTCCCAAGGATTCCAATAGCCTTGTTAGTAATAGCGACTCCACTTTAGATTATTCTCTTAACGGCATTATTTATAATTCCAATTTTCCTTTCGCAATAATTAACGGCAAGTTGGTGGAAAAAAATGCAAAGATTGGTGACTGGCGGGTTGCGGAAATTTACCCTTCAGAGGTTAAGCTGGAGAATATCAACAATAATGCAGTGCTTACGCTTAAATTAAATTTATCCGACGAAAAATAACAAAAATTTTATTGGAACTTTTGAAAACTGCATAATAATATTAATAAGATGAAGATATCGGGCACACAAAAACAATCAAAGCGCAGAGATTTTAAGGAACTTAAATATAAATATCAGCTGCTGAGAAACCTGATGGATTTCATCCCCGATGTTATCTATTTTAAAGATAGAAAAGGCAGGTTTATTATGGTGAATCAGGCTCATGCCAAAGGCTTGGGAGTAAAGCCCGAAACGCTGATAGGAAAGACTGACTTTGATATTTTCCCCAAAGAGAGGGCAACGAGAATGGTTCAGGATGACGAACGGGTTATGGCTTGCGGCAAGCCCATAATCGATAAAATAGAGCGGGCTACCCGGCCGGATGGCGTAGATAATTATGTTTCCACGACCAAGATTCCGCGTTATGACCATCAAGGCAAAGTTATAGGCCTTATTGGGATTACCAGGGATATTACCCGGCGTATGCAGTTTGAACGAATGAAAAGAGATAAAATAAACATAGAAAAGAAGCTCGAGTCTCTCAGAGAACTCAATGCGATGAAGTCAGAGTTTGTCTCTACTGTTTCTCACGAACTGCGCACCCCCCTGGCGATAATCAAGCAGTTAATCACGCTTATCCTTAATGAAACTGTCGGAAAACTAAAGGATAAGCAGAAGGAAGTGCTTGTAAAGGTATTGGAAAATTCCGACCGCCTGAAAAAAATAATTGATGATTTGCTGGACATCTCCCGCATCGAAAGAAACACCTTAAGGCTTCGCTATTCGCTGGTTGACATTGTAGGCCTGGTTAAAGAATCATCAGGATTTTTTACAAAATTAGCCGAAGAGAAAAATATACGCCTGAAATATTCTTATCCTAAAGAAACAATCAATCTTTTCGTCGACGCTGACCGGATAAACCAGGTCATAGGTAATCTTATCAGCAACGCCATTAAATTCACTGCCGACGGCGGAGAGATAAAGGTAGAGATAAAGATTTTTGAAACAAAAGTCAGATTGGGGTTCATAGATACCGGCATAGGCATTGCCAAACCTGAGTTGCCCCTAGTATTTAGCAAATTTACCCAGCTTTCTAAGATGCCGGCATCAGAAAATAAAGGCGTAGGATTAGGGCTGGCGATATGCAAGGATTTGGTTGAAAAACATAAAGGAGAAATTTGGGTTGAATCCAAAGTCGGAGTGGGGAGTAGGTTCTATTTCACTTTACCCCGCTTTTACACTTTCGATATGCTGGACAAAAATATAAGGGAGAAAGTAAGCAACCTGATAAAGAATGGCGTATCCGTATATAATATTACCTTGCTGATTTTAAATTACACCGAATTCAGGCATAGGTTTAAGATAAGGGCTAAGACGTTATTGGCGGATTTGCGCGTCATTATTGATACGGCGCTAAAATATGAGCAGGAAGAAAAAGATGCGATGGTCATGGTAAATGCTAAGTTAGGCAAGTTCAGTATTGTTCTTCCCAGAGTGACGGATAAGCTGGCAGTCAAAATTTCAGAACTGCTTAAATATAAAATAAAGGATTATTTTGTAAAAAATACGATTGAAGATGTTTTTATAACCGTAGGCACATTATCTTATTCGCAGAAAATATTTTCGCATGGCAAAGGGTCTTCTGCCTCGCAGTTTTCAATTAAAGAAATATATATAGGTTCAGAAACACGGCTTTGTAAGAGAATACCCATTAAAACAACTGTCAAGCTTTTTCTGGTTGGGGGTAAAATAGAGTTATGCGAATCCGTGGATATTTCGGAGACGGGCATATGTTTATTAACCAGCCAGTTATTGAAAACAGATATGCAGGTGAAGTTGAGCATCGCGCTTCCGGAAAATGAGGAGCTTATTATTGTAACAAAAGCGCGGGTAGTTTGGATAAAAAAGAACGAACCCTCACTTCTTAAAGAGGCTAATCAATACAAGGTAGGCCTGGAATTTATAAGCTTGGCTCCTAAATATACCAAGGCTATCCGCGGAATAGTAAAACGCAACTTTCATAAAGGTTAGGTTATGGCAAAAAAGAGGATATTGTTGGTTGAAGACGAAGCCGATATGGCCTACGCATTAACGCTGCAACTCGAAGCAGTTAATTACGAGGTTTTAAAAGCGGCTGACGGCTTGGCTGGTTTAGATAAGGCGCGCAAAGAAAAACCTGATTTAATCATATTGGATTTAATGCTTCCTAAAGTGGATGGTTTTAAAGTCTGCGCTCTCCTTAAAAGAGACCAGCGTTACGCAAAAATTCCTGTAATTTTGTTGACGGCACGCGCGCAGGAATCAGATATAAAGATAGGTGAAGAATGCGGAGCCAACGCCTATATGACCAAGCCATACGATGATAAGGTGCTGATTGCAAAAATTGAAGAGTTATTAAAAAAATAATGGCATGAGGGCTGTTAATCCTTCGAAGAAACCATCCGGCTTTAGGGCTATCCTTAAAAGGTATGTAAACCCTACCCCCTTCGGGGTTAGCCCCCTTCCTTACGGGTCCCCTGGGCTTCATAAATATGTCTTCTTTTAACTATATGGATGAAGCAGAATTAATACGCCGGTGCATAAATAAAGAAAAAGAAGCCTGGGACGTTTTTGTTAAGCGCTATGCTAAATTAATTTACTGGGCAATAAAAAAAAGATTTAGCTTAAGTAACTTTGCCTTTAGCGATGATGACGTCCAAAATATTTTTCAGGAAGTTTTTCTCTCAATTATTAAAGAAGACAAACTTATGCAATTAAAAGATTCAAAAATGGTCTCGGGTTGGCTAGCGATGGTAGCTTCCAATAAGACCATAGATTTTATGCGCGAAAAAATCCGTGTATCAGAGCATTTCATCTATGATGCGCCGCCATCAAAAGAGCAGAAGCCGGCTAATAATTTATTCGACAAAGAAACAACGGACATCGTAAAAAATATTATTGATACCTTGTCAAATAAGGAGAAAATCATTATTTCTCTAAATCTGTTTGAAGATAAAACTCACAGGGAAATAGGTAGTATGCTCGATATACCAATAAGCACAGTTTCTACCATAATTTCCAGAACCAAGATAAAACTTAAAGAACAATTAAAAACCAAAGGAATCGGAGGTTGAAGAATAAAAAATGAAAGACTTGGAAAACTTGATAAAACAGCACTTAAAAACTACGGGAAATACGGAAAAAACCGCTAACTGTCCCTCTGAAAAAGTGCTATCAGACTACCTCGAGCACAAATTATCCGGCCATGAAGAAGGGGTATTGGAAGAACATATTAGCCATTGTGGCTTTTGTTTGTCACAAATCAGCCTGGCATATGAGGCACAAAAAGAAAAAATAATACCCAAAGTGCCGGCGCAATTGATCGAAAAAGTAAAAAACTTTATTGCGGCTGACAAAGCCGGTATTTCTGCCAAAATGGCTAAAAAGAGAAAGATAAAAAAGAACTTATTCCTGGCTGCTACGCTCATATTTTTCGTTCTTTCGTTCCTAATTCACAAATATTTTATGCAGTTCTTATTCGCGGGACTTATTGTCGGATTTCGTTGGGCTTTAGAAAGTGAAAATGCACGGACATTGATTATGGTCATAGATTCCTGGCGCAAACACGCGCATAACGATGATGAAGAGATAGAAAAACGCCTGAAAGATAGATTTTCTAAACGCGATTTGTAATAAAAAATACCCACGGGCCTTGGTCCGTGCGAGCTCGAGGGTATATTTTCGTAAACTCCCCAATTTTATTATTAATTCCAGCCAGGCCCTTTCCGCAAGAAAATTTTTAAAATTTTTGAAAGTATTTTGACTTCTCCATCGTCTATTAAGTAAGGGAGACAAAAGTACCATAATTATTCTTTAAAAAAGCCTGTCCTTGCGGCAGGCAGAGGAGGTATCAATGGAGTTGGATTTTAAAGTTACAAGACTGCATAAGTTTGACGGCACCGGAGCGACAAAAGCAATGTGTGACATTGCAATTTCCGACCAGATTGTCATCAAGGGTTTCAGAATTGTTGAAGGCAAAAACGGCTTGTTTGTTGGTTTGCCGCAAGAAAAAGGTAAAAACGGCAAATGGTATGATTGTGCCTTCCCCTTAACCCCCGAGGTTCGCGAAGCTCTAAATAAAACTGTGCTTAGCGCGTATCAGGCCGGCTAACTTCATACGTGCCTCTGCTTGCGCCGGGTTTACTTCACGCCCGGCGCAAGTTTCTTAGCTATCTTTGAGGTTATCCGTCAACTCATGAAGCCTATTCCGGAAGAACCAAAACGGAAAATTGGTTTTGTAGCGATTAAAATATTTTTCTGACAATATTTAGCGAAAATTAAAAAATAATTTGACAAATCATCAAATTAATGTTAAAAAAGGAGTAATGAAATAATATGATTAATTTAAGAAGTATTTGTCGAAAATTCTTGCTTCTAACTTGCTTCTCAATGCTCCCTCATAATTCTTACGCGGTTTTTATAAATGTGGAAGACATCGAAGATGCGTACATAAAAAGAATCGCTATTTCGCCGCTCGATGAAAGCCTCATTTATGTCGGTTCAAAGAACGCGCTTTTTAAAAGCATTGACAGCGGAAAGACCTTTCAAAAGATTTACGTTTTTAAAGACGAAGAACTCTCGCATATTGCCTTTGACCCGATAAGCGCAAATACCGCCTATGTAGCTGCTACAAGACATTTGTACAAGGTAACTGACAAAATTGATATGATATACCGCGCCGCGGACGAAGAAACCATTTTAAGCGTAGCAAAATATAAAGACGGAATATACATTGGTACGACAAGCGGGCTGTATTTTAGTTCCGAAGATATCTTGAAATGGCAAAAAATCGGCGGGCTGACTGACGCAGTTTCAATTAATTACCTTGAACCGTCCCAAGACGGTTTATATCTTGCTGCAAACAAAGGAGTGTATTTTTTTAAAAATAAAGATAATATCAGACGAATATTTGTTTTGCGCGATAACGAGGCAGAAGGCGAAGAGGAAAACGGCATAGTCGCAAATATCATAAAAGTCGACATCTTTGACAAAAATAAAATCTGGCTTGGCGCTACTAACGGGATTTTTCTATCCAGCGATAAAGGAGAAAATTGGCGCAAACTTTATTTAGGCAGCCTGGACAGCTTAAACATTATTTCGTTGGCACAAACTAAATTAGAAAAGGATTCTATTTACGCAGGCACCCTTAAAGGTTTCTTTAAAGCTAATTTAAAAACAAATTCCTCAAAGCAGATTTTTGAAGGCCTTTATTCGGATGAAATCTTTTGGGTAGCTTTTTCCGCCAGCGGAGAAATCTATCTTGCCACTTCAAGAGGATTATTTGAAACCGCATATTTTAACGCGCCGTCAAACAAACGTTCCATTGAAGAAATATTAAAGGGTGAGCCATCGATACGGGAAATCCAACAAGCAGCTATCCGTTATAACGAAACAAGTCCAGACAAAATAAGGCAATGGAGAAATGCCGTAAAGGTCAGGGCATTATTCCCTACGCTAAAGCTTGATTATGACAAAACCATAACCACCGCCTTAGGCGCAACTTATGATCGTGTCCAGGTTGGTCCCCGCGATTGGGGCGTAAGTTTTTCTTGGGATATCGCGGATTTAGTCTGGAATACCCGCGAAACCGACATTGATACACGAAGTCGGCTTAATACCCAATTAAGGCTTGATATACTTGATGAGATAAACCGGGTCTATTTTGAGCGTTTAAGGGTTAAAAAGGAAATTGTCTCTAATAATTTACCGGAAGAAGAATTGTGCCAAAAAGATTTAAGATTACAGGAATTAACTGCTATAATAGATGGGTATACGGGAGGATACTTTTCTAAAAGAGTTGCTGAATTAAATCAAGAACCATGCAGGAAAAGCCAGTAGTTTTGATACTTTGCGGTGGAAGGTCGTTAAGGCTCTGGCCGCTCTCTGAATATAAAAGCAAAAATTTTATCGATATCTTCGGTTTTTCTCCTCTTGAACTCACCGTTAAGAGATTTTTAAAGATAACCTCGCAGGATAATATTTTCCTTGTTGCCAGCAGCAAGGAAAGAAATGCTTTAATAAAACTAAAACTCATAAGAAAGGAAAATATCTTTCTTGAGCCCGATAGTAAAAATACTTCCGCCGCCATACTGCTTTCTTTATTTTGCCTGAGAAGAAGATTTTCTCAAGACAAAACCCTTATAATTTCGCCGGTAGACCATCTGATAAAAGAAGAAAAACTTTTTTTTAACGCGCTGAATACTTCTCTAAATGTTGCCAAAGAAGGTTGGATTGTTACTTTAGGCATAGAGCCAACTTCTCCTACGCCAAACTTTGGCTATATTCAAACTGGAGAGGAGGTAAGTAAAAATACATTTTCGATAAAAAGATTTGTGGAAAAGCCAAGCCGCCAGGAAGCAGAAGAACTTATCCGTCGTGGAAATTATTTTTATAACAGTGGATTGTTTATTGCCTCTCTTTCAACGCTTGATAGAGAATATAAAAAATACAGCAATTCCTACACTATTTTTTCTAATATTTTTAAGAAACCATATTATTCAAAAGATTTATTGCAAGCCTACAAAAAAATAGAGGATATACCTTTTGATAAAGCTATCATGGAGCGCACTAAAAAAGCAATGATGGTTAAGGCTAAGTTTTTCTGGAAGGATTTCGGCTCTTGGCACGCAATATACGAAGCATTGCCCAAAGATAAAGACGGCAATGTCAAAAAAGGAAGGGTTTTTACGCATAATGCCGCCAACAATCTTCTTTATTTAAGTGATGCAAAAAAGAAAGTCCTGGTTATTGGCCTTGAAGATTTATTCTTCATTGATACCGACAAATTCACCCTCCTTACCCAACGTAATTATATAGACAACCTCAAACTCGCCCTCAAGGAGTTTAAAAAAAATTGATAAGTCTTCCCGGCGCCGCATTGCATTATAAGCCCGCCATTTAAAATCTTGTTTGATTCTGTATTTGTTTTATAATATCAAGCTATGAACTACTTTTACGGGCCGGTTCCGTCAAGAAGATTGGGATTCTCTTTGGGGGTGAATTTAACGCCCCAAAAATACTGCACTTTTGACTGTATCTACTGCCAAATCGGCAAAACTTCGAAGAAAACCGTCGAGAGGTTTTTCCCTGTGAATATGGAAAACTTCGAAAGGCAGTTAAAGGAAATTATCCGCAAGAACCAAAAAATCGATTACATTTCTATCTCTGGTTCTGGCGAGCCGACACTCCATAAAAGTCTTGATTTAATCATCGATACCATAAAACACACAACTCAAAATAAATACCCGGTTGCAGTAATTACTAATTCATCGCTTTTGTATCAAAAAGAGGTAAGGAAAGAACTGGCGAGAGCAGATTTGATTGTGCCTTCGCTTGATGCGGCAACAAAAAAAAGTTTTTATAAAATAGATAAACCGCAAAAAAGTATAACTTTTAAGAAGATAATTAACGGCCTTATCGCTCTTCGCAAAGAATTTAAAGGCAAAATCTGGCTGGAAATTATGCTTATCGGCGGTATTAATGATTCCATAGCCGACGCTTATAAATTCAAGGCACTGGTTAAAAAGATTAATCCGGATAAAGTGCAGTTAAATTTACCAGTGCGGCCCTCGGGCGCAAAAATAAGCTTTCCGGAATACGCCAGAGTCAAGCAAATAAAGAAAATTATCGGGCCAAAAACCGAAATCGTCTCATCGTTCTACAAACAAGCGCAAAAGCGGTTTTCGGCAAGTATCACGCAGGACATTATAAGATATTTAAAAGTAAGGCCGGCAACTTTAATTGATTTAGCCAAGTCAATGGGGCAGGATAAAACTTATCTTGAAAAACAATTAAAAAAGTTATTGGCCAAAAGCATTGTAAAAATAAAGACACATAATAATAAAAAATATTTTATCTATGCTCAAAGATAATTTTGAAAATATATTAAAAGAAATTCCCCCAAACGTGGAGCTTGTGGTGGCGGCAAAATCAAGAACAGTCAAAGAAATAGAGGAGGTGATTTCCGCCGGCGCAAAGATTATTGGCGAAAATTACGTAAAAGAAGCGGGTGAAAAATACGCCTTAATCGGCAAAAAAGTAGAGTGGCATTTAATTGGCCATCTGCAGAAAAATAAAGTTAAAGATGCCGTAAGAATTTTTGATATGATAGAAAGCCTTGATTCGGCAGATTTAGCGGCCGCAATAAATAAAGAGTGCCGAAAAGTGCAGAAAATCATGCCGGTATTGATTGAGATTAATTCTGCGGCGGAATGGCAAAAGGCCGGAATTTTACCGGAAGATTTTAATGCTTTTATGGAGGAGATATTAAAGTTGAAAGCCATAAAGCCAATGGGTTTAATGACCATGGGGGCATTGCTGAAAAACCCGCAGGATATGCGCCCCTTTTTTGAAAAAACCCGGCAAATTTTCGAAAAAGCGAAAAAAATTTTCATGCTTAACGATTGGAAATATCTTTCCATGGGCATGAGCGATAGTTATAAAGTAGCTATAGAAGAAGGGGCTAATATGGTACGAATAGGAACGGCGATATTTGGTCCGCGATAACACAGGTATCCACGATTTTTATCTGTGATCATCTGTATAATAAAGATATGACAATAAAAATACTTTTCGATAAAGAAAAACTGGACTCCAGGTTTGAAAGCGGTTGGGGTATTTCCTATTTACTTGGCGATATGCTTTTTGATACAGGAGAAAAACCCGAGTATCTTTTACATAACATGAAAGCTTTGGGAATAAATCCGGAAGAGCTTAAAAAGGTAATAATCTCCCATAACCACTGGGACCACCGCGCAGGACTATGGGATTTACTTAAAATAAATAAGGATTTAGAAATCTATGGCTGTTCAGATTTTTTTGATGAATTTAAAGATAAGCTTAAGGGCTATAATTTTATAAAAATCGAGGCCTCTAAAGAGATAGGTAAAAATATATACACAACCGGGCCATTTAAAGCATCGCACAAAGGCATGCCGATTTTAGAACAGTCGCTTATTGTCCAGAATAAAGATAGTATTTCAATTATATGCGCCTGCGGCCATATGGGTTTAATAGATTTAATAAATAAGGCGAAATCACTTTTTAACGGTTTAAAAATAAATTTGCTTCTCGGCGGTTTTCATTTTATCGAGGCCGACATGCGTATGGCACAATATGTAGTCAGCCAAATTAAAAAATCAGGCATAGTAAAAATTGCCCCGGCTCATTGCACCGGAAACGAAGTCGCAAAGCTATTTAAAGATTTATACGGCAAAAATTTTATTACCATAAAAACCGGCACCGAAATAGAACTATGGTAAGTAAAAAATATATAATAATTTATCACAATTTCTTGTTCAATTTCCTGACGAAGTTTTTTATCTCCCAAAAATCCCTTATTTTATCCTGCTGAAAAAATCCGAAAATTGAATTGTTATGTAAAAGCGGCTCTTTAAACTCCGGAGGATATTCTTCAAATAATTTAGTTCCCGGAACAGGAGAAAATTCCGCCAAAGATACCCGCGCGCCCAAAGAATTTAAAAACTCCACATCTTTGCGAAGATCTTCCAGGTTTTGCCGCGGAAATCCCAATAAAAGATATACGCTAACCCCCCCATTTTTAAAGCCGCTATTTTTCAATAAATTCAAGCCCTTTACAAGGTCATCCCTATTTACTTTATCGCCCCAGAGTTTTTGTAAGGAAGAGTCGAGGGTCTCAAGGCCAAAGTGAGGATTAACGAAGCCGGAATTTTTTAGGAGTGCGGCCATCTCTTCGTCAAGAAACCGCAGGTGTAACGCATTAGGCGTATGGAAATTTATATTTAATTTTAATTCGTTTATTGCCCTAAGGATCCTTTTTGCATATTCAGGTTCATAGAAAAAGGCGTCATCATAGAGCACAAAATCTTTCATCCCTCCCGCCGCATATTTTTTAATAAAATTTATAACTTTATCTTCCGGCAAGCGGAAAAAATCCGGAAATAATTTTTTTATCGCACAGTAGTTACAATTAAAAGGACAGCCCCATGACGTTCGAAAGACAATATAATCAAGCGTTTTATAAAAATCATCATACTCCGGGAGGGTTGCGTAAAGTTTTTCGAAATCATATTCGATACCGAAAAGTTTGAAAAAATCTCCAAGCTCTTCATTGCCAAAAACAAAATCACATCCACTATTTAGCTTCGCATGATCTTTACAGAGCGTGGCATAAGTTCCGCCAAGAACTATTTTTATGCCGGGAAATTCTTTTTTAAGAATATTTGCTGCTTCGATGATTCCCGGATACCAATAGGTCATGGAAGAAGTGATTAGTATATAATCAGGTTTTTTATCCCTGATTTTTTCTCTAAACTTATCCAAGCTGATGCCGTATCTTTTAAAATAACGTGGTATAGAATCAAACATTTTTGGCTTCTCGATTATTTCATTAAGATATTTGCCTCTGCCAAAAGTAGCGCTGGTTAATTTTTCTTCAAGGCAGTCAATGTAGCTGACATTTGCTTTCTTTTGCTTAAGATAGGAAAGTATGACTAAAAAACCATAAGGCTTTAGCCAGAAATCATAAGCCGCAAAATCATAAATCCATGGATTTATAGCTAGGATATTCATCTCGCGATAATTATATCAAATATGGTATAATATTTATAAAAATATGCTGGAAAACATTTTTCGACAAACAATTACTGAATACGATTTGATAGAGAAGAAGGACCGGATAATCCTTGGCATTTCTGGCGGACCGGATTCTCTATTTATGCTTTATCAATTCCATAATCTTGCCAAAGAGTATAAATTGCATCTTGTTTGTGCACACTTTAACCATATGCTAAGGCAAGAGGCTGACGACGAAGAGGAGTATGCAAAAAATTTATGCAAAAATCTTGGCCTCGATTTTATCAGTGAAAAAAAAGATGTGAAAAAGTTTTTTGCCGGTGATTCGCTTGAGCAAACCGCAAGAAACCTTCGTTTTGATTTCTTTTTAAAATGCAGCCGGCACTATAAAATAAAAAAAATCGCCCTTGCTCACCATAAAGATGACCTTATTGAAACGATTCTCATGCGCCTATTCCGCGGAACGGGCATAAAAGGGTTACGCGGCTTTCTTCCAAAATCAAAATATAAAGGATTAACCATTATCCGGCCGTTGATTGAAATGCGAAAGCAAGAAATTGTTTCCTGGCTTAAAGAAAATAAAATTGAATACTGCCTGGATAAAAGTAATTTTGAAGATAAATTTTTTCGTAACCGTATACGGCTTAAATTAATACCATTCCTTGAGGAGCTCAATCCAAGCATTGTCCAAAATTTGTCTAATTTGAGTAAGACTATTTCGCTTGATTATGATTTTATCTATACGTTTTCCCGTAATGCCTTCAACTTGCTCAAAAAAGGCGATTCTAAGCGAGAAGTTAAACTCTCCCTTGAAGGGCTCAAAAAACTGCATCCTGCCATACTCAAAAATGTCATCAGGATTGCTTTTGAAGAAGTAAAGGGCGACACGCGAAAATTAGAGCTTAGGCATATGGATGAAATAATTGATCTTATCTTCAAAAGACCTGTCGCTAGCATTGTGCACCTGCCATCGCTTTCTGTCAGAAAAGAGCAGAATATAGTCATTATTAAAACCTTGATTTTGTAAGGCCATAAAGTATAATACCTATCTATGGAAAACAAGAAAAAAACCCAAAATCCAAATTTCATCCGCGGGGCCACCATCTGGATAATAATATTTATGGGGCTGATGGCCTTGACCAATATTTTTTCTTTTAAGCTCAATATTAAAGAGCTTAATTACAGTGAATTTTACAGATTGGTTGAAGATAATCCCCGGAATAATACTATAAAATTGGCAAAAGAAACAGATAACGAAATCACGGGAGAATTTACCGAAAAAGGCGCAAAGGAAATCGGGGAAGGTAAGGAGTATTTTAAAGTTTATATCCCGGAAAACGATAAAGACATGCTTGCGCTTTTAAGAAAGAATGTAAACAAGTTTACGATAGAGCCCCCAAAAGCATGGGCAAACATGCTTTACTATTTATTCCCGACCCTTATTTTTATTGCTTTTCTCTGGTATTTTTCCTATAAAGGAAACCAATTGGGTTCGCGCGTCTGGAGTTTCGGAAGATCAAGAGCGCAAGTTATTGAAAAAGAAAAAGCAACAAGAATTACCTTTAAAGATGTTGCCGGGATAGATGAAGCTAAGGAAGAATTGACAGAGATTATAGAATTTCTAAAAGATCCTAAAAAATTTCAACGCCTCGGAGGTCACATTCCCAAAGGCGTTCTGCTTGTCGGCCCTCCAGGTTGTGGGAAAACGCTTCTTGCTAAAGCAGTTGCCGGCGAAGCAGAAGTACCGTTTTTTAGTATCAGTGGTTCCGACTTCGTTGAGATGTTTGTTGGCGTGGGTGCATCGCGTGTGCGCGATTTATTCGACCAGGCCAAGAAGGCCGCAAAACTTGGGGGCCGCGGGTGCATAGTTTTTATCGATGAAATAGATGCGGTGGGCCGGCAGCGGTTTGCCGGTATCGGCGGAGGCCACGATGAAAGAGAACAAACCTTGAACCAATTGCTTGCCGACATGGATGGTTTTCAAACTGAAGAAGGAATAATTGTTATGGCGGCAACAAACCGTCCGGATGTTTTAGACCCCGCACTGCTTAGGCCGGGCAGATTCGACAGGCATATTATCGTAAATCTTCCTGATATAAAGGGAAGGGAGGAAGTATTAAAAGTTCATACCAGGAAAGTTAAGTTATCGGAAAAGGTCGACTTAAAATCATTGGCGGCTCAAACGCCGGGCTTTTCCGGCGCTGATTTGGCAAATCTTTGCAATGAAGCCGCGCTGCTTGCCGCAAGGCATAATAAAGAATCAGTTGAGCAAATTGATTTTGAAAAATCCATAGAAAGGATAATGATTGGGCCGGAAAAGAAAAGCCATGTTATGTCAAAGAAAGACAAAGAAATTACTGCGATACATGAAGCAGGTCATGCGCTTATTTCGCTTTTACTTACCGAGCTTGATCCTCCAAAACGCGTTTCGATAATTCCAAGAGGCCTTGCCGGAGGTTACACCTTCGCTCCCCCGATAGAAGATAAGCACCATTGGTTTAAGAACGAAATATTTGCAAGAATCGTTTTTGCCCTTGGCGGCAGGGCATCTGAAGAGATAAAATTACACGACATTACAACCGGCGCTCAAGATGATTTGGAAAAGGCTTCGCAGATGGCAAGGCATATGATTACCAAGTTTGGTATGTCTGAGAGGCTTGGAAATATTACTTTGGGCCGGCGTGAAGGGCCGGTATTTTTAGGCCGGGACTTACTTGAAGAAAAAAATTACAGCGAAGAAACCGCCCGCATTATCGATGAAGAAGTAAAAAAAATTATTGATCAGGCTTACAAAAAAGCAAAAGATCTGCTAGCTGACAATGCAGACAAACTTAAAAGCCTTTCCGACGCTTTGGTTGAAAAAGAGGTTCTCGATGGAGAAGAGGTAAAGAAAATTACCGGAATTTTCAGAAAGTCCCCCACAGAAGACAAAGGGGATACCGCATAGTTTTCCCGCTATTTTCGTCTTAAAATTTAGATGAAGATCACTCCTGTAAAAATCGAAAATGAATCTCAAGCAAAGAATTTAATGTCTTGCCTTGGCGTAACCAGCCAAGGCATCAATATCTTATCTCCAAAAAGCGTTTACGCTGTTTTTAAGATAGAGGGTATAAAATCTTGGGAAGCAAACATCATAAAACAACATTTACTTTCGTTAGGGTCAGATAGCGCAATAGAAAGAACGGCTTTAATCAAAAATATAAAAACTGCAACGCTTATTTTCGGCAGCGTCAGCCAGCTTGAAAAATTATGTCTAAAGCTGAAAAACCAGCCTTTTAGCCTCAAAGATATAGCTAACGAATTATCTTTTTACCTCGGTAATTTTTTTAAAACAGAATTTATTTTTAAGGCCCGCGACAAAACATTAAAAATAAACAAACCGATTGTTTGCGGCGTAATAAATCTGACGACTGATTCTTTTTCCGGCGACGGATTGTTGAAACACCAGTTGTCAAATGGACAATACCAAAAATTAATATTGAGGGAAGCGGAAACGATGGTTAAAGCAGGAGCAGAAATGTTAGATTTAGGAGCCGAATCCTCAAGGCCGCATTCCAAACCGATACCTGAATCCGAAGAAACAAAAAGGATAGCTCCGGCCGTTGCAACAGTCAGAAAGGAATTTAAAAACATAATACTTTCAGTAGATACCTATAAATTTAATGTTGCAAAAATTGCCGCCGAAGAGGGTGCGGATGTAATCAACGATATCACAGCTTTACGCAAATCGCCAGAAATAATTAATTTGATAAAAAAACAAGAACTTGGCGTTATCATCATGCATATGAAAGGTATTCCCGCCACAATGCAAAAAAATCCGCATTATAAAAATACAACTGAAGATATACTTGATTTTTTTAAAAGCCGGGTTTTGCTTTTAGACCGGAAAAAAATAGACCGTAATCGTATTTTACTTGATCCAGGCATAGGTTTTGGAAAAACCGTGGAAGACAATCTTAAAATCATAAGGGAATTATATAAATTTAAAATATTAGGGTTTCCTGTTTTTCTTGGTTTATCGCGAAAATATTTTATCGGCAAAATCCTGGACAAAACCGTAAATGAAAGGCTTTATGGAACTATTGCCGGGAATGTGGTAGCATATATAAATGGAGCAAATATATTAAGAGTCCATGATGTAAAAGAAAATAAAGAAGCGCTTGATATCGCATTTAATATAATAAACATTTAAAACATGTTTTTAAGATTCTTAAACGCGAGGACGATTCTAGAAATAATTATACTCTGGGCCGTTATATACCGGGTATTGGTTTCTTTGAAAGGAACGAGGGGCGTTTATATTATAAGAGGAATTATCGTTTTGATAATTTCTTATTTTATCTTCCAGAAATTAGGGCTTACGGTATTAATCTGGCTGCTTACCAATTTTTTCGCCTTTTACTTGATAATTATCGTTGTAATATTCCAGCCTGAATTGCGCGAGGCGCTCATAAAATTAGGCCAGCGCCATATTTTTTATAAAGGCCTGGGTAAAGAAGAGATAGAAAAAATATTAAGAGAAATCGTTTCTGCAGTAAGTATTCTTTCCAGGAAAAAAATAGGCGCACTTATCGCCATTAAAAGGGAAATGGGCCTTAAAGATTATATAGAAAGCGGCGTTATGGTTAACGCAGATTTGAGCTCTGAATTATTGCAAAATATATTTCATCCGCTGGCGCCTCTTCATGATGGAGGAGTTATCGTCGAAGGTCCAAAAATAGTTGCTGCCTCCTGTCTTTTTCCGCACAGCGACAGTTTGAATCTTGAAAAAGGCATAGGCATGCGTCATCGTTCAGGTATAGGGCTTTCCGAACATTCGGATGCCCTTGTGGTAATTGTTTCAGAGGAGAATGGGCACATATCTTTGGCGATAAATGGCCAATTAACCGGAGACTTAACTTCGGATGATCTCCTTACCATTTTGAAAGGGCAATTAAGCAAATGAAGATAAAATTTTTAAAACTAAGAAAATTAAACATAAAGGAATTAATAACCTATAATTTCTGGCTAAAGATGATTTCTTTAGGCATAGCAATAGTTGTCTGGCTTTATGTAAGTAATCAAATCACAAAAGGTCTCAAGATATAATTAAAATAAAAATGAAACTGGGTGTAAATATTGACCATATCGCAACCTTGCGCCGGGCTAGAGGCACGTTTTATCCCGACCCGGTCGTAGGGGCTTTACTTTGTGAATATAGCGGTGCAAGCTCAATTGTCGCTCATCTTAGAGAAGACAGGCGCCACATCAAAGAGAGAGATATTTTATTGATTAAAAAAGCAATAAAGATACCTTTTAACCTGGAGATGTCCATAAATAAAGATATCGTAGATTTTGCATTAAAGATAAAACCAGACCAGGCAACTTTGGTTCCGGAAAAGCGCCAGGAGCTTACTACTGAAGGCGGAATCGATTTAATAAAAAATTATAAAAAAGTTGAGTTTGCCGTAAAAAAATTACAGAAAAAAGGCATAACCGTCAGTTTATTTATTAATCCAAGCAAAGCGCAAGTTGAGAAAGCAAAGCAAATCGGCGCCGAGCACATTGAATTTAATACCGGGGAATACTCCGAAGCAAAAGCTAAAAGCTCGATAAAAAAAGAATTGAAACAAATAAAAGATACAGCTACCTTTGCGAAAAAAATGGGATTTTTCGTTGCCGCCGGTCACGGGCTTGATTACGAAAATGTAAAAGCAATCGCCAGTATAAAAGAAATAGAAGAATTAAATATCGGCCATTCAATAATTTGCCGTTCAATTTTTGTAGGTATAGCGGCGGCAGTCAAAGAAATGCGGTCATTACTGAAAAAGTGAAACTTTCCGGTCTTTAAGACCGGGACTTTTTTCCGGCGCAAGAATATTGCTCGCATATTCATCCAGCCCTTCGAGAAGGGCTGGATTCATCTCCAGGCTATCCGAAGAAATGGCCCTTCCGGATACCTTTTAAGGAAGGCCATAAAGCCATGGGATTCTTGCGGAGGGGATTAAAATCAAAATGTTATGGTAGTCGGCGTTGGCATAGATATGGTCAAAATTGAGAAGATACAAAACGCAATCGAGCGTTTAGGCAAGGCTTTTATCGCTAAGATTTTTAATCCACAAGAAGTGAAAAATATTTCGGAAGGTAAAATGTATTATCAACGTTTAGCGGCGCGCTTTGCGGCAAAAGAAGCAATAATAAAAGCAATTTCTAAAGAAAAACCGCTAGCTTTAAAAGATATCGTCATATTAAATAAACCAAATGGGGCGCCCTATTGCGAATTTAAAAAAGACTTGGGAATAAAAATTTTTCTTTCCATAACCCACATCGAAGATTACGCAGTTGCCTGTGCGGTAGCAGAGAAAAACAAAGGGCGAAAGAATAAAGTTAAAGGGCGATGAGATTACCAAAACACTTATTGAAACGAAAGCCAGACACCCATAAAGGTGATTACGGTTTTATTTTCGTATTGGGCGGATCACCAGGGCTAACCGGCGCAGTTTCTTTATGCGCCAGCGCAGCCTTAAGAATGGGTTCCGGATTGGTAAGAGCAGGAGTTCCGGTATCTTTAGGAAGTATTCTCTCGACGAAACTTACCGAAGCTACTACTCTTTTTCTTGAAGAAGAGAACGGGTATCTTTCGGAAAAAGGTTTTAAGCAAATAGAAGCTTTACTGGAAAGGATAGATGTGATTGCTTTGGGAGGAGGAGCCTCTCAGGAACCTTGCGCAAGAAAGCTGCTCTTAAAAGTAATTGAAAATATCGATAAACCAATGGTGATAGATGCAGACGCTTTAAATGCTATTTCCACGGATTTAACTGTTTTGGAGAGAAGAAAATCGAAACAATTAGTATTAACTCCACACAATGTGGAATTTTTACGTTTAACCAAACTCAAGGTCGAAGATATAAAACGAAAACGAAAAGACCTTGTCAAAGATTTTGCTTTTAAGTATAATCTAACTCTTCTATTAAAGGGGCATCGCACATTAGTAACTAATGGCAAAGAGTTATTTGAAAATAATACGGGAAATCCCGGTATGGCGACTGCCGGTTCAGGTGACATTCTGGCCGGGATAATTGCTTCACTCTTGGGACAAGGTTTGAGCTGTTTCGAAGCGGCAAAAATCGGCGTTTATCTGCACGGATTAGCCGGAGATTTGGCGGCGAAAGATAAAACAGAAATTTGTCTTATCGCTTCAGATATTATAGAATATTTGCCTAAGGTGATAAAGAAGATTAGTAACACGTAGCAGGTTATGCGTGTTACGTGCGACGTAATACATAATAAAACCGCCCAGGTAGCTCAGTTGGTAGAGCTCCTCACTTGTAATGAGGGGGTCGAAGGTTCGAGTCCTTTCCTGGGCTTTGTGTACGAAAATGTTAGCAGATGAAAATCGCAGATGGTCACAGATGAGAAATTCCAATAACCAATTTCTAAATTACAAACAAATTCCAATATTCAATGATTCAAATTCCAAACCCAAAGCGTTCGGAACATTGGCCTTTTGGTCATTGAAATTTATTTGAAATTTGTCCTTCGACTTTGCTCAGGACACCCTTGAGCGAGTGAAAACGAGTCGAAGGGTTGGTGTTTGGAGCTTGAGATTTGATAATATCTGTATTAATCTGTGGTTTGTTGTCTGTGCTGATCTATGAAAATTGGGCAGGTTCCTGAGCGGCCAAAAGGGACAGACTGTAAATCTGTTGTGCTTGCACTTCGGAGGTTCAAATCCTCCCCTGCCCATTCTTCTTCGCCCGACACTAATTGAAACCGCAGGTCGGGCCTCGAAGGAATAGTTCCTGCGAAGCCCGACCGGCGATTACCTTGCGAATAGCGAAGCAGAACATTTTCTTAAAAAGGATAAACGAAACTAAGATGACGCGGGCGTAGTTCAATGGCAGAACACTAGCCTTCCAAGCTGGATATGTCGGTTCGATCCCGATCGCCCGCTTACTGAGACTTGCAATCTTTCAGACAGGAAGTCTGAAAAATTGCCTAGTCGAAATACCCCCGAGCGACCGAAGGGAGCGAGTGGGGTAATAAATAAACATGAAACAAAAGATTTCCATACTCGGTGCCGGCGGTTGGGGGACTACTTTAGCCGTTGTTCTTTCCGGTAAAAAAAATCTAGAGACAACATTATGGTCGGCATTTCCCGAACAAGTCGAGCAAATTATTAAAGAAAGAGAAAACAAAGATTTTCTTCCTTCCGTAAAAATACCAAAAAACTTGAAAATTACCTCTAGCCTCAAATCAGTGCTGTCTGCAAATATAATTATTTTAGCAATACCTGCCGAACATCTGCGAAGCTGTCTTGTTAATATTAATGTGGCAGGAGTTGATTTTAAAAACAAGCTTTTTTTAAGTGTGATTAAAGGAATAGAAATAAAAAGCCTGAAGCGACCGAGCGAAATATTACACGAAATGCTTAATTTACCTTATGAACAGATAGTAGTTCTCTCCGGCCCGACAATTGCTAAAGAGGTAGCGCAAGGTATACCTGCAGTTGCAACGGTTGCCTCCAATTCGTACGCCAACGCACAAAAAATCCAAAAAATATTCGAATCAACAAATCTTCGGCTTTATACCCATAAAGATATGATTGGTATAGAAACAGCCGGCGCGCTAAAAAATATTATCGCTATTGCCTGCGGTATTTCCGATGGCCTTGGTTTTGGAACAAATACTAAATCAGCAATAATTTGCCGCGGTTTAAAAGAGATGATGCGTTTCGGCAGAGCTCTGCATATAAACGAATCAGCATTTTTAGGGATAAGCGGAATAGGGGATTTATGCACAACATGTTTTTCTAACTTCTCAAGAAATAGATTTATCGGCAAACAAATTGCTTCAGGCAAAGCACTCAATGAAGTATTAAAAAATATGAAAATGGTTGCTGAAGGCGTGACGACGGTGAAGTCCGTTTATAACATAACTAAAAAATATAAAATAGATATGCCGATAACTAAAGAGATATATCTTATTCTTTATAAAAATAAATCTCCCAAAATAGCAGTTAAGGATTTGATGGGCCGCCCATTGAAGGATGAATAGCCAACCAATTAAAGGAGGGTTAATATGAAAAGGTTATTTTCGTTTCTCTTATGTCTTTTGTTTGTTGTTACAATTTCAGGCTGTGAAAGTAATAAAACTAGGGTAGCTGAGGGCGCAGTAATTGGAGGGCTTGTGGGAGGTGCTGCTGGCGGGATCATCGGACATCAAAGCGGACATGCCGGAGTTGGCGCAGGTATCGGTATAGCTGCAGGGGCGCTCACGGGTGCCTTAATCGGTAGCCAAATAAATAAGCCACAAACCCAACAGCAGCCCCAAGCTACTAACCAATCCGTTCAAAATACACAAGTACAACAACCAGCCGTTCAAGGTGGCCAGCTTTCGATAGATCAAATAGTTCAGCTGCATAAACAGGGAATAAGTGATGACGAAATTATTGCTAAGATTCACAGTACGAATTCAAAATTTGCCCTTTCAACCGAAGGTGTTAATTATCTAAAACAACAGGGATTGAGTCAAAAGGTTATTGACTCCATGCAAAGTAAATAATATTTCCGGCAGGGAACGGTTTTAAAACGTTCCCTGCACTCGATAGTTACTTGCCTAAGGCGCAAAGTGTGATAAAATTAAAATAAAATAAGCTATGAATAATATAGATTGGCAAGGTTTTAGCAGTAGATTTTCCGGATATTTAAACGAACTAACAAGTTTCAATTTTCATATATCCAACCCGGTATTCTGGCTCTTCTTCTGCATACTTTTCTTAGTGCTATTAAAATTATGGACGGCAAAAAAAGCTTTTTCTTTTTGTGCTGTAATCGCTTTGATTTTGCTGGCATCAACTAAAATCGAAGCCAATATTTTAAGTTTTTTTAGCCGGGGCGGAGAATCATTTGATGGCGTAATTATAAGGATAGTTACAATGGTAATTATTTGCATAGTAATATTGTATTATTCTTGCATAAAAAGCAATTATTGATTGATAAATGTAAACTTTTTCTTCCTTGATCGCCTTCCAATTCTTGCTTTACAGCCTAAAAAAAGCCTAGTATAATAACACAAATTAAGCCAGTCAGGTTTATTTAAGGTAACAATTCTTTAATTATTTTGCTTCCCCGGAACCACTACGGGGTGACAGCTAGCCAAGAAAAAGCTTCTCTGAAACACTTCGAGGCGAGCATCATATAAGGGGCAGAGCCCCTATGACTTTTACCGGGGGATAGCGCAGTCCGGATTAGCGCACTTGAATGGGGTTCAAGAGGCCGTGGGTTCAATTCCCACTCCCCCGATTCTATAGTTTTATGTTAAATTCCATGGCGGGAGTCCCTTGGACTAAAATAAAAATGTGTGTTTGTTAGGAGGTAAAAATGGATAAATATAAGGGCGAAGAGCGAAGAAAATTTCCAAGAGCAAATGCAAATTTTGTTGTAAGTTATAGACTAAAAGAACATCCTGGTACTTATGATCTTAGCCAGACAAAAAATGTAAGCCAGGGGGGAATGCTTATTACCACAAATAAAAAATTTGATAATGGTATACAATTGGCAATGACAATAAGGTTTCCGTTTGTTAACCAGAAAATAGAAGTTACAGCAGAAGTTATTGATTCAAAAGAAATAGTTAAAGGCTTAATATATGAAACACGTTTAAAATTTGTGGATTTGCCAGACGGATTTTTTAAAGAACTTGGCGACTTTATAAAGGAGTTATTAGAAAGATGGTCAAAAAAATAGGTATAATCGGATTAGGCAATGTTGGGGCAGCCACACTTAAATCGCTGGCTGACCACTCCTCACTCGTTAAGCGTCGCACCTCGGTAAAGATTGAAGTAAAAATAGCCTGCGATTCACGAAAAAGTAAAGGAAAAATTGCTTCTAAATACGGGGTCCCTTTTACTACTGATGCCTCTAAAGTCATCAATGATCCGCAAATAGACATAATAGTTGAATTAATCGGCGGAATTGAGCCGGCCCTCACATTTATTAAACAGGCGTTAGAAAACGGAAAAAATGTCGTTACTGCCAATAAGGCTCTTTTAGCCGAGCGCGGCAAAGAGCTTTTTTCTCTTGCGCATCGAAAAGGAAAAAATATAGGTTTTGAAGCATCTGTTTGCGGAGCAATACCGCTTATAAAAAGTATTTCTGAAGGGCTGGTCGCTTGCGATATCAAGAAGATATACGGCATCTTAAACGGCACAACCAATTATATACTTTATAAAATGGGTAGCGATAAAATTGATTTTTCGCTGGCACTGCGCAAAGCCCAGAAAAAAGGTTTTGCCGAAAGAAAACCGCATTTTGATATATCAGGAATCGATACGCTTAATAAATTATGCATTTTAAGCTATCTTTGTTTTGGGGTGTGGCCCTCTTTGGAACGGGTATATGCCGAAGGCATTTCTAAAATTAGTATGCTTGATATAGTTTGTGCGGAGGAATTAAATTACAGAGTAAAACTTTTGGCTATCGCAAAAAGAAAAGGCGATTCTCTTGATTTAAGGGTCCACCCTACGCTGGTTCCGATAGGTCATCCTTTGTCAGAAGTTTCTTATGCTTATAATGCGGTTTATCTTGATACGCATCCGGCAGGGGATCTGCTTTTTTATGGCCGCGGCGCAGGCGGCCCACCTACTTCATCGGCAGTTATCTCTGATATAGTCAGCCTATCACAAGGAAGCAAAATTTCCGAACGGGAAAAAGAGAAAATAAAACTTAAAAATATAAAAAGTGTCCGGTCCCGTTATTATATAAGATTTATGGCCCATGATGAGCCAGGAGTTCTAGCGAAGGTTTCAAAGATTCTTGCCTCGCAGCACATCAGTATCGCTTCAGTTACGCAGAAAGAAAAATTACACAGAAAATTTGTTCCGGTAATCATGATTACCCATGCCGCAAAAGAAGCTGATATGCAGAGAGCGCTTGAAAGGATAGATAAACTCACCGTAATAAAAAGCCCGTCGCAAATAATAAGAATAGAGGACTTCTAATGGCTTACCAGGGCCTAATTTCACGTTACGCTAAATTTTTGCCGGTAACAAAAAATACGCCAATCGTTACCCTGCTCGAAGGCAACACCCCGCTTATTTATTCGCCGAAAATTTCTAAACTGCTTGGCAAAAATTTTAAAGTTTATTTAAAATACGAAGGTTTGAATCCGACCGGCTCTTTCAAGGATAGAGGGATGACTATGGCGATTTCTAAAGCCAAAGAAGAAGGCCACACTGCGGTTATTTGTGCTTCAACTGGAAACACATCGGCATCGGCGGCAGCATATTCTGCTCGGGCAAATTTAAAATGCATAGTTATAATTCCTGAAGGAGCCATTGCTTTAGGTAAATTAGCGCAGGCACTTATTCATAATGCAACAGTAATTGCCATAAGGGGTAATTTCGACGGCGCACTTACCATTGTTCGTGAAATGGCTTCTAATTACCCAGTTCAACTCGTTAATTCCATTAACCCTTACCGTATAGAAGGTCAAAAAACTGCTTCCTTTGAAATTTGTGATTATTTAGGAAGAGTGCCGGATTTTCATATCCTTCCCGTCGGTAATGCCGGAAATATTACGGCCTATTGGAAAGGCTATAAGGAATACTATGCGTGCAAAAAAATAAATTCTTTGCCACAGATGTTAGGTTTTCAGGCAAAGGGTGCAGCTCCGATAGTTTACGGCTATCCAATCAGAAATCCAAAAACCATCGCCACGGCAATTAAAATCGGTAACCCCGCAAGCTGGCAGCAGGCCAAAACAGCAAGAGACGAATCGCGAGGGTTAATTGATGCTGTAAGCGATAACGAAATAATCTATGCCTATAAATATCTGGCTAAGGAAGAAGGGATATTTTGCGAACCCGCCTCCGCCGCATCAGTTGCCGGATTATTTCAACTTATAAAACAAAGATTTTTTGAAAAAATTAAAAATAAAAAAGAAATCGTTATTAGTTGTACCCTTACCGGCCACGGTTTAAAAGACCCGCAACTTGCCATAAAGAGCATAAAAAATCCGCCAACCGTAAAAGCAGAATTAACTGCAGTAGCAAAAGCAGCAGGAATCTAAAAAGAAAACAAAAATATCATGAAAGATTTTTCGCAAAAAATTTCAAAAATTTTAGAGGACATCATAAAAAAAGAATACGAAGCTGTTATTGATGAGCCATTGTGGGAAGCCTCGCCACGGCAGGATTTTGGCGACCTTTCTTCGATGGCAGCTTTAAAACTTGCTTCTAGGCTTAAACAGGATCCTCTGGAAATAGCTTCAAACCTCAAGGCCCACCTGGAAGAAAAAATTAAAAGCGATGTAGAAAAAATAGAGATTTTAAAACCCGGCTTTATCAATATTTTTATCGCAAAAGAAGTTTTGTTAAATTCTTTAAACGACATTCTGGAAAGTAAAGAAAAGTTTTTCCAGCGCAACCTAAAAAGAAAGATTATCCTCGAATTTTTAAGTGCAAATCCAACCGGCCCGTTATCTATTGCCCATGGCCGGCAGGCGGTAGTTGGCGATGTTGTTGGAAATATTTTAGAATTTTTTGGGGATTACGTCGTAAGGGAATATTATATTAATGATGCCGGAAAACAATTGGATCTTTTTATCGAGTCGGTAAAAGAGCGTATAAAAGAGATAAATGGAGAAAAATTTGCCATACCTGAAGGCGGATATCTTGGTGAATACGTAAAAGATGTTGCCAACGCTTGCGTCAGCGAGAAACCAAAGGATATTCGGGAATTCGCGCTTTCCTATGAACTTTCCCTTATAAAGAAAGATTTGGAACAATTAGGAATACATTTTGATAATTGGATAAGTCAGCAGAAACTGATTGACGATAAAAAAATCGAAAAAGTAATCGATATTCTTAAAAAGAAAGGTCTGATTTTTGAACGGGAGAATGCCATTTGGTTTTCGGCAACTAAGTTTGGAGATGATAAAGACAGGGTAATTAAAAAAAGCGACGGCGAACTGACTTATTTTGCCTCCGATATCGCCTATCATGAAGATAAGATCGAACGTAAAACCCAACAGCTGATAAATCTTTGGGGGCCAGACCACCACGGGTATATCGAAAGGGTTAAATCTGCCATTCATGCCTTAGGTTATGACAAAGAGATTTTAAAAGTTATTATTATCCAGCTTGTAACTTTAAAGACCAAAGAGAAGATGTCGAAAAGGAAAGGCACGGCGGTTTTACTTTCTGATTTGATCAGCGAAGTGGGCAAAGATGCCACGCGTTTTTATTATCTGGTCAGGAAAAATTCTTCGCATTTAGAGTTTGATATTGATCTTGCCGAAGACATGTCTTTTAATAATCCTTTGTATTATGTCCAATATGCTTCTTCGCGTATCGAGAGTATTTTTCAAAAGGCCGGGATTAAGAAATTCGATTCTAAACATACCAGTAATCTAGAAGGAAATGATGATTTAGCAGTTATCCGTATGCTCTTACAATTTTCCTATGCGCTTGAAAAAGCTTATTACAGTTTAGAACCCGTATTTATTATCGAATATTTAAAAGCTCTCGCTGCGGTCTTTCATAAATTTTATGAAACAAACCAAGTCATCGGTAAAGACAAAAATTTAGAAAAAGCGCGTCTTAACCTTTTAGAAGGAACCCGAATAGTCTTGCATTGCGCGTTAAATCTCCTCGGTATCACCCCGGCGAAAAAAATGTAAGATTCACAGATGATCACACCTGTTCTTGCGGCAGTCAGGGATAGAAAATCATGAGATGCCACAGATACATTGATTTTCTCTAAGAGGATAATATAATAAAAATATCTGTTACTATCCGGGTCTGTTAATCTGTGGTTATCTGCGTAAAAAAATGAAACGCAAAATCTGGAAAATAAAAGAACTTACTCCTTACGCAGCAACTTTGGGGCAAAAATATCAGATATCCGCATATCTTGCCCAAATTCTTCTTAATAGAAATATCCCCGAAGAGGATTTTCATTCTTTTTTAAACCACGATATAAACTCCATTCATTCCTGCCTGCTTTTGCCTGATATCGAAAAGGCAGTTTGCCGTATAAAAAAAGCAATTAACGATAAAGAAAAAATTCTTGTTGTCGGCGACTATGACGTTGATGGGATTATGTCCCTAGCTATTTTTAACGAATTTATTAAAACATCCCCCGCGTTATTTTCTTTTTATATTCCTCACCGCATAAAAGAGGGCTATGGTTTAAATATCGAAGTCATAAAACAGGCAAAAAGAGAAAAGCGGACTTTAATTATCGCTTTTGACTGCGGGACTAATTCAAAAGAAGAAATAGAGCTGGCGCATTCCTATGGAATAGACATGATAATCGTTGACCACCATCACCCCAAAGATGGCCGCAATAATCCATTTGCTTTTATCAATCCTAAACGTAAAGATTCAAAATATCCTTTTACCGAGTTAAGCGGCGCTGCGCTTTCTTTTAAACTTCTCGAGGCCCTAATCGGCAAAGACGCTTTTAGTATGCTTGATTTAGTAGCTCTTTCGCTGGTATGCGATGTTGTTCCTTTAAAAGGTGAGAATAGAACGTTATTAAAAGAGGGGCTCAATTTATTAAAAACTAATAACCGGCCTGCAGTCTCCGCACTTTGTAAAGTTGCAAAAATAAGAAAAGAAAACATTACTGCATTTCATATCGGTTATATATTAGGCCCGCGCATAAATGCCTCAGGAAGGATTGCTTCTGCCAGCGAATCTCTGCGGATGTTCTTAAGCGATGACGAAAAAGAAATTTTCTCTATCGCGTCTAAACTTCAAGAATATAACCAATTACGAAAAGATATTGAGCTTGATATTTTAAGGGAAGCTGAACAAAAAATAGAGAATAATTTATCGCAAAACTATGCAATAGTTGTTGACGGAGAAGGCTGGCATTCGGGAGTTTTAGGTATTGTAGCTTCACGATTAGCCGACAAATATTACCGGCCGTCATTTGTGATTTCGTTTGAGGATGGTTTGGGAAAGGGTTCCGCGCGCTCGATACACAGCGTGCATCTCATGGAAGCTTTAGAAAAATGTTCCAAGTCCTTGTCTACTTACGGCGGGCACAGAAAAGCCGCCGGCATAGAAATTTTTAAAGAAGGTTTGGATGAATTTCGCAAAAATATAAACAATTATATAAAAGAGAATGTAGAAGCAAAAGATCTAATCCCCATTCTGGACATAGATTTAAAATTAGATTTTAATGATATAAATGTCAATTTTGTAGAGTCCCTGGAAAGTTTAGAGCCTTTTGGCGAAGAAAATCCCAAAGCTATGTTTGCCAGTTCTTCCGTCAGCAAAAAGAGTTCTCCTAAAAAAATAAACAGCGGTTATTCTGTCTGGCTTACCGATGGCAAAAAAACTTTGGAAGCAGCAGTTTATGATAGTGGATTGCTTGATATCTTAGAATATGCTGATAAGTTTGATGTAGCCTATAACCTGCAGAAAAATACCTACCATAACGAGCCGGTTTTAGCTATTAGGGATATTGCTATGTCTAGCGACAAAATTTAGTTTCGCGCTCTTAATGCACTTTGTGCAGACGAAAACCCTTTTTACCTTGCCCTCAACAATAATCCTTCTTTTTTGAAGATTGGGGAGGAATTTTCTTTTTGTAATCCCGGTAGTTTTTTTACCTACACCGCCTTCCCTTTTGGCTTTACCGCGCCTTATTATTGAATTTCCGCCGATGGTTTTTTTACTGCAAATTTCACAACGCCTGCTCATATTTATTACTCCTTTTATACACAGATAGTCAGAGATGTGGAAGCGGATAATCACAGATGATTTTATCTGTGATTATCTGTGATCTTTATCTGTGGCCATCTGTGTACCCAAAATTATTATAACTATACTTATAAATCAGCTATTGTCAAGGAAAATCTGGGGAAATCGTCTTGTAATCTTGTTAAATATATGTTATACAATAAATGACAAACCAGTTCTTTAAAATTTATACGAAAAAAGCTAACCTTGGGAAATCAGGGGGCGCAAAGCTTAAAGAGCCTAAAGCCATAAGGCTATGGTAGTCAGCTGCCGTTATTTTATTTGAAAGGTTAAACCCATAGCTTGTAGCTATGGGTTTTTTATTGAAAACCCCACTCGCAATTCGACCAGGTCTTTTTGCAAAGCAAAAAGACAGTCTCATTGCTCGGGGGTAATTCGCACTTGTCTTTTTTCAGACAGGAGTCTGAAAAAAGACTGTGCTCATTAGGAGGTGGCTATGTTAAGGAAAGCCGTGGGTTTACTTATTGTGTGTTTAATGGTTATGTCAGTGAGCGCATTTGCCGAAGACAATAATGCGCTTGCTAAATTGGGCAGAGGGTTAACCAATGCCGTGACAGGAGTAGTAGAAATTCCAAAGCAAATTTATCTTGTTTCGCAGGAGAAAGAACCCATCACAGGCATTACTTATGGCACAGCCAAAGGTATATGCTATGGGTTAATGCGTACGGCAGCCGGAGTTTATGACACCCTTGCTTTCGCAATCCCTCCTTATGATAAACCGGTTATGGAGCCTGCATTTGTGTTTGAAGGATGGCAGGCGGAGAAAAAGTAAAATCTGAATAAGAAAAATATAAGGGTACAGGCTTGAATGGCTTGTACCCTTATATTTTTACAGGCTAAATTTTCAGTAATCTGCCTGCTTCGTCTATTTTTTCAAGTAACTGCTTATCTTCTTTATCCGTTGCCAGCGCTTTTGCTTTTTTTAAATAAGAAATCGCCCCATTATTTTTGCCAATATTCAGATAAACCATGGCAATATTATAATATATTTTTGGATTCCGTTTCTCTAAATCAAGTGCTTTGTGCAGCGCATCGAGAGCTTCTTTGTATTCTTTGAGCCTGCCATAGGCCCCGCCTAAATTTATGTAAGCGTTTATATCTTTCGGGTCTAATTCCACGGTTTTCTTAAAACACTCTATAGCCTGTTTAAGATTTTCCATACGAACATGCATAACGCCCAACCTATAATAAGTTTCTTTATTTGTGGTATCACACAACGCGCTTACATTAAGAAGAACTACTCCCTCTTCCTGCCTTCCGTTTTCAAAGGATTTCGAGCCTTCCTCTAAAAGTTTTTTTGCCACTTCTTTATTTTGCTGATTTTTTTCTATCAAATAACTGATATTTTCTTCGCATTTATCAACGATAGTTTTTTGCCCCCGGCTTTTAAAAAGCGTGCCCGCTTTTACGAGATCTATCAAAGCCATATCCGGCTGGCCGTTTTTTAAATAAAGCATGCCGCGATTAAACAAAGCCTCTTTTAAGAGCGGATTAATATTAGTAGCTTTATCATAATATTTTACAGCTTCCTGGTATTCGGAGTTTTTTTGCAGACATAACCCCAAATTATAAAATACGATATCCTTTTTCGTATTATCCTGTAAACTTTCGGCCTTTTTTAAAGTTATAATCGCGCTTCGATAATTGCCGCGTTTTATTGATACGACAGCAAGGTCTATGTATGCTTCACTTTTATCAGGAACAAGTTCACGGGCTTTGAAAAAAGAATATTTCGCATTGTTCAATTGGTTTTGTTCAAGGCAGGATAAACCTTGGTTTATGTAATCGTCGTAAAGCTTTTGGAGGTTATTTTGCGAATCATTTTTTTTCGAATATTTTTCATTTACTAACTGCGTATAAGCAAGATGCGGCACGGCAATAACTAGGAGCAAGATTAATAAAATAAAAAATATTTTTTTCATCTATTTTATTTAAATTTCCTGCCGTAATTGTTTTTCCGCATCAACTGCATCGCGGTTAACCTTGGATAAAACATGCGAAATTCTTATCTTCAAATTCTCGCTAATCGTCTTTGAGGAATAAATTTCTTTTAAAACCTGGATACTCATCCTGAAATATCTGACGATTTCGCCTTCGTCTATTTCGCAGAATCTATTAATCCGTTCAAATTCCGTACCGCGTATCCAGGCTGTTGCAGCCTCGCTTAAATGGAAGTAAAAATTTTTGCTTAAAGGATAAATCCTGAAAGTTCTTTCTTGCTTATGTATACCGCCTAAAAATTTATTTAATTCCTGTTTCAGCCTTTTAACTTTTTTATTCAATTTTGGCTTTTTTTCTCCTTTACGTGGTTCATAGGTAAGAGCGCATATGGTAACAAAGAGTTCTTCTTCGTCAAGTGAGTCAAGAAACCCATTGTCAAAAAGTTCTCCTATCTGAAGTTCAAAACTATAAACCTTGGAAGCAAGGTCAGCTTTCCAGCTTATGCCGCCTTCAATTATATAACGTAAATCAGTAAGCAAAGATACTTTTCGCTTGAGCAACCCGAGTACTTCTTTTTGCTCAAAGGCATTTGCCTGATGGAAATGGAATGATTGCGGATAAATATCGAAAATTTTGTTTCCCATTATTTTATATAAATTCAATATAGTCGCGTAACAGGAATTGAGCTGGCTCTCTATCGGCTCATAGCTTCCATGAATTATGTCTGCAAGCGATGTTATGTCTATGTGACAGGGGTTTATTTTCATGAAGACATTGCCTTCTTTGTCTATGCCGCGCCTTCCGGCACGGCCCGCCATTTGATAAAAATCGCGCGTTTTTAAAAATCCGTGATATCGGCCATAGAATTTAGACATCGCATCGAAAACAACGGTTCTCGCCGGCATATTTATTCCGAGAGCAAAGGTTTCGGTTGTAAAAATAAGTTTTATCAAGCCGGTCGTAAAGAGCTGTTCCACTATTTCTTTTAGGGTAGGCAGTAACCCTGCATGATGATAAGCAATACCTTTTTTTATTAAAGGGTAAAGGTAATTCACATGCGGAGAAGAGGAGATATCAAACTTTTTAACCAGCTCATTAAATAAATTAATCATTTTATTTTGTTCTTCATTATTAAGGAAATTAAAATAGCCAACTTCTTCAGCTAATTCTTCGCAGCGCCGGCGCGAGAAAGAAAAATAAAGGCAGGGGAGGGCATTGTTATTTTTCAGATATTCGATAAGAGTATTCATGCGGTTTGGCCGGATATGAGTATAATAATTATGGTGATACTCTTTTATCCTGTCCTTAAGATAACCAGAGTTTTTTAAAGCTTCAAGGTTGGGAAAGATTTCGTTGTTGCATTGAAAGTAAAAATGCAGCGGCACCGGACGGGTTTTTTCCTTAACCGCAATAAGCGGGAATTTATGAACTTTTTTAAACCATTCGACAAATTGGTCAATGTTAGGAATGGTAGCCGAAAGGGCAAGCATCTTCATATGGGGGGGCAGCAGGATTATCGCCTCTTCCCATACCGTGCCTCTTTCTATGTCGGCAAGATAATGTATTTCGTCAAAAATCAACCAATCGCGGTGTGTGAATTCTTCGGGGTCAACCAAAATTGCATTACGGAATATTTCGGTCGTCATAATCAATATCGGGGCGTTTCTGTTGATGCTGACGTCGCCGGTGAGAATTCCTACTTTGCCGGGATATTTTTTGGAAAAGTCGCGGAATTTCTGGTTGGAAAGAGCTTTTATCGGCGCGGTATAGATAACACCTTTATTATTTTTTATACAATCGTTGATTATGTATTCGGCAATTAAGGTTTTTCCGGCACCGGTGGGAGCGCTGACAATAACGGAGTTGTTTTGGCGCGCATAATCTATGGCTTCCTGTTGAAATTTGTCTAAAGTAAATTCATGCGGCATAATAAATTATTATACCAAAATTTCATCAGCGTAGAAATCATATATTATATTTTCCGTAAAAACGATTCAGCAATTTTTCTTTTGCGCTTAAGGCAATATAAATTAGGTTTATAATAAAGCCACTGAAGAAGCTTTAAAGACTCTTTTTTGGCAAAGCGCAATTTATGCATATTTGTTTTATCCTTTTTATAGGTGCTTATGTCGCCTCTTATATTAATAATTTTTTTTAATTTATAGGAAATCCATTTTATATGTTTTTGGCTTGCAGACAGAAAATTAACATACAATCTTTTGTAAATATATTTTGGATTCTTAAAAGTGTTATATTTATCTTCGTATGTGGCTATAGACCCGTCACCATCTAAATGTCCTCTTAGAAAATCCGCTAAAAATTTATGAGGTATTTTTATAGCTTTTATCCGAAAAGTCTTACGTGGCATCAGACCAATAGAGATAAGCCAATTATAAAAGCATACATTTCCAAACTGAATCCTATAACATTGTCTTTTTGTGTAGCCGCCTTTAGGATTTTTAGTAATCTTATTTTTTAGATTTAAGCATTTACGAAAAGTATATAAAAGTTGTTTATCTGAAGAAGTAATGCTGATGTGTCTTTTATCTGAAGATAAGTTTCCGTCAGTTGTGATGAGGCCAACTGCATAGGCTAGGTTTGATGTCCATTTGAAACATCTAATGCCCATAAATTGGGAATAAATGCCGAAGGAGGGAGTTGAACCCTCATGGAGTTGCCCCCATCGGTTTTTGAGACCGACTTGTATGCCAGTTCCAACACTTCGGCAAAGCAAAAAGATGATAACATCCTTGATTTTCTTTGTCAATTGACAACTTCTTTGCATAATGATATGATTTCTCTCGTTGTTCGTTCACTAACTTCTTAAGGCACTTCGGCGAGCGCGCCTCAGTGCCGATAAAAAATAAGGTATAACCCTAAATAATTGCTTTTTTATCGGGGCCGTAGTACAGTTGGGAGTACGCTTGCATGGCATGCAAGAGGTCGGGGGTTCAAATCCCCCCGGCTCCATTCTTCTTCGCCCGTCGCCAACCGAAACCACGGGTCCGGGCTTCGAAGAAACAGGCTCTTTTCGCCAAGGCGAAGAAGAATGTTCCTGCGAAGCCATACCAGCGATTACTTTGCGAATGGCGAAACAGAACACTTATATTTTTTGAAAAATAGAAGTTTTTATTGCCTTTGTTGATATTGGGTATCGATCATTAAAAAATGAGCCCAAATTTTTTTGATATTTATTTTCCGCTAATATTTTTTTCAATATTTTTATTCGTTTTCATATTTTCTATTCATTCCGGCAAAGGAAAATTCAAAAATCTATTAAATTTTCCGAATGGCCGTATTTCCAAGTTTTCGCTTATTCCGACATTTAAGGGGCAATACCAGGGACTTGATTTTTCAATCTATCTTTTGCCGGCAGGGAAGGGTTCGCCGCCATACTTGATGATTTCGGTTTTGAAAAGCGCCTCATTTACCTTACATATATATAAAGAAACCGGATTGACTAAATTGGGCAAAAAATTAGGTATGGTACGCGAAGTAGAAATTAATGACGAATTATTTGATGATAAATTTGTTCTTTCTTCTAATAATCGCACCCAAACAGTTAATTATCTTAATAATTCGACGATCAAGAATACAATTAAAGAACTTTTTGACAATGGTTTTATAGAGCTTATCATAAACCGGAAGGGGGCTTGTATTAAAAAACCCAATTACATAGTAGAAAAAGATATTACCATGCAAAATATAACAACAATTTTACAGAAACTAAATTTATTAGCCAGAGGATTATACGGAGAATAAATTATGAAAGTATATTTAGCCGGGTTTAATGTTGATACAACCGTTCTGAAAGAGCTTGAGGAAAAATCCGGCAAGCGCGAGGATATCACCCCGGAAGTACTTTCCGCAGCCTATGCCCGAATTAGCCGCGATCCCCGCCCGATAAACGAAATTAGGGCCGACGCACGTAAGGAAGTTGAGCGCAGCCGCAAATCCAATCAAACGATTATTTTTAAAATGGGCCATCACTCTGTGGCCGAACACGCAATATTTAACTTTGATATTCTAGGAGTATCGCGCTTAGCCATGGAAGAGGCCGAGCATTTCAGGCTCTGCTCTTATACCGAAAAATCGCAACGCTATATTACCTTAGATAAAGATTTTGTCATACCGGAAGAGATAAAAGGGACTCACGAAGAAGCACTATTTGTAAAAACAATACACCTCCAAAACGAAGCTTATTTTAAACTTTTCGAAAAATTAAAAGATTATGTATTTAAAAAACATAAAGATTTAGCTGCCGACCCGAAAAAACATAATTTGCTTGAAGGCTGGGCAAAGGAAGACGCCAGGTATATTACTGCGCTGGCCACAGAGTCCCAGGTAGGAATGACGATTAATGCAAGAGTCCTCGAATTGCTTTTACGCAGATTTGCCTCTTCGCCTTTATCAGAGGTAAAGAATTTAGGCAAATTGATTTTTGAACAAGTTAATCCCATTGCGCCTTCGATAGTAATTTTTCGCGAGGCAAATGACCGCGACGTTAAAACCTATCCAGAATTAAGAGAAGTTACAAAAGACTTATTTGAAAAGATTTACGAAAAAAAGATAAAAGAAGTTGAATTGGTTGAATATCCAGAAGACGGCGATAAGTTAATTTTGTCAGCGCTCCTTCATACCGCAGGAAATCTCCCCTATAAAAAATGCAAGTCAATTGCTGCAAAATTGCGCCGGAAAAAATCTGAAGAAATTTTAAAGGCCACCTGGCGCAATATGCAGTTTTATGATTCGATGCTGCGTGAATTCGAATACGTGAATTTAACTTTTAACATTGTTTTGTCCGCGGCGTGTTTCGGCCAGCTTAAGCGCCACCGCATGTCTACTATCACCTCGCAAAGTTATGACCCGAATTTAGGTCTTACCATCCCTGAATCGATAAAGGAAATCGGAATGGAAAAATATTTTAGGGAAATTATTGATAAAACTAACGATACTTATGCAGTTATAAATAAGAAAATTCCATTTGCCGCGCCATATATTTTGACCAACGCGCACCGAAAAAGAGTTTTAATGCGGTTAAATCTTCGCGAGCTATACCATATATCGCGCCTGAGAGAAGATCAACATGCACAGTGGGATATTCAGAATATTTCAGCTGCCATGAGCAAGGAAGCAAAAAAAGTAATGCCGCTTGCATCAAGTTTGCTTTGCGGCAAAGACAAATACAATGAAGATTATCAACAAATATTTGGACAATTACCCGCGATAACGCAGGCGGTTCTGCCCGGCGCACGCAAAATACAATAATTACACTGAATAAAACTCTAAACTCGCCCGCCACCGTAATATTTTATTTAGGCGGGTCAGTCTTTGGCTGAAAACCCTAAACTCTAAACAAACTCAAAACTCTAAATCACAAACACTAAACGTTTCGAGTTTATGATTTGTTTAGGATTTCCCGCCAGAGGCGGGTCCGCCCACATATAAAAAATATCGGTGGCGAAAGAGTTTAGTATTTAGAGTTTAAAATTGGGTTCTTTCTATGCTAAAATTAGGCTGTCATGTCTCAATTGCCGGAAAGATTTACGAAGCTGTAGACAGAGCGAAAGGCTTAGGCTGTACCACCATGCAGATTTTTGCCCGCAATCCCCGGCAGTGGAGAAAAGGCGGCCTGGCGAAAGAAGATATAAAAATATTTAAGGAAAAATTAAAAAAAGCCAAGATAAGCCCGGTAGCCGTTCATATACCATATATTTTAAATTTGGCCTCGGCAAAAAACAGTTTTCATAAAATCACGATAAGAGAATTTACACAGGATTTAATTGAGGCTGACGAGCTGGGTGCAGATTTTCTTGTGACCCATATGGGTTCTTATAAAGGTACAACCGAAAAACTGGGCCTTTTAAAAATAGTAAAAGCTCTTAAAAAAATCCTTAAAAACGCAGCTCCAAAAAAAACCAAAGTGCTTTTAGAGAACACTTCCGGAAGCGGGCATTGGCTGGGATATAAATTCTCGCATCAGAAATTTATCTTCGAAAGAATGGATTGGCCGGAAAGCGTTGGGTTGTGTCTGGATACGGCCCATTGTTACGCAGCGGGATATGATATAAGTAATTCCGAAGGGTTGAACGCCGTTATTTCGGAGATAGATGAAGAGGTTGGCCTGAAATATCTTGAAGTAATTCATTTAAATGACACAAAGGAAAAATTAGGCTCTTTAAAAGACAGACATTGTGATATCGGAGAAGGCAATATTGGGGAAAAAGGATTTGATCTTATCCTGCATCACAAATTTTTGAGGACTTTGCCTTTTATCCTTGAAACGCCGAAAGAAACTGATGAAGACGATATAAGAAATTTAAATCTTGTAAAGAAAATTTATAATGATAAGTTAGAATAATATGGAATACAACAAAAGTATCGACAAAAAATGGCAGGATTTCTGGGATAGAGAACGTATTTTCAGTACCGACACTAAAAATACGAAGGATAAATATTACTGCCTGGTGATGTTTCCGTATCCATCCGCGGCCCTGCATGTCGGCCATGCGAGAAATTACATTATCGGTGATGCCGTCAGCCGCTACAAAAGGATGAAAGGTTTTAACGTGCTTTCGCCGATAGGTTTTGACGCCTTCGGCCTTCCGGCAGAAAACGCCGCGATAAAAGGAGGGTTTCATCCAAAGACCTCCACGCTTAATAACATCGCCACCATGAGGACTCAGCTTAAAAGCTGGGGTATCGGCTATGATTGGGATAGAGAGGTAATCTCTTGCCTTCCTGAATACTACAAATGGACGCAGTGGATTTTTACAAAACTTTTTGAAAAGGGTTTGGCTTATAAAAAGAAAGCTGCAGTTAACTGGTGCCCATCTTGCATGACTGTGCTTGCTAACGAACAGGTTATATCAGGAAGTTGCGAACGCTGCGATACAAAAGTAGTTGAACGTGATTTGTCGCAATGGTTTTTTAAAATAACCGAATACGCTCAAAACTTACTTGATGATATTTCGCTGCTCAAGGCTTGGCCGGAACGCGTAAAAACCATGCAGACAAACTGGATTGGTAAATCAACCGGCGTAAATATTGAATTTAAAGTTGAAGGCGAAGATAAAATACTTACCTGCTATACCACGCGCGTTGATACTATTTTTGGCGTAACTTACATGGTGCTTGCGCCGGAGCATCCGGCAATCCACGATTTAATCAAAAATAATCCTGACAAACAAAAAATTTATGCCTTTATAGAAAAAGCACGCGTTCAGGATAAGACAGACCGGGCTTCGGAAACCGTAGCCAAGGAAGGTATTTTTACCGGCCGCTACGTGATTAATCCGGTAAACGGCAAAAAAGTTCCGCTCTGGATTGCCAATTATGTTTTGATGGAATACGGTACTGGAGCGGTAATGGCTGTACCGACACATGATAACCGCGATTTTGAATTTGCGAAAAAATACAGATTATCTTTAGAGGTAGTTATTGATAATCCAAAAGGACATTTAGATACAACCAAGATGAATGCAGCTTACGTTGAAGATGGAATTATGGTTAATTCCGGCGAATTTAACGGTCTTGGCAATCAAGAAGCAATTGAGAAAATCGCTGATTGGATGGAAAAGAAAAAAATCGGAAGGCGTTCGGTGCATTTCCGGCTTCGCGACTGGCTAATTTCGCGCCAGCGCTATTGGGGCGCGCCCATACCGATTATTTACTGCGAAAAATGCGGAGAAGTTGCCATACCGGAAAAAGATTTGCCGGTATACTTGCCGGAAAATGTCGCTTTTAAACCAACCGGACAATCACCGCTAGTCGATTCAACGGAATTTTTAAATACAAAATGCCCTAAATGTGGCGGCAAAGCCAAACGCGAAACCGACACAATGGATACGTTTGTTGATTCAAGCTGGTATTTCCTGCGTTACATTTCGCCAAAAGAAAAAGCACGAGCTTTTGATGCCGCTCTGGTAAATAAATGGCTGCCGGTTGATCAATATATCGGCGGAGTAGAACATGCGATATTGCATCTTTTGTATTCAAGATTTATTACGAAAGTGCTTTGCGATTTAAAATATATAGATTTTAAGGAGCCTTTCGGCGCTTTGTTTACCCAAGGCATGATTGTAAAAAATGGCGCAAAAATGTCTAAGTCAAAGGGTAACACCGTTGCGCCTGACTACATTATTGATGAATATGGCGCCGATGTCATGCGGCTTTATATTCTTTTTATGGGCCCTCCGGAGAAAGATGCCGAGTGGCAGGATGAAGGATTGCAAGGCTCATGGAGATTCTTGCAAAGAGCTCTTCGTTTGGTTGAAATGCTCGAAAATTACAAAGATTCAAAAGAAAACAAAGAACTTAATAATTACGAAAAAGACCTGGTGCGAAAAATCCATTCAACAATAAAAGAAGTAACCCAGGACCTGGAAAGCTCATTTCAGTTTAATACCGCCATCTCGCGGATTATGGAATTAGTCAACCAGGTCTATAAAAGTATAAACGAAGGAATGGTGCGAAAAGAAATTTTTAGAGAAGCAGTAAGTACTGTTTTTATCCTGCTTTCTCCTTTTACTCCGCATATCGCAGAAGAGGTAAATAGCGCGCTTGGATTCAGCGGTTCGATATTAAAGAGAAAGTGGCCGGATTTCAAAGAAGAATTAATTAAAACCGAAGAAATAGAAATTGCTGTTTCCGTAAACGGAAAACTGCGCGACAAATTAATGATTAATGTCAATTGGAGCAAAGAAAAAATAGAGCAAAAAGCCCTTTCATCCAGCAAAATTCAAAGCTTCCTGCAAGGAAAACTTCCCAAAAAAATCATCTACGTCTCGGGGCGAATGGTTAACATTGTTATATAATATAAATTTCTGCCGTCAAAGATTGCGTTAATCGGTTGCGGTTGCGATACGCGTTATGGTTGCGTTATTCGCTTTACGTAAAAAAATAAGATTCACCGCGTAATCGATAGACACGGGACGAAACGAGCTGCGTAACCGCAACCGTAAAACGATTTATAAATTTCTTGCTTTGTAAAATATGTTTTCCCTAACCCCTCGCGAACGGAAAGTTTTGATTTTTATCACCGCTATAATTTTTTGCGGAGCGGTTTTGAGGTTTTTAAAGATAGATTTCTCTCGCAAGAAAGCCGTCAAAGAGATGAATTCAGCCCTCTTGGCAGGCACGCAAAACCAAAGCGAGCCTCAGCCAACAATTATTAATGTTAATACTGCCTCGCAAAAAGAGTTGGAAAGGCTTCCCGGCGTAGGCCCGGAAATTGCCCGGCGCATTATCGAATACCGCCAAACTAAAGGCAGCTTTATTATGGTTGATGATTTAAAGAAAATTAGAGGTCTCGGCGATAAAAAAATAGAAAAGATAAAAAATCTTATTACCCTCTAAATTCCAAACCAGAAAACGGGTTTTAAACAAAAAATGTTTAAAAAAATATTCAACGCTGCATTATTGAATTTCTGGCTCTTTATTGCTTTTGCCTGCGGCATTATTTTTGCTTTTTATTTTGCTTCTTTACCAATCTTTATTTTTACATTTATAACTTCCGTTATCTTGGTTTTATTTTTTTATAAGCAGCAGCAATTTTTGCTTTCAGATATTTTTATTATCCTCTTGTTTTTTTCTTTAGGCGCACTCTCTTATTTGCCTTATTCCTATAATGATGCAGATGATTTTCTGGGCGGAGAGAATACCTATGTTTTAAAAGTTTCTTCGTTGCCGCAAAAGTATCTTTCCAAAAATGCTTTTCTTGCAGAGATTAATGAAATAAACGGTATTCCCGTAATGCTTCGGGCAAGAGTAATTGACTACGATAAAAAGATGGATTATTTAGACAAATATAAAGTGACAGGAAAATTATCTGAAAGGCAGTTTAATAATTTTAAATTTTATACTCTTTGGGTAAAAACAAATGCTTATCAAGAAAAGCTTGCAATGAATATGTGGGATAAGGCCACTAAACAATTGAGCTACCGGTTGCTCGATATTTTTAAGAAAAATTTGAATCATGAAAGTTATCGATTCCTTGGTTCAGTTTTTTTGGGCCGGCGCGAATTGCTGGATAAAGAAGAAAAAGGAATTTTTACCGATGCCGGCATTGCCCATCTTCTTGCTATAAGCGGTTCCAATATCGGGCTTACCGCAGTAGTGCTTTTTTTCATGCTTAAACTATTTAATGTTAAATTTAAAATATGCTTGTTGATTTCCATGTTTTTCCTGTTTCTTTATACTTTTATGACCGGTGCTAATCCGCCGGTTTTACGGGCAACAATTATGTATGCGGTACTTTCCTTTAGCTTTTTTGTGAAAAAAAAGCTGAATCCTTTTAACTCTTTAGGGCTCGCCGGCATCATCTGTCTTTTGGTTAACCCTTCATGGTTGCTTGACGTAGGTTTTCAGCTTTCTTTTCTCTCTATTTTCGCTCTTATTCTGGGATTTAAAATTTTGCCGGTAAGGCCATCAAAAATAGAAATTGTTAACCAGATAAAATATCTTTTCTTTTCTTCTTTTTACGTAACAATATTGATAACGCCCCTCGTTGCTTATTATTTTGGAAGAATATACGTTTTAAGCATATTTAACAACATTATTCTCATTCCTTTTTTCTCTTTCATTCTGACGATAAATTTTCTTTTACTTGTTTTTTCGCCTTTCAAACTTATAGCTCAAGCCGTAGGAAGCATGCTTTGCGCTTTAATCCCTTTATTCTATAATCTATCTAAGTTCCTGGGTTCAATTAATTTTTCTTTTATTTATTGCAAATTTTCTGTAAAGGCAATATTCATATATTATTTCAGCCTCGCAGCCATCCTTATCTTTCTGGTAAATAGAAAATCCAAGGCCGACAATAAAGTTGAGAGTGAAGTTCCACGGGCTATCCTTAAGGATGAGCCTTCCTAATACCTTTTGGAGGGCCCTAAAACCCGGGAATTTCTGTGAAGGATTAAACTTTTGTCAAGCCTCTCCTTAACCAGGTTTGCTGCGTAGAGGGCAATCCTTTTACACGGATAATCCGGCTACAGAGTTTTTCAGCACTCTTTGAGCTCGGAAAGCTGCTGCTTCATTAGTGTTTGACAAAATTACACGGTTTTGGTATAGTTTCTGATAATAACCTCCAATAAAAATAACGAAAGATGGTTAGACAACTTAGAAAAATTAGCATTCTTTTAGTCCTGGTAATAATTCCGTGCCAAGCTTATTCTTTTTGGATTTGGTCACCAAAAACCCAGAAGTGGAAAAACCCGAAATACGCCCCCTTAGCCACTCCGTTCCTGCAATACAAAGAAGCAGAAAGGCTTTTTAACGATAAGAAATATAAAGAAGCCTATGTCGAATTTAGGAAACTGGTCATAAATTATGCCGATTCCAGAGAAGCGGCTGATGCGCAATATTTTATAGGAAGATGCCTTGAAGAAATGGGTCAGCCTTACCAAGCCTTCCTTCAGTATCAAAAGGTCATAGAGAGTTATCCAAATAGCCAGCGTATAAACGAAATAATCGAAAGAGAATACAATATTGGCGAATACTTCTTAAATCGAGAACCGAAAAAATGGCTTGGCGTCTCTGTCTATGATTTTGTCGACCATCCTTCCATCGAAATTTTTAAGAAAATAGTAGATAAAGTCCCATATTCTCCCTATGCTGCCAAGGCGCAGTACAAAATGGGAATATTGCTGCTTAAGCTCGGCCGCTATGATGAGGCAAGGGATGCTTTCCAGAAAGTATGCGACAACTATCCAGACAGCGAATGGGCTGCCCCCGCAAAATACCAACTGGCAATTGCGACATTTAAGGCATCGGGTGGCGCTGATTATGATTCAACCGCAATTGAAGAGGCCACTAAAAAGCTTGATGAATTCGTAAAAAGCCATCCCGATGCGGAAATTTCGCCGCAAGCTACAGCGCAGCTTAAGGAGTTACGCAATAGAGAAGCAAAAAAGAATTTAGAGATTGGGCAGTTTTACGAAAAACAGCAGAAATATAAAGCAGCGGAAGTTTATTATAATATAGTTTTAGATAGATATGCCGACACCGACTACCTGGATAAAGCCCAGAGCGCTTTAGAAAAAATTAAAAATAAAATAAAATGAAATCAGCCCTTTCTTACTTATGAATAGGTTATTTTAAACTATGAAAGGGCTGGACAAAAAAGGAAGGGTTGGGTGAAAAAATTGTTTTTTTTAATTTTAATTGCTTTTTGCGGTTGCGGGTATACTACCAGAGGTTTTGTCTATTCCAGCAACAAAATACTTGTTGTCCCCACATTAAACAAAATAAATATTACTTCCGAAGCACAGCGCTATTCCACATACACAAGTTATCCTATATTAATCGAGAAGAGATTTACCAATGAGTTAATAAACAGGTTTAATATCGACGGGCATTTAAAAGTCGTAAGCACAGATACAGATGCGCTTAAACTTACTTCGGAAATCACACAATATACAAAAGAAGCTTTGCGATATACGGGTACAGAAGATGTCAATGAGCAAAGATTACGGCTCTATGTTAATATTAAGCTAACAGATCCAAGCGGGAAGGTATTAAAAAGCGAAAATATAGTTGGAGAAACATCTTACTTTCTTAACGGGCCAAGCGCTATAAGCGAATCCCAAGCACAGGAACTTTTGGTAGAAGACACCGGAAGAAGAGTTATAGAGGCTGTTGTCGAGGAATGGCAATAAAAGACAAAATTTTTCTCATCTCGGGCCAGGATTTTGCAAGCCGCAGATTTATAATAGATAATATAAAGAAGAAAATACTTCAAGGCGCTGCCAGCCAGCTTAATGTCCTCACTTTCTACGCAAAAGAAATAGATATAAAAGATTTGCAGGAAAAAATTCTGCTTATAACTTTTGATAAAAAAAAGCTGTTAATTTTTAAGGATATAGAAAATATCCCCAAAGCCATAAAGGATTTTCTACTTACCAATATGACCAAGATGATTTCGAATAATTATGTTTTGTTTGAGACGGAAAAAGCCTATTTTGCCAATGATAGAAGAATAGCGCAGGATAAATTTTTAAGTTTTATCTTTTCTAATTCCACAATTTTTAAAACAGGTAAATATACAGCGCAAGCAACTTTTAATGATTTCATAAATAGCATCCGTTTGAGGGATTTATCTAATAGTTTATATGTTTTAGCCAGGCTTTTCGAGACAAAAGCTTCCGATACAGAAAAAAAAGCCTTGGGCTTGCAGCTTTTCGGAGTTTTGGTAAATGAGATTTCTTATCTTAGAGACAGACCGTTAAGAGAGAAATACCTTAAGCTTCTTTTAAAAACAGACAGGATGATAAAAGAAAAAGGGATGGAGCCGAGGCTGGCTATTGAATTATTCCTTTCTAAATCGTTTATACCCCAAGTTTCTTAAATATTTTAGCAAATTGTCCTTTCTTCCTCGCGGCTTTATTGGGATGAATGAGATTTTTAGAAGCAGCGCGGTCGAATATCTTATAGACAAGATTTAAAGCTTCTTTGCTTTTTGAAGCGTCTTTGCTATCAATGGCTTTTTTAAATTTCTTTAAAGCAGTCTTAATCTGCTCTCTTAATAATAGATTTCTCTCTCGTCTTTTTGCGCTTTGTCTTAAATCTTTTTTTGCAGCTCTTCTTTGCGGCATATTTTCTCCTTATTTTTATTTAAGGATTGTATAAGAATAAGATAGGCATGTCAAGCGTTTTATTTTTTGCACAAATATTATGAAATTCCAAGCACCAACCCTTCGAATCGTTTTCACTCGCTCAGGGTTGTCCTCAAGCGAAGCCGAAGAACAAATGCCAAACAAATTCCAATTTTCCGAATTCCAATGTTCAAAACTTTAAATTTGGACATTTGGCCATTGGTCATTGGAATTTGTTTGGTGCCTGGAAATTGGAATTTTATATCCGTAAAGTTTAACCATGTTTAAAAAAGTCATAAAACACACCTCAATAATGACCAGCGGAATTCTTGTTTCAAGGATATTGGGCTTTATCAGGGATATCCTGATGGCCAAATTTTTCGGCACTTCCGATGTTTTTGAGGCGTTCTTGGTATCTTTCCGTCTCCCAAACATCTTTAGGAGCATTTTCGCCGAAGGTTTTACCGATTCTGTCGCCACGCCGGTTCTTTCGGAATATCATAGCGAAAAAGAAAAATTATTCGAAACCGGCCAACACCTTACAGCTATTTTTTCTATCATTCTTTCCATATTTACTATCATTGGCATTCTTTTTAGCAGACAACTGGTTATGCTGACAGCTCCGGGATACCTTTCCAGCCCTTATAAATTTAACCTGGCAGTTTCGTTCACGCAAATAACCTTTTTTTATCTTCTGCTTATCGGACTATCAAGCGTTATGATTTCAATCCTATATTCTTTAAAGAAATTTATAGTTCCTGCCTATAACCCGGTTTTTCTTAACTTGACTTTTATTTCCGGAATATTATTGTTCAGCAGTTATTTTAAAAACTATATATTGGTCATTTGCGTTGTCGTGGCAGGTATACTCGAACTATTATTCCCGTTATTCGCTTTAAAAAAAGATGGTTTTAATTTTGGATTTAAAATTAAAGAAGCAATAGCTGATCCGGTATTAAAAAGAATGCTCAGGCTTTTTGTACCGCGAATCTGGTCAAGCATAGTCTATCAGCTCAATGTTTTTGTGGATACTATTTACGCTTCATTTTCCCAAATAACCGGTACAGGCAGCCTTGCGGCAATAAATTATGCAACCCGCCTGATACAATTACCATTCGCCTTAATCGTTCTTTCGATTACTCCAGTTGTGGTAGTTGACTTTTCAAAATACCACAAAGATGGCAATTCAGAAGATTTTAAAAAACTGCTGGTATTTTCTTTCCAGAATATAATCTTTTTTGTCGTGCCCGTAATGATAATGTTTTTGTTTTTAGCGCAACCGATAATTGATGTTTTGTTTAAGCGGGGAGAGTTCGGCCTTTCTTCATTAAAAATTACATCTTCGGCATTTTTCTATTACTCTTTCGGAATAATATTTATGTGCATAAACAGATTACTGGTTACTTCTTTTTATGCTCTCAAAGATACACGTACACCCGCAAAAGCAGCAACCGTAGGGCTTATTGTCAATATAATATTTAATACCACGCTTATGTTCCCTTTAAAAGTTGGCGGCCTGGCTCTTGCAACTTCTATTTCTTCGGCAATAACCTTTATTTTACTTTACAGATATCTCATAAAAAAAATCGGCAAGATTGAATGGGTTGACACAAAAGAGCAGGCAGTAAAGGTATTTTTAATCAGTATTTTAATAGCCTTTGTTGCCAGTTTATTGTGGGCACATTTGCCATGCAATAAATATATTAAAAGCCTGGTAATCATAACAGAATCGTTAATTATCTTTATTTCTTTCGGTCTAATCCTTAATCTCAAACAATTACATTATGTAAAAAGATGGATATTCGAAAGAAAATAAAAACCTTACCGTTTACCCCCGGCGTTTATATCATGAAATCAAAGGAGGGTGAGGTGCTCTATGTGGGCAAGGCAACGTCGCTAAAAAAACGCGTATCAAGTTATTTTTTAAAGAACGTTTCGTTAAAAACCGGCATCCTTATCAGCCAGGTCAAAGATGTAGAGTATATTGAATGCGAAAACGAAGAACAAGCTCTGATTTTAGAAGCGGCCTTAATCAAAGAAAAAAAACCAAAATATAATATTTCCCTGCGCGACGATAAAAGTTATCCTTACGTCGAGATAACCAACGAAGCATTCCCCCGGATTTATATCACACGAAAAAGGCTAAATAAAAAAAGCACCTATCTTGGGCCTTATCCGCAAGTAAACATAGCCAAATCAGCGCTTAATATATTAAGGAAAATATTCCCGTATTGCTCCTGCAGGTGCTTTAAAAAAACAGAATGTTTATTCAGCCATCTTAAACTTTGTCCAGCGCCCTGCAGCGGAAAAATATCTGAAAATGATTATCGGGAAAATATAAAAGCTATAATCAGGGTATTTAAGGGTGAGAGAGAGGAGCTTATCGAATATCTGCGTAAAAAAATGGAAACACTTTCAAATGAAAACAGATTCGAAGAGGCAGCCGAACTTCGCGACAAATTAAATGCGCTGATTAATTTGTATCAAGGAAAAGATCTTACACATGAATTAATTTCCCTTAAAGAAGCGTTGCGTCTTTCTCAAACGCCGCTTTATATAGAAGCCATGGATATTTCTTCTTTGGGCGGAAAGGAAGCTACCGGCTCGGTGGTAGTATTTAAAAATGCCATACCGGACAAAAATTCTTATCGCCGATACCGCATCAAGCATGTATCCGGAATAGATGATTACGCTTGTATTGCCGAAATAATGCAAAGAAGATATACTAGGCTGGTTGCCGAAAACAAAAAGTTGCCCGATCTTTTAATCGTAGATGGCGGAAGAGGCCATGTGCAAACAGCGAAAAGAGAAATTGATAAATTGAATTTGAAAATACCGGCCATAGGTATCGCCAAAAAAAATGAAGAGATATGGTTTCCGGAAGGCAAGGCGCCGTTAGTTATTCCTAAGACCAATTCGGGCCTGCATTTAATCCAGAGAATAAGAGACGAAGCGCACCGGTTTGCGCGAAAATATCATTTGTTATTAAGAAGAAAAAAGTTAGTAGAGAAAAATAAATAACTAATTCCTAATGTCAAATAACTAATTAATGTCTAACTCTTAAATGTCTAATTTAGTTTAGACATTCAAACATTAGGAATTAATTAGACATTAGCAATTAGTTATTAGTAATTTTAAAATTTCTCTACTCTGGATAAAAATGACTGATTTTGAGAAAAGAGTTTTAAAAGTCGTAACAAAAATACCGCTTGGCGAAGTGCGCAGTTATAAATGGGTGGCGCAAAAGGTTGGTAAGCCCAAAGCTTACCGGGCAGTGGCTAATGCGTTGCATAAAAATCCATTCCCATTGCTTATTCCCTGCCATCGGGTTATAAAATCTTCACAAAATTCCGGCGGATATGCCCTGGGAATAAAGCTAAAGAAAGACTTAATAAAATTAGAGAAAAAAATAAAAGATATGATACAATAAGAATATTGTCTTTCGTCTATCGGTTACGTTTTACGTTAATCGTCATTCAAGACGCAACCGAATGATGTAAGATGAAACGAACCGCGCTAAGTGCAGCCGATAGGCGATTTACGAGGAGGAATAAATGAATTTTAAAGAAATACTGGATTTAATGATTGAAAAGGATCTCTCTGATATGTTTGTCAGAGCCAACAGTAATTTAAGAGGCAGGCGGCATTCCCAAATAGAGGTAATACGGGAAGAGGTAATCAGCATCGAAGATCTGAAGAATATCGTAAAGAGCCTGGTAGGAGAAAGAGAAACGGAAAAATTAAATAAGAACAAAGGTTGCGAATTCACTTACTGGTATAAAGACTACTGGCGTTTTCGTGTAGGTGTGTTCTATCAGAGAAATACTCTTTCCGTAGTAATAAGAAAAATAGATTTAAGAGTTCCGTCTTTTGAGAAATTAAATCTTCCTTCCAAAGTTCTTGAAAGCTTTTGTATGCAAAGAAGAGGCCTGATTTTACTTACCGGTATTACTGGCAGCGGTAAATCAACCACAATAGCCAGCATGATAGAGTATATTAACCAGAATTTTAAGCGGCATATACTCACGGTTGAGGAGCCGATAGAATTTACCTTCGCCGATAAAAAATCTATTGTTAACCAAAGAGAAATAGGCACAGATGTTGAAACCTACATGGATGCTCTCAGGCAATTTACCGTCCATTCGCCGGATGTAATTTTTATAGGGAATATTCGTGACGCCGAAACCTGTTACGCGGCCTTAACTGCGGCTGAAATGGGGGTTTTAGTCCTTTCTACTCTCCATACAGTAAATGCATCTTCTACTATCGACAGGCTGATTAATTTTTTCCCGCCGCACCAGCATCGCCTGATTCTTGAGCAGCTTTCCTATCTCTTGAAAGGCGTATTGTCCCAAAGGCTTCTTCCGCGTAAGGACACGGCAGGGCTTATCCCGGCATACGAAGCAATGGTTTTAAGCCCCTCCATCTCACGTCTTCTTATCGAGAACAAAGTTTGGGAAGTCCCAAGATTTATCGCAAACGGCGATATCTATGGTATGAAAACATTCCACCAATGTCTTCTTGAGCTCGTTCAAACAGACAAAATAACTCCAGAGGTAGCCTTAGAGTATGCTGATAAAAAAGAAGAACTTGAAATGGAATTACGCAATAAAGGATTACTCTGACCCGCCTTATTATAATTTACAAAACAAATTTATTGAACTATAAAGATATTTTTTATGCAGGATATCAAAAATAAAATAGAGGAAATTCAAAAAGAATTAAAAAGTCTGGAAAAACTTTTGAAAATAAGTTCAAGGAAGCAGACTATTTCCGCTTTACAAAAAAAAATGTCGGCGCAAGATTTTTGGCAGAACCAGAAAGAGGCATCTAAGATAATTGACGAACTCAAAATCGCGAAAGGTGATGTTGATGATTGGGATGCGCTCGACAATAAGATTAATGAGATACATGAATTTATCCAGATAGCCGACAGTTCTTACGAGGGAGATATAAATAAGGAAGTCAAAAAATTAAAAGAAAATCTTGAAAAGCTGAAATTGAGAGTATTGTTTTCCGAAAGATTCGATAATTCAAACGCCATACTTGAAATAAATTCCGGCGCCGGCGGAACTGAAGCTTGTGACTGGGCGAGTATGCTTTTCCGGATGTATTTTCGTTTTGCCGAAGAAAAGAAATTTAAATTCAGCGTGCTCGATGAGGTAAAAGGCGAAGAGGCCGGGATAAAAAATATTACTTTTTTAATTGAAGGGACGCGCGCTTACGGATTGCTTAAATCAGAAAGAGGCGTGCACAGGCTGGTAAGGATATCTCCTTTTGACGCAAACAAAAGAAGGCATACCTCTTTTGCATCGGTGGATGTCCTTCCGGAAATAAAAGAAGAAGTCGATATAGAAATAAAACCGGAAGATCTGGAAATAATAACTTGCCGTGCATCAGGCGCCGGTGGGCAGCATGTCAATAAAACCGAATCAGCAGTACGGATTAAACATATACCTACAGGTATAGTTGTTGGATGCAGGAATGAACGTTCCCAGCACCAGAACAAGGCAGTTGCCCTAAGCGTTTTGAAAGCAAAATTGTATGAGCGCAGCGAAGAGGAAAAGAAAAAAAATCTTCAAGAAGTTTCCGGAGAAAAGCGTAAAATAGAGTGGGGCTCCCAGATACGCTCTTATGTGCTTTATCCCTATCTTTTGGTCAAAGACCACCGCACCGAGTTTGAGTCCCACGATGCCTGGGGCGTATTGGACGGGAAAATCGATGACTTTATTTACACCTATTTAAAGAACAGATAAAATGCTGAAAAATTTTATACTTAACGATTCACAAAAGAAAATCAATCTCTTCAAGCCTTCGGTTAATATTTTTCTGCATAAAGAAATTCCTACGCCTTCGATAAAAGAAATAGCATTTTTTTCCAAGCGCGTCAGCGAAATAAATTCCTACGAAAAAGAGATAAAGCAAAAACCAGACAATTTTTTCAAGGAACAAACCCTGCAATATAAAAAACGTTTTGCCGAAATTAATCATCTACCCGAAGATGAATACAAAATAGCTGCGGAAAAAATCCTTGATGAAATCCTTCCTTTTTATTTTGCTATAGTAAGAGAAGCGGCTCTGCGTTCCGTGCGTATGCGCCATTTCGATTCGCAAATTTTAGGCGGCATGATTTTACACAAAAATAAAATTTCCGAAATGGCAACTGGAGAAGGAAAAACTCTTGTCGCAACGCTTGCGGCCTCCTTAAATGCACTTACCGGCAGAGGCGTGCATGTTGTTACCGTCAATGATTACCTCGCAAAAAGAGACAGCGAGTGGATGGGTCCGGTGTACGAATTTTTAGGGCTTACTACCGGTGTGATTCAACAAGATATGAATAACGAATTACGCCGCATCGCGTATTCGTGCGACATTACTTATGGTACCAATAATGAATTCGGATTCGATTACTTAAGAGACAACATGGTCTCAAGCTTTTCGGATATGGTTCAACGCGGCCACTTCTATGCAATAGTCGATGAAGTCGATTCAATACTTATTGATGAAGCAAGAACGCCGCTTATAATTTCCGGCCCGGCAGAACTTTCTACCGAAAAATATTACAAGGCAGACAGGGCAGTCAGCCAGCTGAAGACAAAAGTTGTCATACAAAGTTTCGACAACAAAGACGGAACAGTTACGCTAAAAAATACTGATGGCACTGAAACTAAAATGTTTCCGGAAGAACTTGAGAAGAATTTTGATGCTGTCGTCGAAGAAAAAAATAATAATGCTTACATACTTCCCAACGGTGAAAAAAAATGCGAAAGGTTTTTAAATGTAGCAAGTCTTGAAGAGGTTCCTGATAAATTCTCAAATCCCTGGCTGCATTACCTTACGCAGGCACTGCGCGCACACGAACTTTTCCGTACGGATAAGGAGTATATCGTCAAAGAAGGCAAGGTTTTGATTGTTGATGAATTCACCGGAAGGCTTATGCCGGGGAGGCGCTGGTCTGACGGCCTGCATCAAGCGATAGAAGCCAAGGAAGGTTTAAGAATTCAAGAAGAAAGTCAAACCCTTGCCACAATAACCCTGCAGAATTATTTCAGAATGTATAACAAGCTGGCAGGCATGACCGGTACAGCCTATACCGAAGCTAATGAATTCCGTCACATCTATAACCTCGATACTGTCGTTATTCCCACGAACAGGCCGCTTATCAGAAATAATGCACCTGATAGAATTTATAAAACAAAAAAAGGTAAGTTTGAAGCAGTTATAAAAGAAATCGAAGAGTGTTTCAGAAGAAAGCAGCCGGTTCTTGTAGGAACAGCTTCGATAGAAGATTCAGAAGCGCTTTCCTTCCTTTTAAATAAAAAAGGAATAAGTCACAACGTGCTTAATGCTAAATATCATGAAAGAGAAGCTTATATCGTCGCCCAGGCCGGAAGGCTTGGCCAGGTAACAATTGCCACTAACATGGCCGGCCGCGGAACAGATATAATCCTTGGTGGCAACATTGATTATTTCATCAAAGATCTTTTGATAAAGAATGAAATTAATCCGCAAGACGAACGCTATAAAGAAGAGTATGAAAAACTTTATCAAAATAATAAAGATAAATTTAACGATGAGCACAATCAGGTTGTTGCGCTCGGCGGCTTGCATGTAATTGGAACACAGAGGCACGAGGCTCGCCGTATCGATAACCAATTAAGGGGCCGCTGCGGCCGTCAGGGGGACCCTGGTTCTTCGCGGTTTTATGTTTCGCTTGAAGATGATTTAATGCGCATTTTCGGTTCGGAAAGGATTTATTTCTTTATGGAAAAATTCGGTTTCCCCGAAGGCCAACCCATAGAACATGCTATGGTAAACCACTCTCTTGAGATTGCACAAAAAAGAGTAGAAACCCACAACTTCGAAATACGTAAACAGCTTCTTGAGTATGATAACATCATGAATAAACAAAGAGAGGTTATCTATCAACAAAGAACCCAGATTCTTCAAAATCCGGACATAAGAGAGGAAATATTTGCAATGGTTGACGAGGTTATAGAGAGTAATGTTAATAATTATTGCGCAGAGGAGAAAGATACTCTAGGGCTTAGCCATTGGGTTAAATCAAAATTTGATTTGGAATTAAAAACCAACGACATAACAAACTTAGCTCTGGAAGAAACAGCCGAATATGTAAAAAAATACGTAAAAGACGAATACATTAAGCGGCAGGAAAAAATAGGCCAGGAAAGAATGTTTGCCATGGAAAAGGCAGTTGCGCTTTGGGTGGTTGATTCGCGCTGGAAAGAGCATCTCTTAATTATGGATTCGCTCAAGGAAGGTATACATTTAAGAGGATACGGCCAGAAAGAACCGCTCGTCGAATATCAAAAAGAATCTTATTCGCTTTTTGAAGAAATGATTCTTTCGATAAAGGAAGACATAGTAGATACTATTTTTAAAACCAAAATATCTATTCCGGAAGAAGCCGTTGGCGTTTTTGAGCAAGCCCCGAAAAATTATACCCATTCCGAATATTCTTCTTTGCACAAAGAAGAGGAGAAAGCAAAAACTAAAGCTGTCACGCCTCAAATTTCCACCAAAAAAGCAGGCAGAAATGATCCATGCCCTTGCGGCAGCGGTAAAAAATATAAAAAGTGCTGCGGTAAATAATTCCTTAAAAACTATGAACTAAGGATGATGGACGAAAAATCATGTGTCCTTCGCCTATCGTCTTTCGGAACTTTCTAATATGATTAATCTATTGCTTGCAGTAATAAGCGGCCTTCTCACAGGTTTAAGCTTTGATTTCGAATTCTTAAGTTTTCTCGCCTGGATTTCACTCATACCTTTATTATTCATCCTCAACAAAAGCCAGCTGAAAAAAGGAATATTCTATAGTTTTATTTTTGGTTTTGTTTACTCGCTTACTGCAATGTTTTGGGTAGGCAATGTTACCAAGCTTGGGCTTATTGTTCTTCTTGGCTATCTTTCACTCTACGCAGTATTATTCTTCGCTATTAGCCGCTACTTTTTGAAAAAGCCGTTAGCCATATTTACAATTCCATGCGTTTGGATAGCTTTAGAACTTTTACGGGAAAACATCTGGTGCGGATTTGGCTGGACAAATTTAGGCTATTCGCAATATCGCAATTTATACCTTATACAATCGGCAGATTTATTTGGCGTAAAATTTATCTCATTTGTTATCGTAATGGTAAATGTTTTATTTTTCGAAGCAATTTCAAAAAAACGTTTTTTATTCTCTAAAATTCTAACTGTTCTTATTATTCTATCTTCAATCCTGGCATACGGCTTTTTTAGATTAAATAACCTGAAAAGCCAAAATTCGGTAAATTTATCAGTTGTGCAGCCGAATATCCCTCAAGAGCTGAAGTGGGAAGAAGCTGCGCAAACTGATATAATCGAAAAATTAAAAAAGTTATCATTAAGAACACCTAACGATTCACTGGTTATTTTTCCGGAAGCTTCTTGGCCGCTTGTGGTTACCAACGAAAATTATAATTTGCTTCGCGATTTTGTAAAAGAGACAAAAAGAAATATGCTTATCGGAGCAGTTACTTCAGAAAAAGAAAATTTCTATAACACGGCTATTTTCTTTGATAAGGATGCAAAATTTCTCGGGATTTACCGGAAAATAAAACTTGTGCCTTTCGGAGAATATATCCCGTTAAGGAATTTGTTCTCTTTTATAGATGTCATTAATTCAATCGGCGATACGTCAAGAGGAAAAGAGTATAAAATTTTTTCCTATAAGGGTAAAGAGTTCTCTGTACTGATATGTTTCGAAGACATCTTCCCCTTGTTTGTCTCCGACTTTGCAAAGAAAGATGATTTTTTAATAAACATCACAAATGATGCCTGGTATGGCGGAAACCCTGAATGCAATCAACACTTAAGCATGGTTGTTTTTAGAGCTGTGGAAAACAGGATTTCTATTGCGCGTTCGGCAAATACCGGCATAAGCGGCTGGGTTTCTTATAAAGGAGATATCCATAAGTTAAACTATGAAGGCAAGGACATACTTGTCGATGGAACGCTTAATTTTACTTTACCTTTAAATACAGGAAGAAGCCTGTATAATAAATGGGGTGAACTTTTTGTTTATTTATCTATGGCGTTTTTGGCGGTGATTATTTTAATCCCTCGCAAGACGCCCCGGGCATAAGGCACTTCCTTATAAAGGTATTAGGAAGGCCCATCCTTGAGGATAGACCGGGAGGGCTTCACTGGGGAGACAAAGTCATGGGTGAAAACCATTCCTTATCGCTTAAAGTAAGCTGGCTAAGCATATTTGTTAATACTTTTCTTGCAGTAGTGCAATTTATCATAGGGATACTTACAGGAAGTATTTCTATAATGGTTGATGCAACAGACAGCTTGCGCGATATCGCCGCTACCGGCGTGGTTGTTTTTAGCCTGAATCTTAGCCAGAGGCCCGCTGACACAGAACACCCTTTTGGCCACGGCAGAATCGAGGATGTGGGCGGGATAATTATATCTTTGCTTCTTGTGCTTGTGGGCTTTGCTTTTTTGAAAGATTCTTTCTTAAGATTGATACATCCAAAGCATGTCACAATGAATTTTCTCATTGTCGGCATTATGGCGCTAGTTGCCGCAATAAAATTTTATTTAGGTTTTATAACCCAGGTTATTTCAAGGAAAGCTTCATCGCAAATCCTTGAGGCAGATGCTTTCCACCATTATACCGATTGCATTACTACTTTTATCGTTGCCGCCGGCCTTATATTCGTAAAAATAGGGTTTACTTATGTAGATTCGATCCTCGGATTCATAATCGCCCTTCTTATAATTTACTGGTCTTCTAAAATGCTCAAAAGTTTTACGGATAATCTTATCGGCAAGCGCGCGCCGGCTGAATTCTATAATAAAGTAAAAGATATAGCTTTGTCTTTCAACTTTGTTAAGGGCGTGCATGATATTGAAATCCATACCTATGGCGACAATAGAATTATATCTTTACATATAGAATTGAGCCCCGGGCTTCTCCTCGAAGAAGCTCATAGCATTGCCGACAGCATTGAGAAAAAAATTTACTCGGAAAAACTTGGCAGATGCATCGTACATATGGATTTAAAAGGCAAAGCTAAAGCAGCAGAAAAGATAGAGATTGAAAAAATTATCAAAGATTTTTTGTCAAAAAATAAATGCGCAAAGGATTTTCATGGTATCGAAGTTATCACTATCGAGGAGCTAACCAGCCTTAATTTCCATTTACTTTTTGAAAAGGGCACCCCCCTTAATAAAACGCATGCCCTCTCGCATGAATTAAGCGGTATTCTAAAACAAAAATTCGGTTTCGCGAAAGTTAATATACATATGGAGCCTTACGGGAGGTGAGTTTTATGGAATTAGAAATAGTAAAAATCAATAAGCCCGAAGAACTTAATATTATTCTTGGCCAATCCCACTTTATAAAGACCGTTGAAGATATCCATGAAATAATTGTTCAAAGCGTGCCGAATATAAAATTTGGTTTTGCTTTTTGTGAGTCATCCGGAAGATGCCTGGTTAGAGTGTCCGGCAACGATGAAGAATTAAAAAAAATCGCATCAGATAACGCTTTACGTATAGGCTGCGGCCATTCATTTTTTATTATTTTAAAAGACGCTTATCCGATAAATATTTTAAATCAAATAAAAAATGTCCCGGAAGTTTGCCGGATATTTTGCGCGACCGCCAATCAGGTTGAGGTGATCGTTGCAAAAACTTCCCAGGGCAGAGGCATACTTGGTGTGGTGGATGGGCTAGCGCCAAAGGGAATCGAGGAAGAAGAAGATGTTAAATGGCGCAAAGAGCTATTGAGGAAAATAGGATATAAACTTTGAAAAAAGTCACCAGAAACCAGAGAACAAAAACCATAAAAAGAAACTCTGGTTTGTAGTTGCTGGTTTCTGTTCTCTAACCGAGCGAAACGAGGTTAAGATGGGTAATGAAGCAAAAAAAGTTTTTGGCAGAAGATTAGCTTGGTTTTTCTTAAGGATATTTACCTTTATAAACGGTGTGCTTTCTTTACGCTGGAGTTATTTTTTAGGAAATATTCTGGGCACTATAGCTTATACTACAGTCTTGCGCCAGAGAAAAATTGCCCTTGAAAGCCTCAATATTGCTTTTCCGGAACTTTCCTTAAAAAAGAAAAAAAAGATTACCAGGAAATTTTTTGTTTCCATGGCACAAAGTTCTTTTGAATTGCTTTATTATTTAAAGCATACCGAAAAGCTGAATAATGTTAAGATCGAAGGCCGGGAGTTTTTAGACGAAGCCCTCGAAGCCGGCAAGGGGGTTATTTTGGTTACCGCCCATATCGGTAATTTTCCGCTTTTAAGCTTAAAGCTTGCCAAAAGCGCTTATAAGGTAAACTTTATTACCAGACCGATGCGTGATGAAAAAGCCGGAGACTATCTTTACAATTTAAGGGAAAATGCCGGCGTAAAAAGTATTTTTTCTTATCCCCGGCGCGAATGCGTGATAAATATGCTTAAAGCCTTAAGAAATAACGAAATAATAATCACGCAAATAGATCAGAATTTTGGCTCTGGCGGCGTGTGGGTAAAGTTTTTTGGAAAACTTGCCGCAACTCCCATTGGGCCAATTACCCTTTCCACGCGCACAAAAGCAAAGCTGGTGCCGGCTTTTATACATAGGACAGGTACAGGCAAGCATTGTATCAAAATTTTTAAAGCAGAACCTCTCATTGAGGCCGCGGATAAAGACGAAATGATTCTTAAAAATGCAGCCAATTTAAGCCATATCATTGAAAATTGGATTAAAGACTATCCGGAAGAATGGGGCTGGATTCATCGGCGCTGGAAATCAGAGCCTTCCGAGAAAGTTAAGGCGATGAAATACAGGGTGGAGGAATAAGTTCATTACCCCGCTCGCTCACTTTGGTTGTCCCAAGCGAAGCTTGGAACGATTCGACTAAGCTTTTTGCTCCGCAAAAAGCAAGTCTCATTGCTCGGGAGTAATTCGCACTTATATTTTTTAGACGGAGTCTAAAAAATATTGTGCTCATTAAAAATCTGTTGTAAAAGCCTTCATAATTTGATAAAATTTTTAAATAGTGTAGGAGGAGGCGAAAAGAGTGAAAAATAAATATTCAATAGGTATAGGCCTTAATCTTTTTGACGCACGGGCAATATTTATTAATGAAGAAAAGAAAGTTCTTCTTGAAGTCGAAAAGCCGCGTAAAAACATAAGCGCTAACGAAACCATCCAGGTCCTGCTTGAGTTGTTCGAAGAAATTACCGCAAGAGCAAAACATTATAAAAAAGAAGACATCGAAGGCGTAGGGCTTGCTTTGGGCGGAATCGTAAATACCCACAAAGGTATTGTCTATTGGCCGCAAAAACAATATTCATCTTATTCCTACATTTCAGTCCCTCTAAAAGATTACCTTGAAAAAAAGTTTGGCTTCCCTGTGCTTATCGAAAACGATGCTAATGCTTCAGCAGTGGCCGAGCATTTTTGTAATTTTCCAAAAGAAAAAAATATAATCTATATGTTTTCCGGCGTTGGCTGCGGTATTGTAGCTTCTGGAAAATTATATAAAGGGAAGGATGGCCAGGCAGGAGAATTATTTTTAAATGCCAAAGAGCGTATGCAATCGCAACTTGGCGATTTTTCTTTTTTTAAGCAATGGCCGGCAGATTTAGGCATCGTGAAAAGCGCAAAAGAATTAGTTTCGTTAGGCAAAGATAGTTCATTGATAAAAAGGATAACGCCAACAGGAGAGCTTCATCTCAATGATATTTTTGAAGAATCAAACAAAAAAGACAAAGTTGCCCGCGAAGTACTCAAAGAAGCAGCGCTATCTTTAGGGGTAAAAATAGCTTTTTTAGTAAACTTGCTTAACCCCGAAGTTGTAGTTATAGGCGGGGGCTTTGAAAATGCGGGCGAATTTTTTCTTGAAGAATGCATAAATAGCGTAAAAACTTTTTCTTTTAATGAAACGAGGAAAGGATGCAAAATAGTCTTATCGGAATTAGGCAAAAAAGCTACTTCTCTGGGTGCAGCTTTGGCAATTTTTGAAAAAGATTCTTTACACCTATAGTCTGTATGTTATAATACTATTTGGAGCAGGAGGTGATTAATGGATAAATCAAAACTTTTTCCTATAATTTATGCTGTTATTATGATAATCTTAGCCGGTTTTGCCGGAAAGTTTTATGTTGATGGCAATAAGCTCGCGGCGGATAATAAAAAACTGGTTGCCGATAAAAAAGATTTAACGGCAGAGAGAGATGACCTTCGCGACAGGTATAACAAGCTTGATAGAGACCGCCAGACTTTTGAAGACAAAATTCAAGCCATGACCGCCCAGCTCGATTCTATAGCTAAGGAGCGCGACGATTGGAAAAATAAATCAGAGGATATGTCAAGAGAGCGCGACGCTTTAGTTGAAAAACTCAAAGAGAAACAAAAAGTAGAAGCGGTTCAGGCTCAAGCCACCGTGCAGCAGCCGACAAGCGTATCCACCACACCTGCTTCCGAAGAATATTGGGCTGATTTCGTAAAGACAAAAGCCGCGCTTGATATAAAAGTTGAAGATTTAAATAAGCAATTAGCTGATGCAAAAATAAAGTTCGCCGAATTGGATAAAAACAACAAAGAGCTTGCTCTTAAGGTAGATGAACTTGCCAAAGAAAAAGAAAGAGTGGAAAATGACTTGCAGATAAAAGAACGTACTATGGATGTTATGAGCCGTGATTTGGTAAGCGAAAGAGAAGCGAGGAAAATAGCTATGGAAGAGCTTGCTAAATTAAGGGATCAAAACGAAAATTATAAAAGAGAGCTTGTGATCTTGAATAAAGAAAAGGTAAAGCTTCAAGGTAACATAAGCGAAGTTGCCGCAGAAAAAAATACGCTTGAGAACAAAATATCAGGCGTTGAAAATGTCATGAAGGACCAATCGCTTGATATGGAACAATTTCAAAAAGAGTTAACAACGACTATAAAAGGCGGCAATGCCGGCGCAACAAGGGAAAGCACGTCTGTGGAGCTGCCACCAATTGTGGTTAAGTCAGGCTCAGGGCCTAAGGGTTTAAGAGGCGAAGTTTTAGCGGTTAATCCTGAAGAGAAATTTGTAGTTGTTAATTTAGGGGAAGCTTCCGGCGTCGGGCCAGGAAACCAACTTAAAGTATTAAGAAAGAATAAGGAAATTGGCAACGTTGAGATTATTGAGACCAGGAAAGATATATCAGCTGCTGATATAAAAGATGTTATGCCTGGAGTGAGTATTCAAGAAGGTGACATTGTAGTAACTCAGTAATCTGATTTTGTTCTATTAAAAAGAGCTACTTTTTCTTTTTGGGGCTGTAATCCATATAGAATCTTCCAATAGAGGCAAATTCGTGTCTTCATCTGTTACCATAAAAGAAGTTGCCAAAAAAGCCGGCGTTTCCATAGCCACTGTTTCGCGTTACTTCTCAAACCCATCTTCCATCAAAGGCAATAATCGTATAAGAGTAGAGCAGGCAGTAAAAGAATTAGGCTATCAACCTTTTATCTTTGCGCGTAAACTTGCCGGCGGAAAACTTAACACCTTTGGCTTAATTATTCCCGGATATGAAGGGATTTTTTATTCTTTCTATGCCCTTGAAACTATAAGAACCGTAGCTCTTGCCTTGGATAAAAAAAATATTGATTTGCATTTGCATATTTTCTGGAATAAAGATACTTTCAAAAGTTCCTTAGTCGACGGCGTTATTTTTGCGGATGTAATTGATAATAACACCCAGCTTAAAAGACTTGTTAATGAAAAGTTTCCGCTAGTCGTGATAAACAAAAAAATAGATGATCCCCAGGTAAGCTATGTTGCGATAGATAATTTTAAAGGTGCTTACAATGCAACCGAATTTTTAATTCATCACGGACACCGTTTTATCGCTCATCTTGCCGGAGACCTGCGCGTGCAGTGCGCAAAAGATCGTTTAGACGGTTACAAAGCGGCATTGGAAAAGAACAAAATTAAAATAAAAGACGAATATCTGAAAATTACTAATTTTTCTTCTAAGGAGGCGCGCGATAAACTTGAAGAGCTTTTCGCTTTGAAAGAACCCCCGACGGCTATTTTTTGTTGCAGCGATGACGTTGCCAGTGAGGTCCTTATTTACAGCGAAGAAAAGAAAATAAAAATTCCCAAACACCTTAGTGTAATTGGTTTTGACGATAATCTTCACCGGCTTTATGGCAATCTCATGCTTACAACAGTGAGGCAGCCTATCGATAAGATGGCAACGATGGGTGTCGACATCCTTTGCGATATAATTGACAAAAATGCGGGACCGAAAAAATTAATGCTGGATACGGAATTGATAATAAGAGATACGGTTGATTTTATATAAAGGGAATTACGCGCAAAAAGCATTTTGGTTATTTAGCCCCTTAATTTGAGCTCTTAAGCATTAAAAAAGGCATCCAGAGCTCAACTATATATAGTATCCATAGATTTCAAGAATACTATATATTGTATTTTTCTTGACAAAGCTTACCGCGCGTGATATAAAAAATTTAAATAACATTTAAATCAAGCTTTAAAAAATAAGGAGCAGTCATGGAAGAAAAATTGAATTTTTCTCCCAACGCGTTAGTAGTGCTTAAAAAACGTTATCTTAAAAAAAATGAAAAGGGAGAAACAATAGAAACTCCTTTCGAGCTTGTCGAACGCGTATCGAGCACGGTTTCTGCCATCGAAAAAAAATACGGCGCAACTAAAGAAAAAACTGATGAGATAAAGAACAAATTCTTCAGAATGATTGCTTCTTTAGAGTTTGCGCCAAACTCACCTACACTCATGAATGCAGGAAAAGAATTGGGCCAGCTTTCTGCCTGCTTTGTGGTTCCTGTCGAAGATTCCATGGAATCGATTTTTGATGCCATAAAAGCAACCGCTCTTATTCATAAGACTGGCGGAGGAACCGGTTTTAGTTTTTCACGCTTAAGATATAAAAATAGCGTAGTCCGGTCAACCGGTGGAGTTGCATCAGGCCCGGTATCCTTTATGAAAGTTTTTGATGCAGCCACCCAGGCGGTAAAACAGGGTGGTACCCGCCGCGGCGCAAATATGGGGATACTACGCGTAGACCATCCTGATGTTTTAGAGTTTGTGCGCTGCAAAGAAAAAGAAGGCGATATATCTAACTTTAACATTTCCATTGCTCTTACCGATAATTTTATGGAAAAAGTTCTTAAAGAGCAGGATTATGATTTAATCGACCCTCACTCAAATGCCATTTGCGGTAAAATAAATGCGCGTCAAACTTTTGACCTCATTGCCAATCATGCCTACAAGAACGGAGAACCGGGAATTATTTTTATCGATAGAATAAATGACGAAAACCCGACACCGCACCTTGGAGCAATAGAGAGCACTAATCCATGCGGGGAGCAGCCATTGCTTCCTTATGAGTCTTGCAACCTTGGTTCGTTAAATCTTTCAAAATTTTTACGCGAAACAGATGGAAAATTTGAAATCGATTGGAACAGATTAAAAGAAGTCACCTATTTAGCTATAAGATTTCTGGATAACGTTATTGAGGCAAATAAATTTCCTCTTCCCCAGATAAGAGAAAATACCTTAAGAACAAGAAAGATTGGTTTAGGTGTCATGGGCTGGGCAACTTTACTTGGATTTTTAGGTATTCCTTATGATAGCGATGAAGCAATAGAGCTTGCCAGGAAATTAATGAAGTTTATCTATGATGTTGCCAAAGAAGAATCAATGGTTCTTGCCAAAGAAAGAGGAGTATTCCCTTCCTGGAAGGAAAGTATATGGGATAAAAGAAATGTAAGGATAAGGAACGCTACTTTAACCACCATAGCACCGACAGGAACGATAAGTATAATTGCCGGCCCAACGTCTTCCGGAATAGAGCCAAATTTCTCCCTTTGCTATTTCCGCAATGTATTAGAAGGAGAAAAACTTTTGGAAGTTGACCCGGCTTTTGAATATGTCGCCGAAAGTCAGGGGTTCTATTCGCAGGAACTAATGAATAAAATTGCTTCCGGAGAAAGTATCCAAAAAATGAAAGAGGTTCCCGAGCATATTAAAAGAGTATTTAAAACAGCGATGGAAATTTCTCCTCTCTGGCATATCAAGATGCAGGCAGCTTTTCAGGAATTTACCGATAACGCAGTTTCAAAAACCATAAACTTGCCGAATAGCGCGACAGTAGAAGATGTTAAAGAAGCCTATTTGCTTTCTTATAAATTACGCTGCAAAGGTATAACCGTATACAGGGATGGTTCAAGAAGCGTACAAGTTTTGACTGTGGATAAGAAAAAAGACGAAAAGGCTCCGGCGGAAGTAAAAGAAGAAAAGTCGTCACTCATTTCATATCCAAAGCCAAGGCCCGAAGTTATAATGGGAACCACCACGAAGGTTACAACCGGCTGCGGCAATCTTTATATCACCATAAATCAGGGCCAGGATGGGGAGTTTTTCGAAGTGTTTACCCAGATGGGCAAAGCCGGCGGATGTGCGGCAAGCCAGCTTGAAGCTGTAGGTAGGCTTGTTTCACTTGCGCTGCGAGGCGGCGTGGATATTAAAGTCATTACTGAACAGTTAAAAGGTATCAGGTGCCCGTCTCCAAGCTGGGCTAATGGAAAGAAAATTTTCTCATGCGCTGACGCTATTGCGCGTGTTTTAGAAAAACGTTCAATGGACCAGAAAGAAATCGTTAAAGTCGAAGTTCCTGTCTTAGAGAAGAATGAGGCAACTGTTGCTGCCAAGAAGTCGAATAGCTTCAGTAATATTGTCGGAGTGTGCCCTGAATGCGGTTTTGCGCTTAGGCACCAGGAAGGGTGCCTGCTTTGCGATGCCTGCGGATACTCTAAGTGTTAAAGGCGTAGAGAACATAAGAACGTAAGACGTGAGAAATTCACTCCCGGTGAGATAAGGGTAGTCTCAAGTTTTTAAATATTGAGTTGCATGGCGGAAGGTTGAAGATAAAAATAAGGTATTTATTGTGGCCAAAAAAGATTTTATGCAAACCATTAAATATATAGTCAGTATTGCGGTGGTGTATTTCTTGTCTCTAAATCTTACTTTTGCTTTTACTAAGGAACCGGATGGTTTTAGAGATTTGAAGTGGGGAACAGATATATCTTCACTTAAGGGAATGGTTAAGGTAAATCCAGACTCATACAGAAAAGAAAACGAAAATTTATTTTATTATAATACAAAGGTAAATGATATATTATACTTCTTTTCTCAAGGAAAGTTAAAGCAGGTAACATTACGTATTCAAAATCTCAACTCAGATAACGAAAAATTAATCGAGGAAGCACTGACCAAAGATTACGGTAACCCTGAAGGGCCGTTTTGCTACGATAACGAATGTTCTTTTGATTGGCGCGGTGACAAAACACAAATAATATTTTCATATTCTTCTGTAAACAGAGAGGCACTTATCACATTTCGTACTGGTTTATAAAATCTACCCCAAAATCATTAAAAAATTATTAGGAAATCCCACGAGATGATATTCTTTATTAGAAATTAATCTTTATCTATTGTTCTAAACCAAGTATTTTGATATAAAACAGGAAGAAAAATGATTAAATTAGTTTTATTACGCCACGGCGAAAGTATCTGGAATTTGGAAAATAGATTTACCGGCTGGACTGATGTTGGGCTTTCCGAAAAAGGATTAAAAGAAGCGCATCTTGCTGCAGAGTGGCTCAAAAAAGATGGTTTTGTCTTTGATATCGCATATACATCGGTTCTTAAAAGAGCGATAAAAACTCTTTGGATAGTTTTAGAAGATATGGATTTGATGTGGATTCCGGTCGAAAACTCCTGGCGTTTAAATGAAAGGCATTATGGAGCGCTGCAAGGTTTAAATAAGATGGAAATGGTTGAGAAATTCGGGGAAAAGCAGGTGCTTATCTGGAGAAGAAGCTACGATACCAGGCCGCCGGCATTAGAAAAAAATGATGAGCGTTCGGCAAATAAAGATCCGCGCTATAAAGACTTAAAAGAAAATGAAATTCCGCTTACCGAATGCCTTAAAGACACGGTCGCAAGATTTCTTCCTTATTGGCAAGAAACTATTACGCCTTCGATAAAAGAAGGTAAACGCGTAATCATTGCCGCGCACGGAAATAGTTTACGTGCCTTGGTTAAATATCTTGATGATATTTCTGACGAAGATATAGTCAGTTTAAATATACCCACAGGCATACCCTTGGTTTATGAATTAGACCAAAATCTGAAGCCCCTTAAACATTACTACTTGGGAGATCCGCAATTAATCCAGCAGGCAATTGATTCAGTGAAGAAACAAACCAAAAAATAATTTATTTAGATTTCTTCAGTCTAATATTATAATATAAATAATAATGAAGCGAAAATGGTTTTTTCTATTCCTGAACCTAAACATTTTTTCATTTTTCTTTTTAATTTCTTCTATTTTTAGCCAACCCGCTGTTACCGAAACCAATTCTATCGCTACCTACTATCCTTCGCCTACGGGGGTCTATCAAATGTTACGGCTTTTTCCTACTGTCCCAGCGAGTTTTCCCGGTGTAGGTGGTATTTGTGCTAATAATGGAGAAATGTTTTATCATGA
>JAJYOP010000003.1 GCA_021796115.1 bacterium
AACGCTACGATATTTTGTATGATTTTTTTTACCAAAAAAGCTGAACTGGATTCTCTAATAAGAGGAATAGAAAATGAAAAAGCTAATTAACTGGCTGGATAAGAATCATATTGCCATAATGTTTACCATCGTTGTGGCTGCTGTTGCCAGTATTTATATGTATTTTGACCTGCCCAAGGATGTTTTCCCCAAAGGCGATTTCCCTAGATTTCAGATAATAGCGGATATCGGCTTTGCCTCGCTTCAGGAAACAGAAATTAATGTCACGCGTCCTATAGAAGAAGCGGTAAAAACCGTGCCTAACGTAACAGAGGTGCGCTCTGTAACGGAAAGAGGGACTTCTACTATAGACATATATCTAAAATGGGGAACAAATCTTAATCAAGCTTTTCAGTACATCCAGAGCAAAATAAGTCAGGTAAGAAGTTCATTGCCGGGTAATATCGATATTAGTATTGTCAGAATGACCACTAGCGCTTATCCGATGTCGGAATACGGCATCTGGTCTGATAAATTTAGCCAAAAAGAGCTCTTTACGCTCGTTAGATATAGCATTATCCCTAAGCTTATAGGCGTCGATGGTATCTATGGGCTAACTGTCATTGGAGGAGAAGAGCCGGAAATCTGGGTTAAATTCGATCCCAAACAGTTAATAAAGTATAATCTCGATACTACCAGTATCGGAAATATCATAGACAATGCTAATAAAGTTTCTTTTATCGGAAATGTGCTTAAAGACAAAAATGCTTTCTTCGCTACAGGAGGCAATAAGTTTTCCGATATAAAGAAGATAGGTGACGTAGTAGTCGCTTCACGCATGGGGCAACCTATCTACCTTAAAGACGTAGCGACTATAGAAGATACCCATGCGGATCTACGCAGGATAATTAGTGTTAACGGCCATAAAGGGCTTATTGTCGATGTGCAAAAACAGCAGAATGCCGATGGCCTAAAACTTTCAAAGAACCTTGATGAAAAGTTATCCGAAATTGATAAAGAATTTAAAGGGCAATTGCATATTACAAAATGGGATCTTTCGGATTTCGTAGCAAGCTCAATCCATGGGATAACCTTTGATATCTTTATAGGAATTATCATAATCCTCTTGATAGTTTACTATGTCATGCATAAGTTTAGGTATTCCTTACCCGTCATACTTGTTCTTCCGGTAGTGATACTATTTGAGTTTCTGGTCTTAAAGATTCTCGGGCTTAACGTGAACATTATGACACTGGGCGGATTATCGGCGGCAATAGGAATCATTGCGGATAATGCCATCGTTATTACGGAGAATTACGTAAGATTTAAAGTAGAACATAAGGCCGAAGATACGCTTTCTTCATCAATGGAGTATATCGTTCCAATAACTATCTGGGCTACAGTGGTAAGCATAATAGTTTTTGTGCCGTTAAACATTTTAAGCGGGGTTTCAGGATTATTTTTTAAGCCTTTAGCACTAACTTTGGCTACTACAATAATTATTTCCCTACTCATGGCTGTTTTTGTCATACCAGTATTCATAAAGTATTTTATTGAAAACTATCAAGGAAAAGTTTTGGAAGTAAAGGAGCGATTCCTTTTTGAAAAAGCAAAAAAACTTTATTTTAAACTATTAAATACCGCTTTAAAATTCAAATGGGCTGTAGTTATATTAGCTTTTTTACTAATTGTATTAGGATCTCTTGTATTCTTTAGGCTTCCTAACGGTTTTTTGCCAGAATGGGATGAGGGAGACATTGTCTTTGATTACGTTGCTCCAGGAGGTACCTCTATTTATGCGACAGATAAGATTATGAGCAAGGTAGAAGAAATTATTAAGAAGACACCCGAAGTTAAAATGTACATAAGGAAAACAGGCACTCACTTAGGCACCCCCTTTGCTCCATCAAATGTGGGAGAGATAGTGATACTACTTAATAAAAACAGAAAGATTTCTACGTTTCGGGTGATGAATAAATTGAGAGATGAGGTTTCGAAGGCGATGCCGAATCTTGATACGGATTTTCACCAGATGCTACCAGATAGGATAGGCGATTTAACAGGAGTTACCAAACCCGTGGTCATAAACATAATAGGTAATGATCTGGATAAATTGAGAAGTATAGCCGAGGAAGTGAAAGAAAAATTAGAAAAAATTAAAGGGTTGAATAGCGTCTTAATTGACTTACCGCCTGCTCAAAAAGAAATAAAAGTAAGTGCCAATCAGGAAAACGCATCATTATTGGGCGTAAGTGTTGGTGATGTATTTCTGCATGCCCAATTGGCGCTTTATGGAGAGGTCGTTTCAAACCTACAAAACGGCCTGCAGACAATTCCTATCAGGCAATTTTATAATGGAGATTTTAGAAATAATATGGAAAACATATCCAGGGTGCCTGTTTACACTCAGAATGGTGGCGTGTTGCCATTAGGAAAACTTGCTACATTTACATTAGTCGATGAAATACCCGAGATTCATCACAAGAATGGTTCTCTTGTCGTCAACGTAAATGCTGAAATATCCGGAAGATTTCTTGGCGATGTAGTAAAAGACATAAAGAATTCGCTATCAACCATACAAGACGGTAATTTTACTACGGAACTTACCGGTAGCTACCAAGATCAACAAAGGTCTTTTGGAGAGCTGCTGTCAGTTTTACTTATCTCGATAGTGTTGATATTGGCACTATTGTTATTTATCTTCGAGTCATATAAAACTTCTCTCGCAGTTTTTTTGGGAACTTTATGTTCAGCCACTTTTGTAATCTTTGGGTTATTAATAACTCGGACTGAATTTGATGTATCTTCTTTTACAGGCATGATTACTGTCATGGGAATAGTCGTTAATAACGGAATATTGGTTATAGATTTTGTAGAACGTTTCAGAAGAAATGGTAAAAATGTGATAGATTCCATAAAAGAAGCCTGCAATCTAAGATTTAGACCAGTATTAATTACAAACCTCGCGGCTATGGCAGGTTTCTTGCCTATGGCTTTAAATATTGGACATGGAGGAGAAGTCCTCCAACCATTTTCAATAGCCATGATAAGCGGCCTCGTTGGTTCGATGTTTTTCTCTTTATTGGTCATGCCGACATTTTATTTAATTGCGCATAAAACCCGCCATTAAAAAGAGATGAATAAAAAACAATTAATATTTAATTGGTTAATTTTATATTCTTTATTAAATCAATTCAAAATCTATGCCGGGTTTCGAATATAAAATATTAAGTTCAATTACGCAGTTGGATAAAAAAGAGTGGGATTGTCTTTTTGGCGATCTTGCCGAGGGCTACGGATTTTATAAAACCCTAGAAGATTCCCACCTGAAAGATTTTACTTTTTATTATCTGACATTGCGAAATGACAAAGAAGCTGTCTTACTGTTACCTTTATTCATTACTGATTTTAATCTTGATATCGGAGTCAAAGGATGGTTTTGTAAGATAATCGGAAGTATACGTAAAATTTTTCCTCGTTTCATGATTCTAAGGACTCTTTTCTGCGGTTCTCCTTTCGGAGAATACGGGGTTGTTCCTATAAAAAGCGGCATCGAGATAGATAACCTTTTATTTGAATTAAATAATGCCTTGATGGCGTTTTGTAAAAAGAATAATATCGCTCTCGTTGTATTTAAAGATTTTCTAACAAAAGACACGCCTATTTTAGATAAGCTTCGCAAAAAAGGATTTTTTAAAGTCACCAGTTTTCCCTCAGTAGTTACGGACATTAATTTTACTTCCTTTGACGAGTACCTCAAGACATTAAGTCATGCTACAAGAAAGAATATTCGTCGTAAGCTAAAAATAACCTATGCTTCAGCCGATATAGCAATAAAGATAACAGATAATGTTAATGATATAGTCGATGATGTCTTTAGGTTGTATGAATATACTTACCATAAAGGAGCGACAAAATTCGAACGACTCACCAGGGATTTTTTTATTAATGTTGCCAGAAATATGCATCCCGAGGCAAGATTTTTTCTTTATTACTGTAACGAAAAACTTGGGGCATTTAATCTCTGTTTTTGCCACAGAGATACTTTGATTGATAAATTTATCGGTTTTGACTACGATATAGCCAGAAAGTATAATCTCTATTTTCTGACGTGGTGCTACAACGTAGAATGGTGCCTAAAAAATAACATACGTTATTATCAGACAGGCCAGACAGATTATCATTTAAAAATAAAAATGGGAGGTAAGCTTATTCCTTTATATGCGTATGTAAAGCATATGCATCCTCTAATGAATAGCATACTTAAGGTGATGGCAATTTTTCTAAAACCAGAGAATTTTGACCGAGATATTAAATAAAAACAGTAGATATAAAAATTATACATAGTATCTCAAACTGCCAGAAGAATTATGGATTTTATATTGACCTCATTTGCAATTTATACTGCCACTAGTTTATTTACGCCAAAAAAACCTGGTAATTTTCCGGAAATTGTGGTTGTATATAACTACTGGTAAAAGTCGAAAAAAGTCAATACAAAAAGGGAATAGGGGATAGGTAATTGTGCTTTGGACTTTATACTGATATCGGATTATTTTTAAGGCGAAAACCATGATTGATAAGTTGCAGGACAATCTTACTTTAGAAGAGAAAAAAATTCTTGGCGGTATTTTTAGCGAAAAATATTATAAAGTAGCATATTTCTCCGGAATAGCCTATGCTTCGTCATTGCTTCTGGAACTTTTTGAAAAAATAGGCATTCTCGAGCTGCTTAAAAATAATTATCCTTCAAGCAAAGAAATTATCGAGAAATTTGATTTTATACTTGGCGCAAAATATTCTTTAGAATGGATGTTAAACTTCTTAAGCCAAGCCGGCCTTTTGGAAAAAACCGAGGCCAATAAATATCATTATAATAAAACCGAAAACATAAATCCGCAGAAACTACTGGAGGAAGTTACAAAAATCGACAAAAACATTGTTTTTTCTACCAATCTGATGAATTATGTAATAAGTGAATATCCCAATTTCTTTTCCGGACGGAAAAAAGGTTTTGAAATAATTTTTGCCGCTGACAAGATGTCGCTATGGAACGATTATTTCAATAACGAAAATAGCGGTTATAGCGCATATAATTCTCTTGGCGCCTTCGGAGTGGCAAAATGGGTCGCAGGCTGTAATAATCTTAAATTACTGGAGCTGGGCGGAGGCACAGGTGGAGCCACCAGCGCTCTAATGGATAGGCTAATCAAAGAAAACAAATCATCGCCCATCAGCGAATATATTTTTTCCGACGTCTCTCCGATTTTTCTCCGCATAGGTAACCGGACGATAATGAGCAAAAATTGCGATTGCTTCCCATATTTACTTAAGAGGCTTGATTTTGATAAGCCTTTAGTTGAACAGGAGATTGCTGAAAATAGCATTGATATTGTTTATGCGGTAAATGCATTGCATGCCGCCAGGAATCTAGTCGATTCTTTAAAAAATATTCACAAGGTTATTAAACGGGGAGGTAAAATTATTTTTTGTGAATACTGCCGGCCAAATATAAATCATTTGTTGCTTCAGGAATTCATCTTCTGTCTGCTGGATAATTATATGAATGTAGACTTGGACTGCCGATTGCGCCCGGTTCCGGGTTTTCTTGATTTTCCGCATTGGGAACTTAACCTTGAAGCTGCCGGATTCAAGAATATCGAAGCTATATTTAATACCGATGCAGATTCTTCGCTTGATCCAAAAATAAAAGTCGGAATTATAGCTGCGGTTATAAAAGGAGAAAAAATCTAGCCATTTCGATACCGTCCAGCTTTTGCAGCCTTTCTTCCGGCAGAAAAAATCTTGATATGGCAAGTATAAGCTTTATAATACAGTTAGTCTAACCGTAAGGCGTTTTTAAAATTATGAAATTGGCACAAAGCAGGATATTTTTATCGCTTATAATTGTTTTTATATCAGGTATATTTTTATGTTCGCGCGTTTTATTTGCCGAAGGCTATAAAAAAGATTCGGTAAGGGCGGTAAATGATAACGATATCGCTACCCTAAGGGTTCTTGTAACAAATCCCACCAGTGCGAATATAAGGGATAGCGAAGGCAGAACGCTCTTAATGTCCGCTGCATGGTGCGGGTATCTGAAAATAGCCGAATATTTACTGGAAAATGGCGCAGATATTAATGCCAGAAAAGCTAATGGCATAACAGCCCTGATGCTTGCCGCGCGTAACTGCCATGCCGATATGGTCCGATACTTGCTAGACAACGGTGCCTATGTAAATGCACAAACGAATAATGGTAAGACTGCTTTGATGTACGCGGCAGAGAGAGGCTATATTTTTGTATTAGAAGCATTAGTTGAAAAAAATGCCGATGTGAATATGAAAGATAAGAAAGGCAGGACGGCTTTGATGTTTACGGCAATTGGAGGCGATACCGATAGTGCAAAATTTCTTATCGGGAAAGGTGCCGATATAAATGTAAAAGATAATACCGGTAAAACTGCTTTAATGCTCGCGATAAATAACAGACATGCATCAATAGCCAGATTACTTAAGGCTGTGGGAGCCAAAGAGTAGAAGATATAAAAGTATTGGATTTTTCTCCAACCCCCTTGCCATAATAAAACATCACATATATAATTATCCGTAGCCGAAACACGGGTACGTTATGAAGAAAAATATTTTTACTCTGTTTTTAAGTCTAGCCGCATCTCCCATCTTTTTAAATTATGTTTTATTTGCTCAAAACACCGAGACTATTACCGTCTCTACTTATTACCCGTCCCCCCATGGCGTCTACAAAACCCTGCGTCTTTATCCTAATAAAGATTTTGACCCTAATAAAGCTTGTTCTTCTAAAGGTAATATGTCCTATAACGATTCCGATGGCCATGTGTATGTATGCGATGGAAACAGGTGGTCAAATTCGGCAATGCCTTTAATCGTGTATACGCAAGATAAAACAACTAGAACCATCGAAAATGTTACAAAGAATCCAACCCCTTTTCCGACTTTAGATGAAAACCTGATATTGAAAATACCGGTAAAAGCGCAAGATGTAGTAAAAGTCAATTTTTACGGTATGTTTAAGGGGCCGGGCTATACAGGCATTTGGTTGACCTCAAAAAATGGCGAACTTCTTTCTGGCTGGCTGCCCACTTCTTATCTTGGGGTTGCTGGCAATGAATGGGTTCCGGTTAATCTGACAGCGTTCTGGAGAGCCAGCGAAGATGGTATATTAGTTTTTCAGCAAGGTTATTATATGGGAAGTTACTTAAGCAAAAATAAAAAAGAGAACAGCATGGGAGTTAGCGGCAGATTTGCTTTTGCCGAAAAAGTACATCTTGAAGAATCGCTTAAATAAATTTAGCAAGATAAATTGTTTTGAATCAATAAAGGGAGGAAAAATATGGCTGGCAAAAAAATATTGCTTGTTGATGATGACGAGAAAATGCTTAGGCTTTTTGGAGATTTTTTAGTAAGCCAGGGATTTGAGGTTGTGGAGGCAAATAATGGCAATGATGCTTTGCGGCTCGCAGTTGAAACAAATCCCAACTTGATAATCCTCGATGTAATGATGCCGGATAAGGATGGGGGAGAAGTAGGCAGCGCATTATTTGAAAACAATAAAACTAAAAACATCCCCATAATATTTTTGACCAGCCTGGTCAGCAAGGAAGAGGTTGCTAGAACCGGCGGCAAAATTGGCGGCAGAATCTATTTGTCTAAATCAAGCGACAAAAAAGAGCTCATTAAAAAAATAAAAGAAATAATTTGAATATAAAATCTTTCTTTGTAAAAACAAGCAAGAACGTACCGAATAACGACGGACAATACCATGAACTTGTCGAGTATGCCAACAGTATTATTCTGCGCATGGATATGGAAGGTAATATAACTTTTTTAAACAGGTTTGCTCAGGAATTTTTTGGTTATAAAGAAGAAGAGCTTATTGGCAAGAACGTAATCGGAACGATAGTTCCCCCTACAGATGCCTCCGGCAAAGACCTTAAGGCAATGATTGCAGACATAATGATTAATTCCGAAAAATATATTAACAATGAAAATGAAAACATTTTACGTAATGGCAAGCGCGTATGGATTGCCTGGACTAACCGGCCTATTTTAGATGAAAATGGCCAGCTCAAAGAGGTCCTTTGTATAGGCAATGACATAACCAAACTTAAAGAGGCAGAAGACCAGATAATGATAGCAAAAGAAGCTGCGGAAAACGCTTCGAAAGCCAAGAGCTCGTTTCTGGCAAATATGTCCCATGAATTAAGAACCCCGCTTAATGCCGTAATCGGATTTTCCGAGGCGATGCTTGAGGGTATTGCCGGGCCGATGACCGATAAACAAAAAGAATATGCAAGTTATATCTTGGAGAGCGGCAGGCATTTGCTTTCTTTGATAAATGATGTGCTTGACCTTTCGAAGGTGGAAGCCGGAAAAATGGAGCTTGAGCTTAGCGATTTTAATTTGCAAGAGCTGGTAAAAAAAAGTTTTACTTTTATTGCCGAAAAAGCAATGAAACATAGAATTGCCCTTTGTCATGATATTAAGGATGACATTGGGATAATCAATGCCGACGAAAGAAAAATAAAACAGGTTATTTATAATATACTTTCTAATGCTGTAAAGTTTACTCCCGATGGAGGTAAAATTGGTGCCAATGCTTCGAAGATAAATGATAACGAGATACAAGTGTGCATATGGGATACCGGCATAGGCATTGATAAAAAAGACAGTGCAAAAGTATTTGCGGAATTTGAGCAAATCGACAGCGAATATTCGCGTAAATATGCAGGGACAGGTTTAGGCATGCCATTGAGCAAAAAGTTTATTGAACTGCATGGCGGAAAAATGTGGTTTGAAAGCGATGGGATGGGCAAGGGGGCCCATTTTTATTTTACCATTCCAATAAAACAGACTGGAAAAAAAGGAGTTTTCGATGAATGAAGATTTAAAAGAAGTAAGTTTGCCCGGAACGATTTTGATCGCTTCTCTTATCTTGGGAGGGTCTATTATTTTTTCGGCAAAGTTGGTTTCCCGTAATCTGGAAAAAGCAGTAGCAAAATTACGCCAGGATTTGCTTGTCGATATAAAGAAGATGGAGCAGGCAAGGGTTAAAGAAATGCAGCCAGAACCAGCTAAGCCGGAAGAAAAAATTGTAAAAGGCGTAACTTCCGGGAGCAATCCAATCAAGGGAAATCCTGCCGCACCGGTTCTCTTGGTTGAATTTAGCGATTTTGAATGCCCGTTTTCCAAGCGATTCTATCAACAGACATTTCCTTCAATTGATAAGGAATATATTTCAACCGGCAAGGTCAAGTTTGCCTATCGCGATTTCCCATTACCTATGCACCCTTTAGCAAAAGATGCTGCGATTGCTTGCAGGTGCGCCGGAAAGCAAAATAAATATTGGGAGATGTTTGATAAGCTTAGCCATACTAAACAGTTAGAACAAGCGCAATTAACGGATTACGCGAAGGAGCTAAAGCTGAACATGAAATCATTCGATGCTTGTCGCAAGGATGAGACAATTGCCAATGAAGTAGATAAAGATTTTAGCGAGGGTGCTAACTTCGGAGTCCGCGGCACGCCGGCATTTTTTATAAATGGCCGGCTTATCGAGGGTGCGCGCCCCTTTGAGACATTTAAAGAAATAATCGAAAACGAGATAAAAAGTTCGGAGGGCAAAAAATAAAACATTAGTCCCTGCGAAGTCCGACTCCGAGCTTTGATGAATGGTGTAGAAAAAAACAGCCCAGACTCATCGTCGGGGCTGTTCTATATAGAAAGGATTTTGAAAGGAGATTCTAAAGACGTTGTTGGTAGTTTGTAGTTAGTAGTTGGTTGAATTAAAACATGTAGTTTTTATTCCGACAAACTACCAACTACAGATTATTCTTCAATAACCGATTGCCTGGTTTATTAATACCCAACCTACCCAGCCCTTATAACCACCGGATAATATTTCAACTTTTGCAGTTTTTTCCCAGAAATTTGTCTCAAGTACACGTGCCCAGGTATTATTTTCGACTTCAAAAGCAATGTGGCCGAGTATTTTTGTCCGGTAATTCTGTTTTTCGGAGGCCATCAAATTACCGGTCAGGCAGTTAAAGGATTTTTTGCTGGTGCCGGCGTATACAGGAACCACGCCTTCGAAGCTTCTTAAAATAACTTCTTTTCCTATATATTCATCATACTCGGCGGCAAAGCTAGTGGGTAAAAAACAAAGCAATAACGCGCTTAGCACAAATAAAACCACGGTTTTTTTCATATTACCTCCTTAATGAGCACGTGATTTTTTCAAGCCTGTGATGGCAAAGAAAAAATCACAGTGCGAATTAACCCCCACACCAATGTTTGAAACAATGCATTTATTTGTTATAAAAGACATCTTTGCGAAACAATCCAATGAGCCACATCCAATTATGAATACAAACATTGGTGTGGGGGGACATATTCAGCCTAACATTTTTCTTTCGCCACTAGTGGCTCAGAAAAATGTTGGCTTCATTTGACCTCATTTGTTAAACAAAGTTAATCCATTGTAAAAGATACCATATCTTCGAGCCGAAAAACCATATAAACACTTAATATTATGTAAGCGTTTTCAAATATTTTCTGTCTTTGATTTTTTAGTTGGTGTGGTATAATCTTACCTTATGTTAGCGAAAAGAATCATACCGTGCCTGGATATAAATAAAGGCCGGGTGGTAAAAGGAGTTAACTTTCTAAACCTGCGTGACGCAGGCGATCCGGTACAAAATGCTTTGTTCTATGAAAAAGAAGGCGCGGACGAACTGGTTTTCCTGGACATAACCGCAAGCCACGAAAGGCGTTCCACAACCATTGATTTAGTCAGGCAGGTAGCGGAATGCGTTTTTATGCCTTTTACTGTCGGCGGAGGAGTGCGCAGTGCTTTTGATGTAAGGCAGCTTCTTTTAGCCGGCGCGGATAAGGTTTCCATGAATACCATCGCTGTCACTAACCCTGAAATCATTACCGAAGCCAGTAATATTTTTGGCGCCCAGTGCGTGGTTGTGGCGATAGACGCCAAATTACGAAGGATAAAGGATGATAGAGTGCGGAGCAAAGCGAAGCCGTGCGAAGCCTTCCCGCAAGGGAATCCCCGAAGGGGACAAAGGACGTGGGAAATTTACATAAACGGAGGAAGAACGCCAACAGGCCTTGATGCAGTTAAATGGGCAAAGAAAGTAGAAGAGCTCGGTGCTGGCGAAATCTTACTTACAAGTATGGATTATGACGGTACAAGGAATGGTTATGATATAGAATTAACCAGAGCCATATCCAATACCGTAGATATACCGGTTATTGCTTCCGGCGGAGCAGGTGTGCCAGAAGATTTTTATGAAGTTTTAGCTAAAACAAAAGCTACTGCGGCACTGGCAGCTTCAATATTTCATTATCGCGAGTATCGCGTGAAAGAAATTAAAGAGTATCTCAAGAAAAAAGGAGTACAGACAAGGGTATGAATCCAGCCCTTCCAAAACATAATATGTATATCTGTAATCATTTGGAAAGGTTGGGGTAAAAAATAGTATATTAGAAAAATATTTAAAAAAGGAAGGGCTGGATGAAAAAAACAAATTTGAAAAGAACAAAAATTCCTGAATTGAAATTTGACGAAAAAGGATTGATTCCTGCGATTGTGCAGGATTACAAAAGCGGCGACATTTTAATGGTGGCATACATGAATAAAGAGTCTATCAAGATTACCCTGAAAGAAAAAAGGACCTGTTTTTATTCCCGTTCGCGCAAAGAATTATGGCGTAAAGGGGAAACCAGCGGCCACATCCAGGAGGTAAGAGCGATTTATTATGATTGTGATATGGATGCGCTTCTGATTAAAGTTAAACAAACCGGAGTCGCATGCCACACCGGCGAATGGAGCTGTTTTTATAGGAGGATAGTTTAGGTTGCTAATTTATATGTAGCACGTCGCACGTAACAGGTGACACGTGAGGAAGTTGCTCGAGAACGTGTTACCTGTTAGATGTTACGTGATATGTGCTACATGGTGTCTGTTACAACTTACTGATCAAATATGCAAATTCATCCATCACTAAAACATTTTACTAAATTAGCGAAGAAGAATAATTTAATTGTACTCTCACATAAATTTTATTCCGATTCGCTGACGCCTGTTTCTATCTACCATAACCTTTCAAAAAAACTTCAAGGGGAAAGTTTTCTTCTTGAATCTGTAGAAGGAGAAGAGAAGATAAGCCGCTTTTCTTTCCTCGGGTTTATGCCGCTTTGCACCTTTAAAAGTAAAGATAAAAAGATCTATATTAAAGAGCAAAAGGAGATTGCTTTTAATACAGAGAAAGATCCGCTGCTTGAACTCAAGAAATTAATGCATAAATTTAAAGTTGCTCCGAAAGAAAATTTACGTTTTTTCGGTGGATTTGTGGGGTATTTAGGGTATGATTTAGTGAGATTTTATGAGCCGATAGGCCCAAAGAAAAAAGACACCCTGAATAATTTCGATACCTATCTTATCCTGCCCAAGTTCCTTATTATTTTTGACCATGTTCAAAAACAAATTGAAATACTTAATTTTGTAAATATGAAAAACAGCAAAGACTTTGAAAAAACTTACGAAAAAGAACGAAAGGCCATTGCTGATGTTTTTAATAAACTTATGGCTTCAGATAAACTATCGGCATTGTCATTATCATCTACCAGGAAAATAAAACTTGAATCAAACTTATCGAAAAGAGATTTTGTCTCAAAAATTAAAAAAGCGAAAGCGTACATCAAAGAAGGCGAAATTATTCAAACCGTATTTTCGCAAAGATTTTCCGCTGATTTTAAAGGCGAGCCGTTTAATGTTTACCGGTATCTTAGAGTTATAAATCCCTCGCCATATATGTTTTATTTGAATCTGAAAAACGTGCAAATCGCCGGTTCTTCGCCGGAGATGCTTTTACGCTGTGAAAAAAATATTTTAATTACCCGGCCTATAGCTGGGACTCGAAAACGCGGCAAGGATGATATCGAAGAAAAAGAGCTGGAGAATTCGCTCCTGAGTGACCCTAAAGAAAGAGCCGAACATATAATGCTGGTAGATTTAGCGCGTAATGACGTAGGAAGAGCGTCGGAAAGCGCAAGCATAAAAGTTCCGATGTTTATGAACGTTGAAAAGTTTTCGCATGTAATGCATATCGTAAGCGAAGTCAGGGGTAAGTTAAGAAAAGGTAACGATATTTTTAACGCGTTTCGCAGTTGTTTCCCTGCGGGAACGCTAAGCGGTGCCCCTAAGGTAAGAGCGATGCAGATAATCAACGAGCTTGAGGAAGAGGCAAGGGGGATATACGGAGGTTCAGTCGGATATTTTTCCTTCACAAACAGCCTTGATACGTGTATAATAATACGAACCGTTGTATTTAAGAATAAGAAAGCCTATGTGCAGGCTGGTGCGGGAATAGTGATGGATTCTGAACCTCTTTCGGAATATAAAGAAACTGTTAACAAGGCGAAAGCCCAGCTTTTAGCGGTAACATTGGCGAGCAAATAGTTTTATTGAATTATAAAAAGGAGGAAAGTTATGAAAAAAATTATTTGTCTTTTTGCGATTATATGCCAATTGGCTGCTGTTTCGTTGTATGCTGCAGATGATGCAAGCAAAGGCAATAAAGGCATAATTATGAGTCAAACGCCGCAAATTAAAGAGGCGAATCCTGCTTCGACGGCGCAGCCGGCCCAAGTTGAAAACGCAGTCCAATCTGAGCAAGCAAAAAACGTAGAGCAACCCATACCAGTAAAAGAACAATCTGTGCAAACAAAAGAGCAGCCAGAACAAATAAAAGAACAACCAGTGCAGGCGAAAAAAGTAGAGCCGCCGCCGGTTCAAAGTAAAATGGTATTAAGGGAAAAAGTTTCCGACCAAAATCCTTTGCGTAAAATTGCCAGAGGAACGGTAAACGTAACCTTAGGCTGGACGGAAATTCCCAGGCAAATGATAAAAGTAAACAAAGAAAACGGTGATATAGCAGGAGTATTCTGGGGGCCGTTGAAGGGTTTTGCTTTTTTTATCGGCAGAACAGCGGTTGGTGTGTATGAGGTAACAACATTTTTATTACCCCCGTATAAGCCGGTAGTTAAGCCAGAATTTATTCTTTCTGACGATAGCGCCACGGATAATGAATAGAAATATAAATTTGTAACATGTCGCACGCATCATGTATCACGTGATACGTGTTACCTGATACGTGATACATCAATAAGGAGGATAGTACATGCTAAGGATACGTTTAAGGAAGCCGGGTAAAGTGGCAAAAGGAAGGTATCATTTTAAAATTGTCGTAATTGATTTGCGAAAGGCGAGGGATTCAAAATATGTTGAGCAAATCGGGCATTACGATCCTTCCAGAAAACTGCTTAAGCTTGATACTGAAAAATACGAAAGCTGGTTTAAGAAGGGCGCTAAACCCACAGAAACCGTCGCCTCGTTATATAAAAAAGTAAAGAAACAATCCGCGAAATGATACACGAATCTCCACGAATCAAAGACGAATGACCACGAATGAAAAAAGGTATTTATTCGTGGAAACTCGTGATTTAAGAAAGGAGTAAAAATGCAGCCAAACGGGACTATGGATATCCAAAAGTTTATTCTTTTTTTTGCGCCATTAATTATAATTTTTTATTTTATGCTGATCCGGCCACAAGCTAAGCAGCAGAAGAAGCACCAGGAAATGATTAATAATTTAAATAAAAACGACGAAGTAGTTACTATCGGCGGGTTGCACGGGACAATAATTAACGTCAAGGAAAAAACATTTATCATAAGGATTGACGATAATGTAAAAGTTGAAGTGGACAAAAACGCCATTTCTTATGTGGTGAAAGCGAGGCAGAAAGAATGATAAAAAGCAGCGATTTAAAACTACGCATAGGTATAATCCTTGGACTTGTTGTCATGAGCGCTTTCCTAATTTATCCGTTGGACAAAAAAATAAACTTAGGGTTGGATTTAAAGGGCGGAATGTATGTCTTGCTTAGCGCCGACACACGATCTGTGCCTCCTTCGAAAGTTTCAGATGCGATGGCTGGAGCTATTGAAAAAATCAGAGGTAGAATCGATTCTTTTGGAGTAAAGGAAACTACTATACAACCCCAGGGCGAGAGCAATATACTTGTTGAATTACCAGGCGTTGTTGACCGTGAAATAGTAGATAAACTTCGTGAAGTTGGGAAGCTTGAGTTCAAGTTGGTAGAGGACAATAAAGAAAAATTGGACGCTGCGATAAAAGGAAATGTCCCGGAAGGCTATGAATTGAAAGAATACAAGGGCCCAATACTTATTCATAAGGATGCGGTTTTGACCGGTTCAGATTTAGCTCAAAGCACGGTAGGGTTTGATTCTTATGGCATGCCCAACGTAAGATTGCAATTTACTTCCGAGGGTGCTCAGAAATTTGCAAAAGTTACCGAAGAAAATGTGGGGAAACAATTAGCAATTATTCTTGACGGAAATGTAAAGAGTGCGCCTTCGATTAGGGAACCGATATTAAGCGGCCAGGCAGAAATCAGCGGAGATTTTTCTTTGGATGAAGCAAGAGCCATGGTATCAGTGTTAAATTCAGGCGCTCTCCCTATACCTCTTACAGTCGGAGAAGAGAGAAGCGTTGGTCCGCTCCTTGGTTCGGATTCTATAAATAAAGGCGTTAACGCCTCTATCATAGGCGCAGCGCTGGTATTTATTTTTATGCTTCTTTATTATAGATTGGCGGGAATCGTCGCAGATTTTTGTCTTATTCTTAATTTGCTATTTACTCTCGCGGGTTTAAGCATACTGAAAGCAACTTTAACCTTGCCTGGCATCGCGGGTTTGATTTTAACTTTAGGCATGGCTGTGGATTCCAATGTTTTAATCTATGAAAGGATAAGGGAAGAGTTAGCGCTGAAAAAACCGTTAGCTACAGCTATAAAAAATAGTTTTGACCGCACCTTCTGGACGATTCTCGATACGCATTGCACTACTGTAATTGCTGCCATATGTTTGTTTATATTCGGTACAGGCCCGATAAGGGGGTTTGCCACGACTTTTATTCTTGGTATCGCCATAAGTATGTTTTCTACGCTTTTTATAGGCAAGACAATTTTCAGCTTATTCCTTAACTGGAAATTGCAAAGCCTTGGCATGATGCAATTATTTCCGGTCACTAAGATAAATTTCTTAAAACCACGTTACATTTGCCTTGCCATTTCAGCGAGTATTATTTTTATAGGTCTGCATAGCTTTTTCTCACGTGGGGAGGGTGTTTACAGCATAGATTTTAAAGGCGGGCAGGCTTTGGAATATAAATTAACCCCCGTGCCGAATATAGAAAATATAAGAAATATTTTAAAAGATGCAGGCTTGACCAATTTAAGCATTCAGGATTTTAAAGATATAAAAGGCGGAATAAGTATAAAAAGTAAAGAGGAAGTTGCCGATAAAGTAGAAACAGCTTTAAAGAAAAACTTTACCCAGGTAGAAAGGCTTAAGTTAACTAAAGTCGGGCCTACCGTAGGCGCGGTATTAAAGAAAAAAGCGTTTTTAGCGGTAATATTTTCTTTACTGGGGATTCTCGGCTATATTTTCATCAGGTTTAAACACTTTGATTTTGCTTTGGCAGCGGTCATAGGCCTGCTTTATGATGTGTTGGTGGCATTGGGTGCTATTTCGTTTTTCGGTTATGAGGTTGATCTTTTAATTATAACCGCGCTTCTTACCATTGCAGGCTATTCCGTTAGCGACACAATAGTTACTTACGACAGGATACGGGAAATTTCACCCCGTTTATCCAGGTCTTCACTGGCAGAGATATTAAATGCCGCAGTGAACCAAACTTTCAGCCGGACGATAATTACGACTTTTACCGTATTTCTTGTAACGCTTTCCTTGTATCTATGGGCAGGAATGGCCCTTAAGGCTTTTTCGTTTGCGCTTTTATTGGGCTTTCTTTCGGGGGTCTATTCTACAGTTTATATTTCTTCCGCACTTATTGTTATTTTCAGGAAAGTGCGCGTTTAGTCAAATTCAGGATTCCCCCTTCTCGTCATCTTCAAGTATTTATGTTTAGGCGCGAATTTTACCTAAACCAGAATACCCCACTTTGCTTTTCTCGCATTATCTTAGTTTAATAATCTTATGTTTGAAACTTTTAAGATTTATACGAACAAAGAACTTTCTTTTGATATTACCCAGAAAAAATTAATTGAGCTGGGTTACCGACGGGTTGATGAAACCATCGAAGAAGGAGATTTCTCTTTACGCGGCGATACCCTCGAAGTTTTCCCGGTTAATTTCAATTTTCCACTGCGTCTCGAATGGGAATTCGATATTGTCAGAAAAATTTATAGTTTCGATAAAACCCTTAATAAAAAAATAATTGATTATGATTTCCTGATAATCATCCCTCATTTTAAGAAGGCCAAAAAATATTTAAGCGAAGATCTTCCTATTGAAGCAATCCTTCGCATAAAAAAAGGCGACTATGTTGTGCACACAAAATACGGTATCGGCAGGTTTCTGGGCATAAAGAAGCTGGACGTAAAAGGCAGGGAAGGCTATTATTTCGAAATCGAATACGCAAATAGCGATAAACTTTATGTTTCAAAGGAAGAGGCGCATTTTATACAAAAATACACGAGTTTTTCTTCGAGAAATCCAAAATTATCGCGTCTTGGAGGAAAAGAGTGGCTTCGCATAAAAGAACGCGTTGAACACGGAATAAAACAATTTGCGCTTTCGCTCATGCGCATGGAAGCCCAGAGGAAGTTGATGGGCGGTTTCAAATTCTCCAGAGATACCGAGTGGCAGAAGCAATTTGAAGATTCATTCCCTTTCGAAGTAACCGCGGACCAGGAAAAAGCGACTAATGAGGTAAAGGCCGACATGGAATCGCCTCGCTGCATGGATCGGCTTATTTGCGGAGACGTCGGCTACGGCAAAACCGAAGTTGCCATGCGCGCAGTATTTAAAGCGGTTATGGATGGCAAGCAAGTTGCCTTCCTTGTTCCGACAACGATTCTTGCCTACCAGCATTATACCAATCTTTGCCTTCGGGCGAAACAGTTTCCCATAAGAGTTGAAATGCTCAGCCGTTTCCGCACAAAAGCGGCGCAGGAAAAAATTGTCACGGATTTACATACCGGAAAAATCGACATTGTAGTCGGCACACACAGACTTACTTCCGATGACGTGGGTTTTAAGGATTTGGGATTGCTTGTTATAGATGAAGAACATAGATTTGGGGTTGAGCATAAAGAAAAAATAAAAAAATTAAAAATAGGAGTAGATGTTCTTACGCTTACAGCAACTCCTATTCCGCGGACTTTATACATGAGCCTTATCGGAATTAAGGGTATTTCTGTTATAAAAACACCGCCTAAGGAGAGACTTGCCGTAAAAACCAAAGTTATCCAGCCAAATCCGCAAGTTTTAAGAGATGCGGTTTTACACGAAATAAACCGCGGCGGACAGGTTTTTTTTATTCATAATCGTATTGAAACAATATCGAAATGGGAAAAAACGTTGCACGCGAATTTACCGCAAAATGTCAAGCTTGCAGTTATCCACGGCCGGCTTTCTGCTTCAGAAATAGAGAGCATAATGTTTGATTTTATCGCTAAAAAAATAGATTGCCTTATTTCAACCGCGATAGTAGAATCCGGAATTGATATACCATCGGCAAATACAATTATTATAAGCGATGCGCATACTTTTGGCCTTGCGGATTTGCATCAATTGCGCGGCAGAGTCGGCAGATTCAACGTTCAGGCTTATGCCTATCTGGTAGTTCCAAATTTGGCTTTGATTTCAACCGAGGCCGAGGAAAGGCTTAAGATGATTGAAGAATTTTCGCATCTTGGCGCAGGTTTTGAGCTTGCGATGAGCGATTTAGAATTACGCGGAGCAGGAAATATTCTCGGTAAAGAACAGCATGGCTTTGTCTGGATGATTGGTTTTGATTTATATTGCCGTATTTTAAAGAAAGAGATAGAATATCTCAAAGAAGCTTTTAAGATAGAGGCTGGTTGACAAGAATGGTTGTGTTCCTGCCTGTTGGCAGGCAGGAACGGTTGCGCACAGCGCAACTTATTATGTCTATTGTAACACGTATCATGTGCTACTTGTTACGTGCGGCGTGAACGTAACCGATGCGAGGAACGAAGTCTTTCCTAAGGTGACCGCGCTAAGCGCAACCGAAAGACAATGAATGTTGTTGGGGGTAATAAATGAAAAGATTAATTTTAACGATAATATGTTTATTTTTTATTTCGACAGGATATTGCGAGGAAATTTTTAAAATCGTCGCAAAAGTTAACGACGAAGCGATTACCGCAAAAGATCTGGACGATTATTATAAAATTATCCGTTACCGCCAGCCGGAGCAATTCGCAAGTTTTGGCTCGGATGAAGCAGGAGCAAAGAAAGAAGCGCTTGGAAAATTAATCGAGGACAGGCTTATTCTTGAAGAAGCAAAGAAACAAAACTTGAATATCCCTTCGACTATGATAGATGAGCAGTTTAATAAAGTCGTATCATCCTATCCTTCGCGGGAAGATTTTGAAAACTCCCTCATCGAACGCGGCCTTAATGTTACACAGCTGAAAGAGCGAATAAGGGGACAATTCCTTATGCAGCAAGCTATAGGTTATTCTGTCGGTAGTTACATAAACGTAACTCCGCAGGAGATTTCCGATTATTATAAAGAACATAAAAAAGAAATTGTTGCAGGTTTAAAATATGTAATTTGGATAATACAAACAAAAGACAAGAATATTTTAAGTGCAACAGCCAAAACTTTAAAAGAAAAGGGAATTCAGGAAGCCAGCAAACATTCAATGCATCTTGTCAGGCTTGAGACAGAACTAAAGGATTTGAAAGAAGAAATTGCTGCTATGGTTAAAGAGTTAAAAGAAGGCGAGCATTCGGTGAAAAAAATAGGCGATGAATATTATTTTGTATATCTTGAAAAAACCTTGCCGCCTCGTGAACTTTCTCTCGAGGAAGCTCATGACAATATCTACAATATCATCTGGAATAAAAAATTTAGACTCCGGTTTGAAAATTGGGTAGCAAAACTGAAAGAGAATGCAGTAATAAAGATTTACCTCTAAACAATAATTGATGCCCAATAAATTCCGAATTCCAAGTACCAGCCCTTTGACTCGTTTTCATTCGCTCAGGGTTGTCATGAGTCTGTCGAAGGACAAATTCCAAATAAGTTCTCCGCCAGAGGCGGATCCGCCCACATATAAAAAATCATCAGTGGCGGACAATGACCAAAGTTTAATCCTTCGCAGCTCCATCAGCGGCGTCCTGCGGGACAGAAATCCCCGGGCTTTAGGCCGTGAAGCTTTACTCTTCTAAACAAAAAATGCTTTGATCATTGTAGCATTAGAATTTGGAATTTTTATAGCCTACCTGATTTATGAAAAAAAATATAATAATTACCATTGGCGATCCGGCCGGTTGCGGCCCTTTTATAACTCTTGAAGCAATCAAAAAATTAGGCGCGGACTTTGCCTTTTTTTTAATTGTCGGCGATAGCTATATACTTGAGAGAATACCGCTATATCAAAACCTGAAAAATAAAATTACCGTCATCGACCCCAAAACACAAGGCATTGAAAAAATTAGAAAAGGCCGGGCTTCGGTTTTGTCCGGAAAGGCCTCTTTAAGCTACTTAAAAATTGCCCTTGATTTTATTAAGAAAAATTCGATTAAGCGCCTTGTTACCGCGCCTTTATCAAAAGAGGCAGTCGAGCTTAATGTGCCGGGTTTTTCCGGCCACACCGAATATTTAGCGAAGTATTTTAAACAAAAAAAGATAGAAATGATGATGGTTTCCGATAAGCTTAAAGCGGTTTTGTTTACGAGGCACATTCCCTTGAGGGGTGTTTCTTCTTGTATAAGAAAGGATAAACTAACCGATACTTTTTGTCTTGTGCGGCATGGGCTCAGCAAAATGTTTAAAATAAAAAATCCAAGGGTAGTTGTTTCTTCGCTAAATCCTCATGCCGGAGTGAATACTTTTTTGGAAAAAGAGGAAAAGATAGTTTGCGCAGCGATTAAAGCATCCGGCGCAAAAATTTTTGGCCCGTATCCATCAGACACCATTTTTACCAGCGATAATTTAAAAAAATATGATTGCGTTATCTGTCTTTATCATGACCAGGCAATGATACCATTTAAGCTGCTTTCTATGAAAGAAGGAGTAAACCTTACATTGGGGCTGCCGATTATAAGAACATCTCCGGCCCACGGAACCGCATTTGACATAATCAGAGAAGGGAAACTTCCGTTTTCGTCTTCGATGGTTAGCGCCATAAAACTTGCCGCTAGATTGGAGATTTAACGTATTGAAGATCGAAGATGGAGAATGGAAGATAGAAAATAAAAAAACAAAAAGAATTCATCTTCTATCTTCCCCCTTCCATCTTACTATTTAAGGATTTTTGTCTATAAACCATGAAACAATCCAAATCGCTAGGTCAGATATTTTTAAAAGATAAAAATTATATCCAAAAGATTTTAGATTCACTGAATGTAAGCGGAGAAACCGTTCTTGAGATTGGGCCGGGGCCGGGAGAGATAAGCGGGCAAATCGCAAATAAATGCAAATTTTTATACGGCGTAGAATTTGACCCGCGTTTTGCAGAAGCGCTTACAGAAAAATTTCATAGCCGTAATAATATTAAAATAATCCATTCGGATATTCTTAAGTTTTCCCTCGAAGATATTGGCGAAAAAATGGTTGTTTTTGGAAATGTTCCCTATCAAATAAGTAACGCCATTATTGCCTATCTCATAGAGAATAGGGCACTTATAAAAAATGCTTATCTTACCTTCCAGAGAGAGGTTGTTGACAAGTTAATCGCCAAAGTTTCCACAAAAGATTATTCTTTCTTAACCTGTTACGCACAATATTATGCAAAGGTCAATAAGTTGTTTGATATCCCCCGAGGCGCATTTGTGCCTATCCCTAAAGTTATTTCGAGTTTTATTGAAGTAAGATTCGATGATCCATCGCTGCCCAAAGTAAAAGATGAAAAGCTTTTGTTTGAAATTATCCGCCAGGCTTTTAGCCAGCGCCGGAAGAAAATTGCCAATTCGCTCTCACGCTTTTGTTCTGATATTGATTTTTTGTCTACTTTGAAAATTGACAAAAACATGCGCGCGGAAAACATTCCGCTTGCGCAATATATTTTGATTGCTGATGCGCTCTCTAACATGCTATAATTTTAAAATAATCAGGAGGTAAAATGCAAAAACGTATTTATTATCATGATACAGATTGCGGAGGAGTTGTTTACTATGCCAATTACCTTAAATATCTGGAAGAAGCGCGTACGGAATATATGCGTGAACGAGACCTTGATTTAAAAACCCTGGCGGAAAATGGTTTGCTGTTTATAGTAAAAAAAGTTGAAATCGAATATAAGTCTCCGGCACGCTATGCGGATGTTCTAGATATAACTACCAAGTTAGGAAAAGTCCGCAATGTTTCTTTTGAGTTTTTTCAGGACATAAAACGGGATGATAAAATTTTAGTTAGTTCGGTAACCACGCTTGTCTGTATTGATAAAGATTTTAAGCCTTGTGCCATGTGCGATGAATTATCCAAATCATTGTCTAAATGAGCTGTAAAATTATAAACAAAACTAACGGACAGTGTATCTCAAGCGATGCCAAGGTGGCAAAAACCTTTATCGAACGGTTGGTCGGGCTTTTAAACCGGAAGTCTTTACCGCCGGAAGAGGCGCTTATTTTTTACAATGTTTCTTCTATCCATATGTTTTTTATGCGTTTTCCCATTGATGTCGTGTTTTTGGATAGCAATATGCAGGTCATACGGATATGCCAAAACCTAAAGCCCTGGAGACTTGCTTCCTGCTTAAAGGCAGCTATAACCATAGAATTACCCAATGGCCGAGCTGAAAATACCCATTTAGCATTAGGGGATATCCTTGAGTTTGTTAGCTAACTCACACGGTATCAAGGACTTAGTATCATATAATTACACATCGTTACGATAAAACAAGCCTTCCCCAACCTGATTAAATCGTTGACTTACAAGTATTTTTGATTTATTATATTAGTCTATTTCTCTAGCCATAATAAGCCTGTAAAAATAGAAAGTCTGGCTAAAAGCCAGGCAGGCCTGTCTTTGCGGCAGGCAGGGGGAGCGTTTCATGTCAACAAAGGTTGCGATATTTGGTGCGTCAGGATTTGCCGGAGAAGAACTTATAGAGATTCTGCTCAGGCATCCCAAGGTAGAAATTACCTATATTTCCGCGATATTAGAAAAAGAGCTTAAAATCGGCGATTTATTCCCGAAATTCAGAAACCGACTGGATTTATTATGCGAAAGCCCGAACGAAGAAAAAGCCGCTTCTTTGGCCGATATTTTCTTTTTAGCGCTTCCGCACAGGGTTTCTCAAACGATCGCCCCATTCTTTCTTAAAAAGAAGAAAACCGTAATTGACCTTTCTGCGGATTACCGCTTAAAAGATGTAAAGGTTTATGAGAAATTTTATAAGGGAAAACACGAGGACCCGGGCAATATAAAAGAGGCCGTATACGGTCTTTGTGAGTTTTACCGGGATAAAATAAAAAAAGCAAGGTTAATCGCAAATCCGGGTTGTTACCCTACAGTATCTATATTAAGCTTAGCCCCTTTGTTAAAAGAGGATTTGATAAAGAATATAATTATTGATGCCAAGTCGGGGATAACCGGCGCCGGAAGAAAACCGACCCTGGAATATCATTTTGCACAGTTAAACGGTAACCTGTTTGCCTATAAGCCGTTTGAGCACCAGCATTTACCGGAAATAATCCAGATACTTTCCGAATTCAGCCAGAAGAAGGTTGAGTTAAGGTTTACGCCTCATGTTATCCCGGTGGAAAGAGGCATCCTTGCGACTATTTATGCGGATTTAAAAACGAATATTGGCGTTGATAAAATTAATAATGTCTATAAAAAATATTATAAGGATGAGCGGTTTGTCCGGTTTTTCGAACAGAAATTACCGCAATTAAAAGACGTAGTTGGAACTAATTTTTGCGATATAGGTTTTCAGATAGATGGCACGAGAATGGTTATTGTCGGCGCGATAGATAATTTACAGAAAGGCGCCGCCGGCCAGGCAGTGCAAAACATGAACATAATGCTTGGGTTTGACGAAACAACTGCCCTTCTATAAAAACATAGATTAACACAGATTTGGAGACGCGAGTGGGCACAGATAAAGAAGGACGAAAGGCGATGGACGAAATAATCATTTGTGATTATCGGCGATTTTTTATCTGTGGTCATCTGTAGAAAACTAATATGATTATACCGAAAGGATTTTTATTTTCCGGCATAAACTGCGGTTTAAAAGAAAACAAGCTCGATTTAGGGTTAATTTATTGCGAGAAGCCGGTAGAGGTAGTTGGTTTTTTTACGACCAATAAAAATGTTTCTTACTCGGTAACGGTGAGCAAGAATAATATCAAAAATCCGATTAAGGCAGTTTTAGCAAACAGCGGTAATGCCAATTGTTTTTCTCATAAAGAAGGTTTGAAAGATACGGAAAAAATTACCGCAGAGCTTGCAAAATTATTAAAAGTTAATCAGAAAAATATTCTTATTGCTTCGACCGGCATTATCGGAAAAAAAATGCCGAAAGAAAAATTGATTTCTTCGTTTCCAAAACTGATTAATGCAATAGAAAACAGTCCCGATAATTTCGCAAAAAGCATTATGACCACCGATACGGTTAAAAAGATAGCATATGCGAAAATAAATTTGAGCGAAAAAGGGCATATACTCGGGTTTGCTAAAGGCGCCGGAATGATTAGCCCGAATATGGCAACGATGTTGGGATTTATTCTTACGGATGTGAGTCTTCCGAAGCAAATTCTAAAAAAAATCGCCTATGACGCTATTGACGAAAGTTTTAATTCTATAACTGTGGATGGCTGCATGAGCACCAACGATACGGTTTTTGTTCTTTCAAGCGGAAGAGTAAAAACAAAGCATGCTGTCGAGATTAAACTTTTTTCCCAAAAGCTGAAAGAAGTATGTTTGTCTCTGGCAACAATGATGGTTAGAGACGGCGAAGGCGCGACAAAGTTTATAAAAATATCGATAAAAGGCGCAAAGACAAAAGAGGAAGCCAGCAAGGCCGGGTTCTGTATTGCCAATTCCAATCTTTTTAAATGCGCAATTTACGGCGCAAATCCAAACTGGGGAAGAATTATTGCGGCGATAGGCCATGCCGGCATTGCAGTTAAAGAAGGTATCCCCATAACGATGTCTGACCTTACAAAAAAAGATATTACTATTGATGTTGATTTGAAAAGGGGAAAATTTTCACAAACGATTTATACTTCGGATTTAACTCCCGAGTACGTGAAGATAAATGCAGAATATAGTTAATATGAAATCCCAAATCACAAATTCCAATATTCTAAACATAAATCGTTTCGGTCATTGTAGTATTGGAATTTGGAGCTTATTTAGAATTTGTCCTTCGACAGGCTCAGGACAACCCTGAGCGAGTGAAAACGAGTCGAAGGGTTGGTACTTGGAATTTTTAATAATTATTAAGGAGTAGCGAAATGGTAAAAGAAGCAATCAAGAAAGCAGATGTTTTAATCGAGGCATTGCCGTATATCAAAGAATTTCACAAAAAAATATTTGTCATTAAATACGGCGGTTCAATATTATGCGAGGACAGGGTTCGTAAATCGGTTCTTGAGGATATAGTTTTCTTACGTTATACCGGCATCAGGCCTATACTTGTCCATGGCGGAGGCCCGAATATTACGGAGAAACTCAAAGAACATAAAATTACGACAGAATTTGTCGATGGTATGCGGGTTACGGACAAGTTTACGCTAAAAATCGTTGAGGAAGAACTTAACGAGTTGAATGATTTAATCGTTCGGGAAATTAGTGCCTATGGCGCAAATGCAACAGGATTTAAAAGAGAAGACGAACTCCTTTCTGCGGTGAAGAAGCGCAGCAAGCAAGATTTAGGTCTTGTTGGTGAGGTTGTTGGGATGGATGAGGTAAAATTAAAAAAAGCCCTCGAAACATCTATACCGGTAATCACTCCGATGGGCGTTTCCAAAGACGGCGATGCTTACAATATCAATGCCGATGATGTAGCATTTTTCCTGGCTTCACAGCTTAAAGCGGAAAAGCTTGTTCTTTTGACTAATATTTTAGGGGTTATGCGCAATCCTCAAGACGAGAGTTCGCTTATCCCGACGATAACCATGAAAAATGCCGAAGAACTAATCGAGAAGAAAGTAATCAGCGAAGGCATGATACCGAAAGTGCGTGCTGCAGTAAAATCAATCGAAGAAGGCGTTGGCAAAGCCCATATCGTTGACGCAAAAATTCCGCACGCCATAATGCTTGAAATTTTCACCAACGAAGGAATTGGAACGGAGATAATAAAATGAATGCCGAAGAAACAAAAAACTTATTTACGCAATATTCGCTTAATACCTACAAACGGGTAGGGCCGGTTTTTGTTAAAGGAAAGGGAAGCTTTCTCTGGGATAGTGCGGGAAAAAAATATCTGGATTTATTTCCCGGGTGGGGAGTTTCCATACTTGGTCACTGCCATCCCGGGGTTGTCAGGGCAATTAAAGAGCAGGCTAAGAAGCTTATCCATTTGCCGAATAATCTTTTTCAGGAAGAGCAAGCTTTATTAGCCGAGAAAATCGTTAAAAGCACTTTTCCGTCCAAAGTATTTTTTGCTAATTCCGGAGCCGAAGCCATTGAGAGTGCGATTAAATTAACCAGGCTTTATGGTAAAGAAACCGGCAGGTTTGAAATAATTACCATGAAGAATTCGTTTCATGGACGGACATTCGGCGCGCTTTCGGCAACCGGTCAGGCAAAATATAAAGAGCCGTTTCAACCTATATTGCCGGGTTTTAAGGAAGCGGAATTCAACAATTTTGAAAGTTTTAAAGCACAAGTTACATCTAAAACCGTTGCGGTAATGCTTGAATTAATACAAGGTGAAGGCGGTGTAAACATTGCTTCAAAAGAATACGTAAAGAATTTGAACGATTTTTGCAAGGCCAATAAAATGCTTTTAATTATTGATGAGGTTCAGACCGGTATGGCCAGAACGAATAAATTATTTTGCTACCAGAACTATGACATCATTCCGGATGCTTTTGTGATATCCAAGGGTCTTGGCGCAGGAGTGCCAACTTCGGCCTTTGTTGTAAAAGATGAGCATGCGAATTTATTCCAACCGGGCTTACATGCTTCGACGTTCGGCGGCTCACCATTAGTAACGAAAGTGTCTTTGGAAGTATTTAAAATTATCGAAGAAGAGAAGATTCTCGAAAACACAAAAAGCATGGGTGACTATCTGCTTGACAATTTGAATAAGCTGAAAAAGAAATTTTCTTTCATAAAAGAAGCGCGGGGATTAGGCCTTATGACTGCCTTAGAATTGGATGTCGATTCTTTCCCAATTTTTACGAAAGCGATGGAGGAAGGATTGATAATAAATTCAACGCACGGCACAGTGTTAAGGATTATGCCGGCGCTTAATGTTAAAAAGAGAGAATTGGATAAAGGGTTACGAATATTAAAGAGTATTTTAAACACGGTAAAATCATGATTAGGCATTTTATCTCCCTAAAAAGTTTTTCAAAACCGGATATCTATAAGCTGATAAACCTTGCTTTGGATATCAAAAGAAATCCCGCAAGATATAAAGACGTTCTTTGCGGAAAGTGCGTCGGGCTTTTCTTTGAAAAACCATCATTAAGAACCAAAGCTGCTTTTTGCGTGGGGACTGTCCAGCTTGGTGGCCAGGCGGTTTACTACGCACCGGAAGAGGTTCAGCTTGGAAAGCGAGAGGCAATTTCAGATGTCAGCCGCACAGTATCACGGTTTTTTGATGCCGCAGTTTTTCGAACTTTTGCCCATGAGAGCATTTTAGAATTTGCAAAAATGTCATCAGTACCGGTAATAAACGCTTTAAGCGATGCTATGCACCCGTCGCAGATACTCGGCGATTTGGTGACAATGTGTGAGCTAAAAGGCGATGTCGAGAAACTAAAGATTGCTTATATCGGCGACAGTAATAACGTTTGTACATCGCTTATCCATGCTTTTGCGATACTGGGCGGAAATCTTACTATCGCAAGTCCAAAAGGCTATCAGCCGGATAAAAAAATTCTGGAGGAAATCAGTGAATGCACAAAAAATTCAGGCGCAAAGTTAAATATTCTAACTTCGGCAGAAGAAGCGGCAAAAGGTGCTGATGTTTTATACACCGATGTCTGGACCTCAATGGGCCAGGAAAAAGAAAAAGCCAAAAGAAAGAAAATTTTCAGCAAATTCCAGATAAATGACAAAATTTTAGGTTTAGCGAAAAAAGATTGTATTGTGATGCATTGCCTTCCGGCGCACCGAGGCGAAGAAATTACCGATAGCGTTATGGAGGGCAAAAATTCGCAGGTTTTCTTGCAGGCGGAAAATAGATTGCATACTGCAAAAGCAATTTTAGTTTACGCTTTTAAGGGAATATAGTTATAAAATTCCAAATCACAAATTCCAAGCACCAAATAAATTCCAATGACCGAAATTCCAATGTTCTAAACATAAATCGTTTCAGCCATTGGAACATTGGAATTTGGAACTTATTTGGAATTTGGTGCTTGGAACTTGGAATTTTCAAATAGGAGGATAAATGAAGAAAGTCGTGCTTGCTTATTCAGGAGGTTTAGATACTTCCTGCTGTATACAGTGGTTAAAGGATAAAGGTTTTGATGTTGTTTGTTTCTCGGCGAATTTAGGCAGTGAGTTCTCGCCACAAGATTTAAAAAGGCGGGCAAGTAAAAGTGGCGCGTCAAAAATCTACGTTAAAGATTTACGCAAAGAATTTGCCTATGATTATATTTTACCTTGGCTTAAGGTGGGGGCTTTATATGAAGGAAAATACGTTTTAAGTACGAGCTTGGGCAGGCCTCTTATTGCCAAACATTTAGTTGATGTGGCAAAAAAAGAAAAAGCCGGTTTTGTTGCGCATGGCTGTACTGGCAAAGGCAATGACCAGGTTCGGTTTGAAGCAACAACCGCGATTTTGGCACCGCATATTAAGACTATCGCACCTTTAAGAGAATGGGAACTAACCTCAAGAGAGGAAGAGATAGAATACTGTAAACGGCACGGCATTCCTATAAAGACAACCAAGAAAAAAGTTTACAGTATCGATAAAAATATTTGGGGTGTAAGTGTTGAAGGCGGTTGCCTTGAGGATTTAAAGAATGAGCCTCCGGAAAATTCCTATTACTTTGTTAAGCCGCTCGCTAAAATAAAAGACAAAGCGGTTTATGTCGAAATCGAATTTAATAAAGGTGTGCCAGTAAAATTAAACGGCAAAGCTATAGATTTTAATTCGATAATTGATAAATTAAATGCAGTTGGTGCAGAAAATGGTATTGGCAGAACTGATTGTATTGAGGATAGGGTTGTTGGTATTAAATCAAGGGAAATTTACGAAGCACCAGCAGCATGGATTTTATACACTGCACATAAAGAATTGGAGGCAGTTACCTTGGACAGGGAAACCTTATTTTTCAAGGAAATAGTTGCGCAGAAATATTCGCACCTGGTATACCAGGGGCTTTGGTTTACGAAACTAAAAGAATCTTTGGATGCGTTTATCGAAGATACGCAAAAAAATGTCTCCGGCAACGTAACGCTTAAACTTTACAAAGGAAACATAATTCTTGCTAAGAGAAGCTCCATGAATTCTTTATACAAAAAAGAATTGTCAACCTATGGCGAGGGCGATAAGTTCGACCGGACACTTGCCGAAGGATTTATAAAACTCTGGGCAATGCCGCATCAGCGGTAAAGTAGAAAGTAAAGAGTAGAGAGAGGTAAATATGGCGAAGAAATTGTGGGGAACAAGGTTTGCAAAAAAAACCAATCGTCTGACTGATAAGTTTACATCAAGCATTATTTTTGACAAGGAATTGGCAGAATACGATATTCTTGGTAGCATCGCTCATGCCAAAATGCTTGGGAAGCAGGGAATTATACCGTCAAAAGACGCGGCTTTAATCGTTAAGGGGCTTACTTCGATTTTAAAAGACGTAACCAGCGGTAAATTTAAATTCGATTTAAACGCTGAAGACGTGCATTCAAATATTCAGGAAGCTTTGTCAAAGAAAGTTGGCCATGCCGCAGATAAGCTGCATACTGCTCGTTCAAGGAATGATCAAATAGCCTTAGATGTCAGGATGTATTTAAAGGACAAGATTGATGCGATAGAGAATTTAATTAAGTTATTGCAAAAATCAATCGTTACTTGTGCAAAGAATAATTTAAAAGTGATTATCCCCGGCTATACTCATCTGCAAAGTGCACAATGTGTTCTTCTTGCACATCATTTACTTGCATATGTGGAGGGTCTAGAAAGAGATAAAGAAAGACTTTCTGATGCTTACAAAAGGGTTGATGAGATGCCGCTGGGAAGTGGTGCTTTATCGGGAACCAGCCTAAGAATCCAAAGGGATTATGTAAAGAATGAACTTGACTTCAATAGTGTTACGGAAAATAGTATAGACAGTGTAAGCGACAGGGACTTTATAATAGAAGTGCTCGCGGATCTTTCGATACTCGCCGTGCATTTGTCAAGGATCTCTGAAGACTTAATACTTTGGTCAACAAGAGAGTTCAATTTCATAGACATTGACTTTTCTTTTTGTACCGGTTCAAGTATCATGCCGCATAAGAAAAATCCTGACGTGCTTGAATTGATAAGAGGTTCTGTCGGAAAGATTCACGGTGATTGTTCAAGCGTACTCATACTGATGAAGGGGCTTCCGCTTTCCTATAACAGGGATTTACAGCTGGATAAGCCGCCGCTTTTTAATGCGGTTGAAACCATAAAGAGCATGTTGGGAATTTTTATTGAGCTTTTCAAGAATATCAAAATGAAAAAAGAAACAATTGCCGTACGGCTTAATGATGAATCTTTATTTTCTGTTGATATAGTCGAATATTTAATCAGGAAAGGCGTATCTTACCGGCAGGCTCACGATATTGTCGGTAAAATGGTCCGGGATTGTCTGGATAAAGGTAAAAATATATCCCGCCTGTCATCGCAGGAATTAAAAAGATACAGCCCAAAACTTGATGCGGACGTAAAAGATATATTGAATGCCTGGGTTTCGGTTAATTTGAAAAGTTCCTACGGCTCAACAAATCCTAAATTAGTGGAAAGACAATTAATTATCTGGTCTAAAAAATTAAAACACTGATTGAAAATATACAGTTTACCAATCAGTGTATCATCCCTAATCAGTGTAAAAAAGATGCACGACTTTAAGTATAAAAACAATAAACTTTTTTGCGAAAAAGTGGAAGTGACGAAACTTGCAAGGCAATACGGCACGCCGCTTTATGTTTACAGCTATTCCACTTTGATTAGCCATTATTTAAAACTAAAAGAAGCATTTAAAGAGGTTAACCCGCTGATTTGCTATTCAGTAAAAGCAAATTCTAATTTATCGATTCTTAAAGCGCTCGTTGATAAAGGCGCAGGGCTTGATATTGTTTCCGGTGGCGAGCTTTTCCGTGCAATAAAGGCTGGATGCCCGGCAAATAGAATCGTTTATGCATCAGTCGGAAAAACCGACGGCGAAATCAGAGTTTCGATCAAGCGTGGAATTTTATTTTTTAATGCGGAATCTCTGGCCGAGCTCGATAACATCAATCGCATCGCCAAAATTTTCGGAAAAACTACGAATGTGACAATCAGGATAAATCCCGATGTTGAGCCAAAAACGCACAAATTTATTACCACGGGCAAAATTACCAACAAATTCGGCATAGATTTTGAAACTGCGGCGAAAATTTTTGCCGAACGCAAGAAATTCGGAAACTTACGAATTTGCGGTATACATATTCACATTGGTTCGCAGATCACCGAAACCGCGCCGTATGTGGCAGCTGTACTAAAGGTAACTGATTTTATAAAAAGATTAAAAGGCCAGAATATAAACCTGGAATGCTTTAATATCGGCGGCGGCCTGGGTATAATTTACGACAAAGAAAATGCCCAGACCGCAGAAAAATTTGCTAAAGAAGTTTTACCACTGCTAAAGAAGACCGGTTTAAAAATCATCATCGAACCGGGAAGGTTTATTGCCGGCAATGCCGGGATTCTCGTGGCAAAAGCTTTATACATAAAGTCCACACCATCTAAAAAATTCGTCATCGTCGATGCCGGAATGAATGATTTAATCCGGCCGGCATTATATGAAGCATACCATCAATTGCTTCCTTTAGAGCAGGTCAAATCCAGAGAAAAAGAGGTGGCGGATGTGGTTGGTCCGATTTGCGAAAGCTCGGATTATTTTGCCAAAGAAAGGCTTATACCTGAAGTTAATGCCGGTGAATATCTTGCGGTGATGGGTGCAGGTGCTTATGGCTTTAGCATGGCATCGAACTACAATTCCCGCCGGCGCCCGGCAGAAGTTCTCGTCAAAGGAAACAAAGCCTTTCTCATCCGTAAACGGGAAAGTTTTCTCCATTTAATCGAAAACGAGAACCTGATTAATCTGTAATGAAAATGAAAAAAATAGAATTTACAAAGATGGTTGCTGCGGGTAACGACTTCGTTGTTGTGGTCGACAGTCGACAATTCATAGCCCGCTGGTCTTTGAACAGGTTAGCAGTAAAGATGTGCGATAGAAAGTATGGTGTTGGCGCAGATGGCTTGCTTATAATTGGAAAATCAAACAAAGCCGACATTAGAATGCGCATTTTTAATGCCGACGGCTCAGAAGCAGAAATGTGTGGTAATGGCGCGCGGTGTGCGGCATTCTGGATGGCCAACAGCCGGCACTCAACAGCCCACAGACCGGGAAATATAAAAATAGAAACGAAAGCAGGGATTGTTGAGTCAATAATGAACGGAGGTAATGCAAAAATCAGGATTACAGAGCCGAAAGATATAAGATTAAATGTTCCAATTATGGTGAATGGCCGAAAATTAAAAGTGAATTTTGTAAATACCGGCGTGCCGCACGCAATCGTTTTTGTTCAGGGCTTAGAGAAGATAGACGTGGATAATATCGGGAAAGTCATCCGTTATCATCCGGAATTTCTGCCGTCCGGCACAAATGTAGATTTTGTCGAAGTCGTTGACGATGATTTTATAAAAGTGCGTACCTATGAGAGGGGAGTTGAAGATGAAACCCTTGCTTGCGGTACTGGTTCAATTGCGTCAGCGATTATTTCAGCGTTGAGGGTACAGGGTACAGGATACAGCAAAATTGAGGTTGAAACAAGAGGCGGAGAAACATTAAAAGTTTTCTTTAATAAGCAAGGCACAAAAATAAGCGATGTCTGGCTTGAAGGTTTAGCGAAAATAGTTTACAAGGGGGTATTCTATGTTTAAGGGCTCAATCGTTGCCTTAGTTACGCCGTTTTCCGGCGATAAAATTGATGAAAAAACTATAAGAAAGCTTATAGAGTTTCACATAAAAAATGGCACATCAGCGATTGTTCCGTGCGGAACAACCGGTGAATCTGCGACACTGACTTATGAAGAGCATGATAGAGTCATCGAGGTGTGCATTGAAGCGGCAGGAGGAAGAATTCCGATTATTGCTGGTACTGGCTCAAACTCAACTGCCGAAGCAATAATGATGACCAAGCATGCGGAGAAAGCAGGCGCTAACGCAACATTGCAAGTTGCGCCTTATTATAATAAGCCGACCCAAAAGGGTTTATATGAGCATTTCAAAGCGGTTTCGGAAAGCATAAAATTTCCAATTATGCTTTACAATATTGCTTCGCGCACCGGAGTTAATATTGAGCCGGAGACAATCGCGAAATTAGCACGTGATTGCAAAAATATTGTTGCTGTAAAAGAGGCTTCGGGAAATTTAGAACAAATGTTACGCGTAAAAGCTTTATGTGGAAAAGATTTTGATTTGCTTTCCGGCGATGATGCGTTAACTTTACCGGTTTTAAGTATCGGCGGAACAGGGGTAATTTCTGTTGTGGCAAATATTGTGCCGCAGGATGTTACGGATTTAGTAAGCGCATTCGAAAAAGGGGAACTCGAAAAAGCCGAAAATCTTAACCTCAAACTTTTACCTTTGACAAAGGCGATGTTTATCGAAACAAACCCTATACCAGTTAAGACAGCAATGGGATTGATGAAACTTTGCGAACCCGATTTAAGACTGCCGATGTGTTCGATGCTGGCAGAGAATGAAGCAAAATTAAAAAAGGCAATGAAAGATTATGGATTATTGTAAAAATTTAAAGTTTATTCGCAAAGTTTTGAAACAAGAAAAGATGATAGCAAAGGCAGGAACGTGGTTTATAGTTTTTCATTTGGTGGTTATGAACATTTTGTCTGCCGGCGAGGTTTTGAGTCCCCAAAAAAAAGAAGCCATAGCAGAGGCAATATTCAGGTATGAAATGGCAAGAAGCAAGGCTCCCGACGCAGATGAGCGTTACAGCAAAAAATTGATAGCCGGACCTTACGATATGCTAATTGAAAATCATGAGGTTAGTTTCGACCTTGAGAAAAAGCTTGAGCACGCTTTTCCTTTAGTTTTCGATCCCTCAAAAGCACGCGAGACGATTTCCCTCGAAACTTTTGAATTTTTGGATAACTCGAAATCCAAAGTTAAAGTAACCGGCACAATTATTTACGGTTTCGTTACGAAATATGCGGAAACGACAGTCTACTATGAATTAGAAGAGGCTAACGGCGTCTGGCAAGTAAAAAACGGCTATATTCGCGACCGGTCTACGTGGGATGAGTTAATGAAAATTTAACTTCGAGAGATTTATTTTTTAGGGGAATAAAAATGTTTAGACTGGCGATTTCAGGCTTTTGCGGAAAAATGGGGCAAAGAATTTTTGTGCTTTCGAAAGACGACAGAAATCTGAAAGTAATTGCCGGATTGGAAAGCAAAAACCATCCGGATGTTGGGAAGATGATTGATGGCGTTAAGGTTACAGATAATGCAGAAATCTTGAAGGAATGTAATTGCCTAATTGATTTTTCTCTTCCTTCCGCCGTAATTAATTACCTGGAATATCTGATTAAGTTTAGAAAAGCAGCGGTTATCGGCACAACCGGCTTTAGCGAAGAAGAACAGGCGAAAATTAAATACGCTTCCAGGAAAATACCTATAGTTTTTTCTCCGAATATGAGTATTGGCGTTAATCTATTATTTAGATTGACGCAAATGGCAGCAAAAATTTTACCGGGTTATAAAATATATGTAGAAGAGGCGCATCATATTCATAAAAAAGATTCACCTTCGGGAACTGCAAAAAAAATTGTGCAAATTCTGAATGAAGAAGGTTTTGCCTTAAAACCAGAAGCGGTAAAAGCAATCAGGGAAGGGGAAATTGTCGGCGACCACAAAATAGTTTTTGAAAGCGAGGTTGATAAAATAGAACTGTTCCATTCCGCCAAAACGCGCGATATTTTTGCAAGAGGAGCGCTGGTTGCCGCAAAATGGATTAAAGGAAAAAAGTCCGGTTTGTACACGATGGATGACGTTTTGTTTGGTAAAGATAAGAAAGGAAAAAAATAATATGAGAAATTTTGAATTTTCAAAAAGTCTAAATTCCTTACCACCATATTTGTTTGCCGAAATTGATCGGCAAAAAAAAGAATTACGCGATAAAGGGGTTAAGTTTATCGATTTCAGTATCGGCGATCCTGATGTGTCAGCACCACAAGGAGTTGTGAATACGCTTTTTGAGGCAGCTAAACTAAAAGAGAACCAGAAATATGCTTTAGATCAGGGCAAGCTTAATTTTCGTTCGGCCATAAAAGATTGGACCAAAAAAAGATTTGGCGTCTCGGTTGATGCCGATAAAGAAATTCTTCCTTTGATAGGCTCAAAAGAGGGTTTGGTTCATTTTCCCTTAGCATTTGTTAACAAGGGCGATTATGTTTTAATTCCAAGCCCGGGGTATCCCGGCTATAGAGGAGCGGCGATATTTTCCGGTGCCAAAGTTTATGAAATGCCGCTTTTAGAAAAGAATAATTTTCTTCCGGATTTAGAAAGAATACCTGTTAGTATGCGCAATAAAGCAAAAATTATTTACGTTAATTATCCGAACAATCCGACAAGCGTGCTTGCGCCGATGGATTTTCTGAAAAAACTTGTCGAATTTTGTTCTCAATACGGAATTATATTAGCCTACGATAACGCATATTCGGAAATTTATTTTGAAGAAAAGCCGCACAGTATTTTTGAAGTTGAAGGCGCCCGGGAAATTGCCATTGAGTTCCATTCGCTTTCAAAAACCTTTTGCATGACCGGTTTTCGCGTTGGCTGGGCAGCGGGCAATGAAAATCTTGTTAAAGGCTTACTAAAGGTAAAAACAAATTTTGATTCCGGAATTTTTGGCGCAATTCAAGATGCTGGAGCAGCTGCGCTTTTAAAAGAAGACGCTTATGCGGATAATGTTCGTAGAATCTTTAAAGAAAGAAGGGATTTTTTTGTTCAAAATATAAAGCGAAAACTTTTCAGCCAGGTTTATGCTGACGCAACTTTCTATGTCTGGGCAAAGCTTCCCAGAAAATCTAAATCTTCAATCGATTTTTGCAAGCATCTTTTAGAAGACAAAAGGATAGTTGTAACGCCGGGACTGGGTTTTGGCAAATATGGCGAAGGTTTTATCCGTTTTGCACTTACCGCAGAAAAAGATATTATCAAAGAAGCAATTTCTTCTTTATAATTCCAAGGTTTTTAGCAATGTATGCATATATCGGTATAGGCTCTAACCTCGGTAATCGATTAGAAAATATAAATAAAGCTATCGAATTATTGCGCAAAAACCACGGCATAAAAATCAAAAAAGTATCCTCGATTATCGAAACCAAACCGGTTGGTGGGCCTACCCAGGAAAATTTTCTCAACGGAGTCATTAAAATAAAAACAGATTTAGAACCGATGTCTTTGTTACTTATCTTACAGAATATCGAAAAAAAACTTGGTCGTGTGCGAATGATAAAAAATGGGCCGCGCAGTATAGACCTTGATATTCTTTTGTATGACAACCAGAAGATAAATGCGCCAGGTTTGAAAATTCCGCACCCAAGAATGCTAGAACGAGAATTTGTTATGAAACCACTTTTGGAAATCGAGTCGGATATTTTGAGTAAAATATGATAGTAACAAAAACGATTAGCGAAACTAGAAGAATAATTAATGAAGCAAAGAAAAAAGGTAAAAAAATCGGTCTTGTACCAACAATGGGCGCTTTGCACGATGGGCATCTTTCATTAGTGCGCCAGGCAAAAAAAGACTGTGATTTCGTCGTAGTGAGCATTTTTGTCAATCCTACGCAATTTGGTCCCGATGAAGATTATAAAAAGTACCCAAGGACTTTAACGGATGACAAATTACTCCTAGGAAGGGGGAAGGTTGATTTATTATTTTTACCAACGGCAGAAGAAATGTATCCCCAGAGATTTTCTACTTATGTAACAGAAGGCAATTTAAGCCAATTTCTTTGCGGTAAATCTCGTCCCGGCCATTTCCGTGGCGTTTGTACGGTTGTTACGAAATTATTTAATATTATCACCCCGGGCATTGCATATTTTGGCCAAAAAGATTATCAACAGGTAGAAATTGTTAAAAAGATGGTGAAAGATTTGAATTTTTCCTTAAAAATAAAGACTGTACCGATTGCAAGAGAAGAGAATGGCTTGGCAATGAGCTCACGCAATAAATATTTGAATAGTTCGGAAAGAAAAAAAGCGCTTGCGATATCACAGTCACTTTCCTTAGCAAAGCAGCTTATTCGAAAGGGAGAAAGAAATTGTAAAATTATAAAAAATAAAATTAAAAATCATATTCGTTCTAAAAAAAGCGTTAAGATAGATTACGTCGAAGTTGTTGATGCAAAGACTCTCGAACCAAAAACTAAATTAAGCGACAGGTTTGTGATTGCAATTGCGGTCTATCTAGGGAAAACGCGCTTAATCGATAATATTATTCTAGAGGCATAAAAGGAGCCATATGAAAGCAAAAACAAAAATTGGTATTGTCGGATGCGGCGCAATCGGCAGAGAAGTGGCGCTATTTATTGATAAACAATTAAGTGGAAATGTTATTCTCTGGGGATTAAGCGATAAAGATGTGGAAAAAGCCGAACTGCTTTCCGAAACGCTTTCTTGTTCCCCAAAGATAATTCCGGTTGATTCTCTTATAAAAAGTGTGGATTTAGTCATTGAAACTGCGTCGGTAGAGGCGGCGAAGCATGTGATAGAGAAAGCGTTATCCTATAATACTGATGTAGTAGTTTTAAGCGTTGGTGCCTTGGTTGAGGATGCTTCACTCTTAGAGAAAGCTAAAGAAAAAGGCATCAATATTTATGTTCCATCAGGAGCGATTTGTGGTGTTGATGGTGTGGGCGCCCTTAGCCTAGGCGAAATCAGAAAAATTTCTCTTACCACCTCAAAGCCGCCCAAGGGGCTTGTTGGCGCGCATTACCTGGTTGAACATAAAATCAGTTTAGACAATCTTAAAGAAGAGAAAATCGTATTCAAGGGTTCAGTAAAAGAGGCAATCAAATATTTTCCACAAAATATCAACGTTGCCGCAATTTTATTTCTGGCTTCTTCTTTTTCCGGTAAAAAATTTGCCTCTAAAAACGGCAAGCCGGCTGTCGAGGTCTGTATTAAGGCCGACCCTCATGTGGAACGCAATATTCATCGTATAGATATAGACACGGAGGAATCAAAAGTTACAATTACTATAGAAAACGTTCCTTCAAAAACAAACCCCAAAACTAGCGCCTTAGCGGTTTTATCCACGCAATATCTCTTAAAAAAGCTTTTTTCTTCTTTCAAAATCGGCAGTTAGCTATATAATATACAAATTATTTATATTAGATACCTAATTACCTTGGGTATATTTTTCTTAATTTTGCGGGATTTCCAACTATGAATGACTACATAATTATTAAAGGCGCCAGAGAGCATAATCTAAAGAATATAAATCTGAAAATTCCTAAGAATAAACTTATCTGTATAACCGGGCTTTCCGGTTCGGGGAAGTCGTCCCTTGCCTTTGATACGATTTATGCCGAGGGGCAGCGCCGTTATGTGGAAAGTTTATCCAGTTACGCCCGCCAATTTTTAGAACAGCTTCATAAGCCAGACGTCGAACACATTGAAGGCCTTTCTCCGGCCATTGCTATTGAGCAGAGGACTGCCGGCGGTTCGCCGCGTTCTATAGTTGCTACGCAAACTGAAAGTTACGATTACCTGCGCCTTCTTTTCGCCCGCATCGGCAAACCTTATTGCTACAAATGCGGCGTGCCAATCAGCCGCCAGACTTCCCAGGAAATTATCGAACAGGTTAGTACTTTTCCTCAAGGCGACAGGTTGTATATACTTTCACCGGTTGTGCGCGGGAAAAAGGGAGAATATGTTTCGCTTTTTGGCCGTCTGCTCAAAGAAGGATTTTCGCGCGTGCGTGTTGACGGAAGCGTTTATGAATTAACTGAAGAAATAAAATTAACCAAATATAAAACCCATAATATTGAAATCGTAGTAGACCGCATCCAAGCTTCAAATACTAATACAAAGCGTATAGCTGATTCAATAGAAACCGCTCTTAAGCATTCAAACGGCCTTGCAATAATTTACGATGAAAGCCGAAAAAAAGAATTTTTGTATACTACCCAGCTAAGCTGCCATGATTGTGGGATTTCTCTGGGTGAGCTCGAGCCGAGAATGTTTAGCTTTAATACTCCTTACGGAGCCTGTCCATCCTGTAAAGGCCTTGGGACAAGGCCCGAATTCGACATTGATTTAATTGTGCCGGATAAAAGGCGCAGTCTTGAAGAAGGCGCGATAGAGGCTTGGCGCCGGGGCAGTCGCGGTTATGTTATGTTTCATAAAGCATTGCTTCGTGAGCTTGCCGGTGAGATGAATTTTTCTATGGACACGCCTTTTAACGAATTACCGAAAAAAATAAAAGATACGATTATCTACGGCGATGAAGATGTTTATGTCTGGGGAAAACCTTATGAAGGTGTTATTGGCAGGCTTACCCGGATGTTTAATAAGACCGATAGTGAATATTTAAAGGAAGAAATCGGAAAATATATGTCGAAACTTCCTTGTCCGGAGTGCTATGGCGCTAGATTAAAAAAAGAAAGCCTTGCCGTGCGCGTGGGGAACAAATCTATCTGGGATGTTGTGAGGATGAGCATCGGCGAATGCCATGATTTTTTCAACAATTTGAAATTAACTTCTCATGAGGAGAAAATCGCCCATTATATCGTTAAAGAAATAAAAAAACGTTTTATGTTTTGTGTTGACGTAGGTCTGGATTACTTATCTCTTGACCGTTTAAGCTCTACTTTATCCGGCGGCGAAGCGCAAAGGATAAGGCTTGCAACTCAAGTTGGTTCAGCGCTTTCCGGGGTTATTTATATACTTGATGAGCCGACGATTGGTTTGCACTCACGCGACGACAAAAAATTGATCAATACGCTTAAAAATTTAAAAGTTTTAGGCAATACCGTTATTGTCGTCGAACACGATGAGCAGATGATAAGAGAAAGCGATTGGATAATCGATCTTGGCCCCGGTGCGGGCGTTGCCGGCGGCGAAATCGTCTATGAAGGTTTGCGGGAAGGCGCATATAAAGCCGATACTCTTACCGGAAAATATTTGCGTGGCGAAGCGAAAATAGAAGTTCCCAAAGAAACAAGAACTTACAACGACAGGCCAAGCATCGTGATTCGAGGCGCAAAAGAACATAACCTTAAAAACATAGACGTAAAAATACCGCTCGAGGTCTTTATCGCGGTAACCGGAGTTTCCGGTTCCGGAAAATCCACACTGGTGGAAGATATTTTATACCGCGCTTTGGCCAAGAATATTTACGATTCTCATGAAAAACCCGGCAAACACCGCAAAGTCGAAGGTCTGGAAAACGTAGATAAGGTTATTATCGTAGATCAGTCACCGATAGGAAGAACTCCTCGCTCCAATCCCGCAACTTACACCGGCGTATTTACCTACATCCGAGAGATTTTCAGCCAATTGCCGGAATCTAAACAAAGAGGATATAAACCGTCGCGTTTCAGTTTTAATGTTTCCGGCGGGCGCTGTGATGCCTGCCAGGGCGATGGCACAAAGAAAATAGAGATGCATTTTTTGCCGGACGTCTATGTCCCTTGCGAGGTCTGCGGCGGCAAGCGGTTTAATAAACAAACACTGGAAGTAACCTTTAAAGGTAAAAACATATTCGATGTCCTGCAAATGAATGTCGATGAAGCTTATGATTTGTTTGAAAATTTTCCACACGTCAGAAACATCTTTAAAACGCTTAAAGATGTCGGCCTCGGCTACATTGCAGTGGGTCAATCCGCTACCACACTTTCCGGAGGCGAGGCCCAAAGGATAAAGTTGGCTTCGGAATTGCGCAAAAAAGCAACCGGGAAAACTATTTATATACTTGATGAACCTACGACAGGCTTGCATTTCGACGATATAAAAAAGCTGCTCGCGGTTTTGCAGCGTTTAGTTGATAAAAAAAATACCGTTTTAGTTATCGAACATAATTTAGATGTTATAAAATGCGCAGATTATATTATTGACTTAGGCCCGGAAGGAGGAGAAAATGGAGGATATTTAGTTGTTTGCGGAACTCCGGCAGAAATTATGCGCAACGCCCGCTCATATACGGGAATGTTTTTAAAAAGTAAATTTAAGAATAAATAACTTATGAATACAAAAAATCTAAAAATTGTCGGTTTACTGCTTATCTCGGCGCTCTTTATAAATAGCGCATTCAGCGTCGAAGGCGCCGAAGATGAAAGATTTTTTGTGGCCGGCAAAGCTTTCTCCGATGGGTTTTATGAAGCGAGTCTTTCGCTATTTAAAAAATTTATCGAAGATTTTCCTGACAGCCCCAATATTTATAAAGCAAAGTTATACCTGGCAAAATGCTACTATTTTAAGGGCGATTATTCGAATGCGATAAGTGTGCTTTCCGGACTTTCTTCGCAAAAAGAAATAAGCGATATTAAGGATGAGGTATATTATTGGCTTGCCGAGGTTAATTATAAAGGAAAAAGTTTCAAGGATTCTCTTTTTTATGCCAAAAAAATTATTGAAGATTATCCGTCTTCGAAATTTATATGGCAGGCATACTCGCTTTGCGGTTTGAACTATCTTGAGCTGGGCGATATAGATAATGCAGAAGAATATTTGGAAAAAATAATTGAAAAATGCAAGGATAAAGATTTGCAGGAAACCGCATATTCGAGCCTGCTAGATGCTTATTTTCAAAATAAGAACTATTCGCGTATTATTTCTGTCGCAGAGAAATACTTAAAAATATACCCAAAAGGCAGACTTGTCCCGAACGTATGTTTTTATTTAGGCGAGGCCTTTTATGATAAAAAGGATATTGAACAGGCTATCCGTAATTACAAACGCGCTCTTGAAACGAATACGGATGCCTATCTTAATGATTTAATTTATCAAGGGTTGGTATTCTCTTTTGTTGCCAAAGAAGATTATGCTGCGGCAAAGAACCAGATTTCCCAGATAAAAGACGAGCAACTGCACCTTTATTCGGAAGGGGTGTATTTTTATAAAACCGGCGAGTACACCAAAGCTTTAGAAATTTTCGATAAGCTTCTCAAGGATTTTCCGCAGAATAAAATTATTACCAGTGTTTACCTTACCAAAGCCGATACTTTATATGAAATGGGCAGGCTCAATGATTCCTTATCAACCTACAGATATATTCTTGATAATTTTAAAGGGTCGCAATATGCCGATTTGTTTGACAAGGCTCATTATGGGTTGGCCTGGTGTTATCTTAAAAAAGGGGAGTTCAGGAAGGCCATAGAAGAATTCAAAAATACGCTCAAATACACAAGCAATCCCGTAGTTATGGTTAGTTCCCAGATTCAGATTGCCGACGCCTACCAGGAAGCGGGAAACTACAACCAGGCGCTTGATATTTACACCGAAATATTACGAAACAATCCTAACACTGTTTATGCTGATTATATCCAGTTTCAAACGGGGATGATTTTTTTAAAGACGAAGCGCCTGGAAGAAGCTTTTCTGGCATTCAGGAATCTGCAGAAAAATTTTCCATCTTCAAAGCTCATACCGCAAGGAGAGTATTATCTCGCTGTGGCTTATTTTTCTAGCGACATGTACCCGGAAGCAAAAAGTCTTATCGAGGATTTCATGAAAAAGTTCCCCCAAAATGAGTTAATTGCACGGGCGTATTATCTTTACGGAAAATGCTTTTTTAACGAAAAAAATTATACGAAAGCGATTGACATATTTAAAAGTATGATTGGCAAGTTTTCCGATAAAGAAATTAACGAACTTGTCTATATCGACATAGGAAACGCCTACCTTAATCTTTCTGATTTTGAGCAGGCGAAAAAAACCTGGGAAGAATTTCTCTCGAAATTCAGCTCATCTCAATATGCCGGCTCCGTAGCGCTTTATTTAGGCGGCCTCTGCGAACAGGAAAAAAAATATGACGAGGCCGAAAAATATTATAAAAGCGTGCTTGACAACTACAAAGATTCTTCTGTCGCGGAAGAAGCTACCCTTTCGTTGGGACATCTTTATTGGATAAAAGAGGATACCGAAAAAGCAGAAAGTTATTTCAAAAAATTATCCCTTAGCGACAGCCCACTTTCTTTAAAGAGCAAACTTTACCTGGCAAAGCTTTATGTCCAGAAAGGAAACGATAAGGATGCCATCGCCTTATATGATGAATTGATAGATTCATCTTCCGATGTCAGCAAAGTCGCTATGTTTGATAAAGCATTTTTGTTAAAAGATATGAAAGATTACAAGGAAGCAGGCGAGCTTTTTTCGAAATTGCTCAAAGACGGGATAGATTCTGCCAAATTGCGTTTTGCTTTCGGGATGTGCCTGGAAAAAATCGATAATGACAAAGAAGCGATTGATGAATATTTTAAAAGCGCTTATCTTTTCTCGTCAAATAATGCCGCCGGCAATGACAAGGATGATAATAGCGATTACGCATCAAAAGCGTATTTTAGGATCGCGAAGATTTACGAAAAAGAGAACAAGCCTTCTGCTGCGCTGGAAATTTATAAAAAAATCGCAGGAACAGATACCGAAGAAGGAAAAATTGCCAAAACAAGGGTGGAAGAGCTGGAAAATAGCCCCCAAAAATAAATAAAGGAGGAGGAGATGTTATTTTGGCTGTCAAAGGGCGGTTTCATGATGGTGCCCATAGTTTTATGTTCGATTTTTTCATTAACCATTATAATTGAGCGTATTTTATTTTATTTTTCTCTCCTGCGTTTCAATCCGCAAAATATTACCTGGAAGATTATTGAATATGTACGCAAAAACAAAATTTCCGAAGCGGTTGACCTTTGCGAAAAAAATAAATTTTATATAACCAACATATTAAAGGCCGGTTTGGTCTATTACGAGAGTTCAAGGGAGATTGTTAAAGAAAATATCGACGCCGCGGCTTTATATGAGATACCGCAATTAGAAAAGAATTTAAATTTATTAAATGCGATTGTCCAGATAACTCCGCTTTTTGGTTTTCTCGGAACTGCCTTGGGGCTGCTCAAAGGTTTTTACGCGATTTCCGAAAAAGCTCTTAGCGCAGGCGGCATAGCGCAGGCTGATTTTGCTTTAGCCCTGGGGCAGGCTCTCGTAGTTACCGTAAGCGCATTGTCGGTCGCGGTGATTGCTTCAATCGCCTATGGTTATTTTACTCATAAGGTAAATTTCTATATCCTTGAAGCAGGACGGGCAGCAAATGAGCTCTTAGAGGCTTTGTCGCAGAGGAGATACGGCAGTGAGGTTTAAAAAATTATTGCGCAAAGAGCCTGATTTAAGCCAGGCCATGACCATATCTTTTTTAAATATTATATTTTTATTTTTTGCATTCCTTATTTTTACCGTGGGGTTAAATATAGCGGCCGGATTAAATATCAAATTTCCGCATGTATTAACTGGCAAAGAATTCAGTGCTTCTACATTAAATATAATTGTTTCCCAGAATAATACGATTTATGTCCAGGATAAGCAGGTCGACCTAAATATATTACGAAGTTTTCTGATGGGTTATAAATATAATTCCATCCTGATAAAAGCCGACAAGAGAACAAGCCTTGAAGCAATTACCGGTATCTGGAATGTTTGCAAAGAGGTAGGAATAGAGAAAATAAGCATCGTTACAACGTATAATTAATCAAAATATGCATCCCATACTTTGCAAAATTGGGCCGCTAACTATCTATACTTACGGTTTCTTTGTTTTTACGGGCGTTTTATCCGGATATTTAGTTTGCCTTAAAATCGCAAGGCGGGAGAATATCGATAAAACGATATTTTCCGATATCATTTTCTGGACATTAGTTTTTTCCTTTTTAGGCGCCAGGATTTTTTATATTTTCGTTGATTTCAATAATTTTTTAGCCGACCCCATTGGAGTTTTAGTCAGCAGGAGCGGATTTGTTTTCTATGGAGGGGTTATTTTTGGTTTATTGGCCAGCTATTTTCTTACTCGGCTTCATAAAATAAATTTTTTAAAATTTTGCGATATAATTGCAGTAGGAATACCGCTGGCGCATGCTTTCGGAAGAATCGGGTGTTTTTCTTACGGCTGTTGCTACGGCCGCCCTACACATTCCTGGATAGGGGTATTATTTCCGCCGGATTCTCCCGCAGGCGCCTTGGGGGTAAAGGTAATTCCGACTCAATTAATTGAGTCAATGTTTCTCTTTGCTCTCTTTTTTATTTTGTGGGCGCTTAACCGGCATAGAAAATTCAGAGGAGAGATTATCTCAAGCTATCTGATTTTTTATGGAATTTTCCGATTCATCATAGAATTTTTTAGAGCTGACCTGCGGGGAAGCGTTTTTTTCTTATCTCTCTCGCAATTTATCGCAATTATTCTTGTAGGAACAGGAGTATTTTTATGGATAAGGCAGGTAAAAACGATAGTTCGAAAATAATTTGCCAACGGCCTTGAAAATTATATAATTTAAAAACCAGCATATTATGCTAAAAATAGTACTCGCCCAGTTTAATTCTTGTGTCGGTGATATCACTTCGAATTCCCGGAAGATAATCGCAAATATTAAATCTGCCAAAGCTAAAGGCGCAGACATAATTATCTTTCCGGAGCTTGCGCTTGTGGGTTATCCGCCGGAGGATCTGCTGCTTAAGGACCATTTTGTGGATGAGAACATACGTTATCTTAAAATTATACAGGAAGCATGTACGAATATCATCGTTATTCTTGGTTTTGTTGAGAAAGACGATGGCAGAATTTATAATGCCTGCGCCTTTATCCAGGATGGAAAAGTAAAAGATGTCTATCGTAAAATTTATCTTCCGAATTACGGCGTATTTGACGAAAAAAGATACTTTTCCCCGGGCAATTTCGTTTCTTTTTACAAATTCAAAGGCTACAAATTTTGTACGAGCATCTGTGAAGATATATGGCAAGAGAATTTCGTCAAAGGTTTAAGAGGAAAAAGCCTTGATTTTGTCATCAATATTTCGTCATCTCCTTTTCATCTTGGGAAAATGTCGCTGCGTGAGAAAGCGATTTCGCGTTTGGCTGTAAATGCCGGAGCTTTCGTTTTTTATTGCGATTTAGTCGGAGGGCAGGATGAGCTGGTCTTTGATGGCGCAAGCATGGTGGCAGATAAAGAAGGCAATATTATCGCCTGTGCGAAACGTTTCGAGGAGGATTTTCTTTTTTTTAAACTCGACAGGAAACTGAATTATCCGATTAATAAAGTTTCAGCCAGCGAAGACGAGGAAGCATTTCATGCCTTAAAGCTTGGGCTTTATGATTATGTAAAAAAGAATGGCTTTCGAAAAGTTATAGTTGGCGTAAGCGGCGGCATAGATTCAGCCGTAGTTGTTGCTTTAGCGGTTATGTCATTAGGGAAGGAAAACGTTTCCGCACTTATAATGCCTTCGCGTTATACTTCGAAGGAGACCCTTCTTGATGCGAAAAATATATGCAAAAATTTAGGAGTAGATTATAATATCATAAATATCGACGGTATATTAGATACCTATGTTCAAACGATTAACCAATTTTTTAAAAAAGTATCCGGCACCAAAACCGAAGAGAACCTGCAGGCAAGGATTCGTGGCAATCTTTTAATGGCCTTTTCAAATCGCTTCGGCCACCTTGTGCTAAATACCGGCAATAAAAGCGAGATTTCTTGCGGATATTGCACTCTTTACGGAGACATGGTCGGCGGTTTTGGTATTTTGAAAGATATACCAAAAATGCTTGTCTATAAATTGGCGGATTATATCAACTATAAATTAGGGAAAAAGATAATCCCGCTTTCTGTAATCAAGCGGCCGCCTTCAGCAGAGCTGAAGCCAAACCAGAAAGATACCGATAGTTTACCGCCTTATCCGGAACTGGACCCGATTATAAAACTTTATGTCGAGGAAGATTATTCCCTTGAGGGAATTGTAAAGGAGGGATTTGAGAAAAAATTAGTCCAAAAAGTCACGGGGATGATTGATTCAAACGAGTATAAGCGCCGGCAGGCGCCTATCGGGATAAAAGTTACGCCGCGGGCATTTGGCAAAGACAGGCGTATGCCGATTACCAATAAATTTAATTATTAACGGAGACAGCAACTTTTCAAGCGACTGAAGGGAAAGCCGAAAAGTTGCGTTGTTGAAGTTAACCCCCACACCAATGTTTGTATTCATAATTGGATGTGGTTTATTAGATTGTTTTGCGAAGGTATCTTTGTGGTAAATAAAAACATTGTTTCAAACATTGGTGTGGGGGTTAATTCGCACTATTATTTTTTCGGCGCCATCCCTGTCCGCGGCAGGCTAGGCTTGAAAAAATAATGTGCTCATTAAAAAAAGGAGTCGTATGGCTAAGATCAAGCAAGTTAAGGCAAGGGAGATTCTTGATTCTCGCGGTAATCCCACCGTTGAGGTAGATGTTATTTTGTCTAACGGGATTTTGGGCCGGGCAGCTGTTCCGTCTGGAGCATCTACAGGCGAGCACGAAGCACTTGAATTAAGAGATAAGGACCCAAAAAGATATATGGGCAAGGGCGTTCTGAAAGCTGTTGATAATGTAAACAAGGTTATTTTTCCAAAAATAAAAGGCAAAACACCTGAATTCAAGAAGATTGATAAAATTCTTCTTGAATTGGATGGCACTCCCAATAAAGCCAAATTAGGTGCAAATGCGATACTCGGCGTTTCTTTGGCTGTAGCAAAGGCAGCAGCGCTTGAAAAAGAAGTGCCGCTTTATCGCTACATCGGAGGCACAAAAGCAAAATTATTACCGGTCCCGTTAATGAACATTTTAAATGGTGGCCTGCACGCCGATAATAATTTAGATATTCAGGAATTTATGATTGCACCGATAGGTTTTGAGAGTTTCAGGCGTGCACTACAGGCAGCAGACGAAGTCTTTCATAATCTAAAAAGCATCTTGAAAAGCAAAAAGCTTTCTACCTCGGTAGGCGATGAAGGCGGATTTGCTCCAAGTTTATCCAAGAACAGCGAGGCGCTGGAGTTAATCATGCAAGCCATAGAAAAAGCCGGATATAAGCCTGGCAGGGAAGTGGCTTTAGCATTGGATCCGGCGTCCAGCTCATTTTTCAAGGATGACGGTTATATGCTGGAAGGCCAGAAGGTCGATTCGGATTATATGATTAATTTTTACTCGCAGCTAATCGCAAAATTTCCGATTGTTTCCATCGAAGATGGCTTAGCTGAGGATGATTGGAACGGTTGGAAAAAACTTACCGCAAACCTGGGCAGGAAAATCCAAATCGTAGGCGATGATTTGTTTGTTACCAACACAAAGAGGCTCGAAAAAGGCATAGAAGAAAAGGCGGCTAATTCGATTTTGATAAAAGTAAATCAAATCGGCAGCCTTTCTGAAACCCTTGCTGCTATAGATTTGGCATTCAAGAATGATTTTACGGCAGTAATTAGCCATCGTTCCGGAGAAACTGAAGACGTTACGATTGCTCATCTTGCGGTAGGTACCCGTTGCGGTCAGATTAAAACCGGTTCACTTTCAAGAACCGACAGAATTTGCAAATACAATGAGCTTTTAAGAATTGAAGAGGAGCTTGGTAAGAATGCCGAATATGCTGGAAAAACTTTTAAATTTAGATCACTTTAAAGCGGCAAAAATTATCTTTATCGTTTCGGTCGCGGTTATAGCAGGCGTAATAATTTATTTTCCTAACTACGCCAAACTAAAAAAGTTACGTCAAACCAATACCGAGCTTGTAGTTAAAGTCAAATCATTGGATAAAGAGGTTAAAAAATTGCAGACAAAATTGAAGAAATTAGGCAAAGACCCGTATATTTACGAAAAAATGGCGCGTGACAATCTCGGTGTAGCTAAAGAAAACGAAATAGTTGTTGACATCAACGAATAAGTTGGTACAATTTTGGCAAGTTAATTTTACATTTCTTGAAATAATTTTACTTCTCTGAGTCCGCTTCGGGGTGACAGCGAGCCGAGAAAACACTTCTCTGGAAAGGCTTCGAGGCGAGCATCATGTAAGGGGCGGAGCCCTTATGAATATCACCGCGGGGTGGAGCAGCCAGGTAGCTCGCAAGGCTCATAACCTTGAGGTCAACGGTTCAAATCCGTTCCCCGCAATTAGAAAACTAAGCCCGCAGGTACTCCTGCGGGCTATATTTTCTTAGCCGCCGAGCGCTGTAAAATTTATTTGAAAATTTTACAGCCTCTTCTGCGAGGCGGGGTATTAGCTTAGAAAATAAAGACGCAGATTGAAAAATAATTTGTGCTTCGATGTTTTCGGAGATTATTCGCAAACCGTATCACAGTTTCCGTAATAATCGCAGACCCGATTGCAGTTTTGTTGCCTTTCCGGCAGGTGGAGTTTTTTCCATAAACCAGCGCATCCAGAGAAAAGTAAGAGGATTATAACTAAAAACACTATTCGTTTCATAGAATATTTATACCTCTCCAACTTCCCCGCGTCAACCATAAAGACGAAAAAAGGGTTCTCTTGAAAATAGGTTGTTTTCTTATTTTTCATTGATTTTTGAACCACATATGATTAAATAAATATATGGATAAATCTAAAAAATTCTATGAGGGATTGTGGTCAGCCATAACCAAAATCCCAGAAATATCCCTTGGAATAATATTAGGAGCAACCCTACCACTATTCCTTGGTAAAGAGATGAAAGAAACTTTTGCACACAGAATATTTGTTTTCTTCTTATCCATAGAACGAGCCCTAATGATAATACCCAGATTGATATATCTTTTAGCATTTATTATCACACTCCTTTATACAAGTCATTTAAGAAATAAAATAAGCCTTAAAAACAAGGGAGAAATGCTTAAACGCTATACTTATATTTTTAAGGATTTACCAGATATTAAAATATTACTTATATATAAAAATCCTGTCATCTATAGAGAAATTGATGTTCAGAGTATTATTGAACAATCAAAAATAAAATTCATTTGTGCAAAATGTAGTAAAAAAATAATATTCAAAAATAAAATCGGAATATGTCCTTGCAACAAAGAATTAAAATTAACTTCAGATATTATTACTCAATATTCTGAACTTGCTCGCAAAGAATTATCAGATACTTTATTAGTTCCAATAATCAAATAATGAATATCCTATACCAACCTATTTTCAAGAGAACCGAAAAAAGTATCCATAAAGTTCCTTTCGGTCATTGACCAATTTTAACTATCCGTTATCGTATTTTAAAGAGCAAAATGAAGAAAATTTTGTTTCTATTGATATTTACGTGTTGCTACGTGATAGGCCTGTCTGCCGACGATGCTCCAACCAAAAACCGTCTTATCTTGAAGGAAAAAAGTTTTTTTGCCAAAAAAATACGGCCCAAAATTTTTGCAAAAGATAATTGCGAATTTAAAATGACCTGGCATCCAAGTATTGGCCTTAACTTCCAGTTAATTTATTCCGGCACCTTCCCTAAAGAGTTGCGGGATTATTTAAATAACCCCGATCCCGGGAAGCTTTTCTCCGCTTTTTATATAACTTTTCTTGATGAGAACGGTTTCGAGCTGATTAAAAATATGTGTTATTTGAATGATTTTGCCATTGAAGGTAAAGGCGCCGGCCAGAAAGCTGTATTTCGCGACCATTTCAAATGCGACTCCAAAATTTACGATAGAATCGATTCAATAATTATAGATTACAGCCAATAGCGCCGCTTTCCATATTTTTCTGCATACTCTCTACCTTGATTTTATCCTACCAAAAATATTATTACGTATTATAATAATATAAATAATCTCTAACCAATAGCCATGGGTTGTTTTACAAGGTAGATAATCAATATTTATGACGAAGGCACGAAAAATAATTTTTATTTCTGCGATTATTTTCTTTTATGTATTCGCAACGTATCCGCAGAAAGGCGGGCAAAAAACACCTGATATCTGCATAAGCGGAATGATGTCTGACAAGAATAATTCGTTGGTCATCATCAACAATGAAATTGCAAAAGTCGGGGATACAATACATAATATGAAAATTATCAGTATTACACGGTCTACGGTTACTCTGGAGTATAATGGCAAAACATTTGAAAAAAGAATTGGTGAAGGATGCATTAATACGCCAGCGCCCCTTCATAAAAATCAAATCACGAAGCCTAAGCAAAATCGAAAATCATTTTCTTTGTTTTTTCCCAAATCAAAAACAATAACCAACACGCATGGTTTTAAGAGAGTGCTTTTTCTCTATGGCACCATTTTTATACTTATTCTATGGGCTCTCATTTTACTAAGTTATGCATACACAGCCCTGTGCCTGCAGAAAGTTGCCAAAAAGACTATTACTAAGCATGACTGGTTGGCCTGGATTCCTGTAGCGAATTTATTTCTCTTGGCTATGATGGCGCGAAGGCCTGTTTGGTGGTCCATACTTTTCTTCATCCCTTTAGTAAATTTTATTTTTATAATTATCCTTTGGATGAGAATTTCAGGGCTGCTTAATAAGCCTTCCTGGCTTGGGTTGCTGATGATGATCCCTTTTGTGAATTTAGTGATTTTGGGTTACCTTGCGTTTTCGGAATAGGGGATTTCTTTGCGTGCAAAATAAGGGGGCCTGTCTTTTTTAGGCAGGCAGGGAGGTGGATATGAAAGGTTTGGGGATGACGCATTTCTTAATAGCTATTTTGTTTGTTATCGCCATTGCCAGCGCAGCTGTTAATTATAAGTTGTATAATGATTGTATTGGAAAGATAAGTCTTTCGACAAAGCAAGCAAGAAGCATTGACGATAAAGTTGCTAAATTCGAAATGACATTGGATGGTTTGAAGCTTAACATAGAAAGCCTTAAGGCCGACTTGCAGTCAGTTTCGGAAAAATCAGTTAAACCGGAAGAATTAAGGAATGAATTTTCCGCGCAAATAGACACAATAAAAAAAGATTTGCAAAGTTTAGAGGAAAATTCTACTGCAGCGATAAATGATCTTAACGCAAAAGTATCTGCGCTTAAGGAAGAAAGCGAAGCAAATAAAAATGCTGTTGCGAAGCTGGTTGCGCCTGCTAAAGTAGAGGAGAATAAGGCAGATCAAGGCAAGACAGATGGGAGTAAAGCAGACCAGAGTAAAGCCGGCGACAAGAAAGTAGATCTCGGGGAAATCTCTGTACGGACACCTAATTAATTTTTTTGCAGAAATTCCCATGGTTTTAGAGCCTTCCTTGTAAAGGTATCAGGAAGGGCCATCTCTTCGATCTATATTTTATTTTTTCGTTTAGATAATGGAAAATCTTATAATTAACTTATCGGGGGCCTATATTTTAGCGGTAGGGGGATTTATCCTTTTTGCCATGTTCTTTAGTTTTCTTACCTCTAACCAGCTAATGTCGCTTCTTCATAAAAACTTTCACTTTTGCCTGGCGACTTTCGTTTATCTGTTGCTTCTTGTTATCTGGCCTATCCTTACCGGATTAGGGCTGATTTTCCGGAAAAACTGGTCAAGGTACTCATTGTTTGTTATGTCGGTATTTACTATCTTTATCGGAATATCCTCAAGCGTCTCGCTTATTTTTTTCCCTCAATATGTCTACAACCTGCAGGTAAAACCAGGCGGCTATATCACTGAAACGCTGTTTTCAATTATCAATACAATCTTTTTTATAGGGGCACCTATTTCCTTTATAATTTTATTTAATAAAAGGGCGATCAAAACACTCTTTGGCGCGAGAAGGCGAACGGTTGCCGGCGAGGGCAGGCCTTTGGGGATTACTTTGATTGCTATAGGGACGTTTCTGACTGCCATATTCTCTGCCATTTTCATTTTTGCGCCAAGCACCCCGCCTATCATAGGCGATATCGTATTTTCCGGCATCTGGGAAAAGATATATTTTGCGGTAATTTCCTTGGCGAATCTTTATATCGCGATAGGTTTTTTAAAAATGAAAAAAAATGCCTGGCTTATATATATTATTTTTTACATTGTAAGTATTATTATTGGTACGGTTAATAGTTTTGCGGCGACTAAAATGACATTTTTTGAAATAGCGCCAAGCATACAGAGTAGCTATAAAGATATACCTACCACATTGGATAAGCTTTTTGGTACAATGGGTTTCATACTTCCCATGTCGGTTTTGATTTACGTGATTGCCAAGCGGCGGCTTTTTGTTAGATAACAAAAATTCAGATAAAAATGGATAAAGCGACAAAAATACTCGAAGAAGAAGCATACGCTTTTCTCTACCAGGAAAGGTTTGACGAAGCCTTTAACCTTTTCAAGAAGGCTGCGGATATCCATCAGGAAAAAGGCAGCCACAAAGAGGCTGCGCTTTGTTTTGCCGCAGCCGGCAGCAGCTGGAGCGTAAAATGCGGAGAAAAAACATTTTATAATGCAGCTCGTTGCTATGAGCAAGCTTCGCGGGAGGCAGAGAGGGCTGGCGATTATGAGTACGCATCGCTGCTGTATAAATACGCAGCTATTAACTATGAAAAAGATATGGAATTTTTTAATTTTTCCGAATGTTTTTACCGCTCAAAAGAATGCCGCAGAAAATTTTTAACATACCACCTCCTTAACCCTAAAAAAATAAAGCCTATAGCTAAAAGCGAAGAAGAAAAGGGGTTTGGCGCATTTTTGAAACGTATTATTCAATGGTTTGGCCTGACATTTTCATATTTAGTATGGGGGCATGGAGAAAGGCCCCTCCGAACTCTTATCGCAGGGATTGCTGTGATTCTTTTCTCGGCATTTTTTTATACGCACGGTTATCTTTCCGAAGGCGGTGTTCCGTGTCGGCCGGACTTTTCAAACGCCATTTATTTTAGCGTAATAACATTTTCAACGGTAGGCTACGGAGATATTATTCCTTTGGGGCCTGCAAAAGCCATTGTTATGTTCGAAGCGCTTTGCGGGTTATTTACGATGTCGTTATTTATCGTAGGGCTTTCGCGCAAGTATTTGCGAATTTAAGAAAAATACGGATACCGCCTTATTACTGCCCAGTAATTTTTAGTTGACATATTTTTATCAAAATGTATAATTTTTTCGTTTTTTAGGTAATAGTTTAACGGCTCCGTGGCGATGGTGTGGCTTAGGTAAGTTGGGAGGCTATATGACAGAAAAGGTTTTTAAAATTATTTGTAATGCTAATGAGTATCTTACAGCCGATACTATCGCACTAGCGCTGCTTAAACAGGTTAGCATGGAGTCAAACAAGAGGAAAGTTTTTTTTGCCGTTAAGGAAATCAAAAAAGACAGCAATAATTCAAAGGGGCAAGGTCAGGCTTGCTTCATCGAAGATTAACCCTATCTTACCACTCTAAATAACATTCCAGTTGTAAAGTAACAAAAAAGTAGTATCATATAAGAATGAGAATTAGAAAAGTTTTGTTTTTATTAATCCTTGTTTGTACATGTTTTTTCCAAAGCGGATGCGAGTTGCTGACACTGCCTTTGCAATTGGCCGGTGCCGCTGTAGGAATTGCCGGGCAAGCTTTAAATGCAGCCAGTAGTTTACCTACCCCGCCGCCATGGGTATTTTTTTAATGAGACTTGTCATTTTCAGAATTCCTGTCTAAAAAGTAACCTGGTCAAATTACTACCGAGGAAACAGAATGGACGAGTGGGGTAATGAGAGGTAGAAATATGGACGGAACCAGGAAGAAAATATTAGTCGTTGATGATGAATCTGCTACATTAATCTATCTTTGCCGTATACTTGAACGCGAAAATTATCAAGTAATTTCGACAACAAAAGGGCGCGAAGCTGTCGAACTTGCCGCAACACAAAAACCGGATCTCATGATATTGGATATCATTATGCCGGATATAGATGGCGGAGAAGTAGCTTCTCTTATCTCAAGCAATCCTAACACCGCACGCGTTCCAATAGTATTTCTTACCGGTATTTTGACTAAAGACGAAGAGCCTTTTGCCGGCACCACCGGCAGGCGGCATATCCTGGCTAAGCCTGTTACCAGGGAAAAATTGTTAGAAATGATAAATAAAGTTCTTTCCGAGTAAGATTTGATTTACCTGCCCTCCAATCGGCATAGAGCTTATTTTTCTTGAGCCTCCCCTAAATACGTGATAAAATCTCTTTCCCAGCACTCATTCAAGCTATTTGCTATAAGCTTTATATTATTCAGCGCCCGTAGATCAATTGGATAGATCGTCTGGCTACGGACCAGAAGGCTGCAGGTTCAACTCCTGCCGGGCGCGTTACTGATTCTTACGAGCAGAGCGAGTTAGAACCAGTTAGCCGACGAGGTCGTCAGAATTTTCATAGAAAATTCTGACGTATTTAGCCGAGTCGGACATAATAAACTAATAGCAAAGCGAATTATCCAGCCAAGCTCCCAAAATTTTCTTCGAAAATTTTGGGATATATAGCGAGGCTGGACTATCTTTCCCCAAGGAGGTGCCTTATGAAAGCCGTTGTCATCTATTATTCCCGTGGCGGAGTTACGAAAAAAATGGCCGAAATCATCCATGACGAAATAAAAAATAATGGCGTAGATGTCGATATATTCCCTGTCGATATAATAACCCCAAAAGAACTTTTAAGTTATGACGCAATAGCCATAGGCTCTCCTACCTATTATGGTATTTTAGCCGCAGAAATCAAAAAACTGTTCGATGACAGTGTGTCTTTCCATGGCAAACTTGATGGCAAAGTGGGCATGGCATTTGCTTCTTCGGCGAACATTGCCGGAGGCAACGAGAGCACAATAATTTCGATATTAGAAGCAATGTTAATACATGGTATGATTATCCAGGGCGATTTTAAGGGCGACCACTATGGTTCGGTTGCTGTAGGCAAGGTGGACAAAAGGTGTGAAGATAATTGCCGCCGGCAAGCACAAAGGTTTGTTGAACTTTTAAGAAAAATAAAAAGCGAGACGAAATATTGAGACTTTCAAAGCTAGCTATCTAAGCGGAGGAAAATATGGTAATTGCTGTATTGGTTACAATTCCGGAGAACGATGCAGAAAATCTTGCAAAAATGCTTTTAAGGGAAAGGGTTTGCGCCTGCGTAAACATCATCAAAGGAGTTCAATCGCTATTTTGGTGGAAGGGTAAGATTGATGAGGCCCAGGAGGTTATATTACTGATAAAAACCAAAGAGACTTTATTTGCCAAATTAAAAGAACTTATAAAAAATAATCATCCTTACGAGGTACCAGAAATTATCAGTTTTAAAATCGACAATATAAATAAAGAATACTTTGATTGGCTGAACAAGGAAGCGAATGCTTTACCATTTTCTTCATAGCCTGGAAAGCGCTTTTAGCAGATCTCCATTGCTTGGCCTCCTGACAAGTTTTCTGGCAGGGGTCCTGGCCAGCCTTTCGCCATGCATACTTCCGCTTGTTCCCATAACTTTAAGCATAGTCGGCGCAACTTCGGTTTCTTCGCACAAGAGAGGCTTTGCCGTGAGCCTGATTTTTGTTTTAGGTATCGCCACGACTTATACCATTTTCGGTATTCTTGCCGCCCTTCTTAATATATTTGTCGAAAAATTTTTTGTTAACCCAATCGTTTACCTTCTTTTAATTGCTTTTTTTCTATTAATAGGCCTAGAGACTTTAGGTATAATTAAATTTAATTTCCTTACCTTTGCGCATAATTATCGCGCTAAGGAAAATTTATTGTCGGTATTTATATTTGGCGCAATAAGCGGATTAGGGATTACGCCATGTAATTTTCCTATTTTAGGCTCGATACTTGCGTTAATTTCGCTGCGTAAAGATGTCTATTATGGCGCCATAGCGCTTTTTGTTTTTGCCCTGGGTTATGGGCTGATACTTGTTTTACTTGGGACATTCAGCTCATTGATTGCAAAATTGCCAAAGAGAAGCCGAGGCATTATAATTATGAACAGGATACTTGGAATTATTATGCTTTTTCTGGCAGTTTACTTTTTTCTAAAATTTATCAAAGTCTTTTAAGGAGGTTTGTTGTGCGAAAAATAATATTGCTAATATTGCTGATTGTCTCAATGTCGATAAGCACCTTTAGCGCCGATAAAAAATTTGAAAAATATTCTGGCGGTTCCATTACCTATAACGAAATGATTTCATCGCCAAAAGTTGTGCTATTTTTATGGACGACATCATGCCCTTATTGCCGCGAAGAGCTTAAAAAAATTAATCTTGAGCCTAATATTTCACAATATGCTAAATTTTATTTTGTAGATTTAGGCGAAGAGCGCGCAGATGTCGGAAGGCTGGCAAAATCCCTTAAGCTTAAAGGCCATATCGTGGAAAATATAATTTTGGATAAGGATATAGATATAGCGGAAAGGTTTTCCGTCGTAGGTGTCCCCACATTTATATATCTACGCAATGGCAAAATCGTCTCGCAAGGGTATTATTTTGACGAAAGCGCCCTTAAAAATATTTTTGGCAATGAATAAAGCCTTATTCTTGGATTTTTATGAACTTACGATGGCCCAGGGGTATTTTAAGTATAAACGTAATACCTCGGCAACTTTTGACCTCTTTGCGCGGTCTCCCAGGCGCCCGTTTTACGTTGCTGCGGGGATAGATGAATGCCTTAAATTTATCCACGGATTAAGGTTTGTTAAGGAAGATATCGATTATCTTAAAGAGCTTGCGCTTTTTGAAGATGAATTTCTTGATTACCTGAAAGATTTCAAATTCCAGGGAGAAATTTGGGCTGTAGAAGAGCCGGAAATAGTCTTTCCTGCGGAACCTATATTAAGAGTAAGCGGAAACATCATTGAAGCGCAAATCGTCGAAAGCGTTTTGCTTAACAAGATTAATCTTGCCACAACTCTTGCCACCAAGGCTGCGATGGTGGTTCTCGCGGCTAACAAGCGTGATGTCTATGATTTTTCTTTAAGAAGGACTCAAGGACAAGAGGCTTCTTTGGCGGTTGCAAAATATTCTTATATTACAGGCGCAAAAGGCACATCAAATGTTCTGGCAGGATTCTTATATAAAATACCGGTTGCCGGGACCATGGCTCATTCTTTTGTCATGTCTTTTGAAAGAGAACTGGAAAGTTTTCTTGCCTTTAGCGAAAGTTTTCCCGCTAAATCTATTCTTCTTGTTGATACCTATGATACAAGGAGAGGCATACGTTCCGCAGTAAAAACCGCTATCTTTTTAAAAAAAGAAGGAATAAGCCTTACCGGTATCAGGCTTGACAGCGGAAATCTTCTGGAAGATGCCAAATATGCCCGTGAAGCCTTCGATAAGGAAGGTTTTGTTGACGCGATAATTGTTGCTTCCGGGAATTTAGATGAATTTAAAATTGCCGAATTAATCAAACAAAAAGCTCCCATAGATGCTTTCGGGGTCGGCACAAATATGGGTTGTTCTTCGGATACCCCCTATACGGATGTTATCTATAAGCTGGTTGAGGTAAAGGAAGCCGGCAAGGATTTTGTCCCGACCATGAAAGTCAGTAAAGCTAAAGCCACCATGCCTTCCCGAAAACAAGTTTTCAGGCAATTTTCCTCAAGCGGCCTGATGCGTAAAGACATCATTGGCGTTTCTGATGAAAAAATTAAAGGGAACAGGCTTCTTAAGAGAGTTATGGCAGGAGGGCAGCTGCTTTATAAAGAAAAAGATATAAATGAAAAAAGGATGATTTTTTCAGAAAAAATCAAAAAGCTGCCGTCAGAACTTTTGAAATTAAAAAGCACATATGTGTATCCTGTTGGAACAAGTAGCAATCTTTCGGCGGTTGCCTCAACCCTGAAAGAACAGATAACCCGGAGAGTTTCGGAAAAAGAAATCTTTCTTGATATCGATACTCAGTATGATTTTATCTCTAAGGGGGGCGCTTTGTATGTAAAAGGGGCAGAGAGAATCACTAAAAACCTGAAAACCTTAACCACTCTCGCTGCGAAAAATAATATTTTGATTATTTCTTCGCAAGATACCCATTCAAAAAATGACCCGGAATTTGAAACTTTTGGCCCGCACTGCATACCCGGCACTGCTTACCATAAGAAAATAAAAGGGACACTCCTGAAAAAAAATAAAATCATCAAACGCGACAAACTGTATACCGCCGAAGAGCTTAAGTCTTTTACAAAAACTTTTCCGCAGCTTATTTTCGAAAAAAATGTTCTTGATGTTTTTTCTAACCAGAACTTTCCTTTATTTTTTGAAGCGGTTTTTCCTGATAAAATTTATATCTATGGCGTGGTTACGGAATATTGCGTTAAAGAAGCAATCAGCGGGCTGATTAAATACGGATTTTCCGTTTGTTTGGTTACCGATGCCGTAAAAGGAATTTCGCAAAAAGAAAAAGACAAACTTTTTGTGTTTTGGAAGAAAAAAAACGTGGAGTTTTTGACAACCAGCGAGGCCTGCCGGAGGATAAAAAATAAATATTGCGAAACAGGAGGGAGAAAGTGAAAAAAACAAACTTGCTCATTATTTTTTTGCTGACGGTTGTCTTTTTCGGCAATGTTTTTGCCGAGAATAAGACTAAGATAAATAAACGCGATCCCGTGATCGTTGATTACAGCGAGGCAATCAAAATCGGCCCAAGCTTATGGCAAGATTATTATAAAAGGGCAAGCGAATCTGCAGAGAAAAAAGATTACGAACGCGCTATCGATGATTACACAAAAGCCATCGAAATAAATTCAAAAAGTGCCGAAATGTTCAATAACCGAGGCATTGCGTTTAGTAATCTTAATGAATATGACAAGGCGATTGCTGATTATAATAAGGCCTTAGCGCTTGATCCGTCACTTGAGGAAGCTTATTACAATCGAGGATTTGCCTACGGGAAAAAAGGAAATTATGAAAAAGCTATTCAAGATTACACCAAAGCAATAGATATAGTTCCTGATGATGAGCTAGCGTATTATAAAAGAGGAAGGGCTCTTGATAAAAGCGGCGAACGCAAAAAAGCGGTCAGCGACTATAACGATACTGTTTCCGTAGACAGGCGGATGTCGAAGGCCTATTATCACCGTGGCCTTGCTTACAATGAACAGGGAGATAATGATAAGGCGATTAGTGATTATACAAAAGTAATTGGTCTAGACCCAAAACATCAGGATGCTTATTTGCAGCGCGCTCTTAGCTACGGCAAAAAAGGGCAATACGAGAAATCCTGGGAAGATGTTAAAAGTGCCATTGAAGTTGGAGCGGCAGAGCATTAATCCCTTTTGCCAGAATTCCACTGGCCTTGTCCGTGCGCGGGTTCCAGGCGTAAATACCGTCAAAAACGTTTGTTAAAGCCTCTTTTGAAACCTCTTTTTTGTGTAGATTTTTACCCGCCAGAATGATATAATTTATCCTCAAGTTATTTATAATTGCAATCAAAAGCTTTTGATTTATCGGGCCATTAGCTCAGTTGGTAGAGCAGGACACTCTTAATGTCAAGGTCGTAGGTTCAAGTCCTACATGGCCCATGTTTTTATGAGTAGAGAGTAGAAAGTAGAGAGTAGCGAGACTAAAAAATTACTTGTTTTTCTCATCTTCCTACTTTCTAACCTCTATTCTCTATTTCTATGAAGAATTGTAAAATCTTAAGCCATACTGCTGACATACGGGTAGATGTAAACGCAAAAACAATAGAGAAATTATTTATAAATGCAGCTTCATGCCTTTTCGAACTTTTAACCGACGCAAAAGATAAGCCGAAAACCGTTCGCCAGGTGCAGCTTGAAGCGCAAAGTCTTGAAGATTTGCTTGTCTTTTGGCTAAACGAATTAATTTCTGTCTTTTACAGTTTTCAGTTCTTGCCTATTAAATATAAAGTCAAAATTGAGGATTCAGAGGGGGTAAAGGTTCTTACGGCAGAAATAAAAGGAGCTGGCTTTAATCCATATAACAATAAACATATGAAACAGGAAATTAAAGCCGCCACCTATCACGAGCTTAAAATAGAAAAAAATAAAAAAGGATTTGCGGCAGAGATAATATTCGATGCTTAGGGAGGAGGTGTACGCATGCCTAAAACGATTCTTTTTCTTTTATGTGCTTTTTTTTGTTTGTCTCTCTATGCCCAGGAAAATATTGAACTGACCGTTTACAACCAGAATTTTGCCCTGGTCAAAGACCAGCGTTATTTAGAACTTAAAAAAGGCATAAATACAATAGATTTCAAAGATGTTGCGGCTTTGATCGAGCCCACCTCCGTTCATTTTACGTCTCTGACTGCTCCGCAATCCTGCTCTATCCTCGAACAGAATTACGAATACGACCTGATGAATTCCGATAAACTACTTTCCAAATTCATCGATAAAGATATAAAAGTTACAACTAAAGATGCCAAAACTTACGAAGGAATTTTATCGAGTTACGATAATAACAACATCATTATTTCATCTGCCAACGGTTTAAGCATGATAGTGCGCCCCGATAATATTAACCAGATCACTTTCGATAAAATACCGGAAGGCTTAATCACCAAGCCGACACTGGTTTGGGTCCTGGAAAACGCAAAAGAAGGAAGGCAACTTACGGAAGTTTCCTATCTTACCGGAGGCGTTAATTGGAATTGCGAATACGTTGCAGTTTTGGACAAGAATGACAGTAATATAAGCCTTGATGGCTGGGTAAGCGTGGATAATAAAAGCGGTGTAACCTACAAAGATGCAAAATTAAAACTTATCGCCGGAGATGTGAAACGGGCAAAGGAGCCTGTTAACCAGGCTTTCGTCTACGACAGAATGGAATTGACTAAGGCGGGAGCGCCCCAGTTTCAGGAGAAAGCTTTCTTTGAGTACCACATGTATACCCTGCAGCGCAAAGCTACTTTAAAAAACAACCAGGTTAAACAGATTGCTTTGTTATCCGCGGTCAATATCCCGGTAAAAAAATTGTTTATCTATGACCCGGTAGATTATTTTGGCTGGTATTGGTATAACTACGATAATGAGCAGGGCACCAAAGAGCAGAAAGTAAAAGTAAAACTTGAATTCAAAAACAGCAAACAAAACAATCTGGGTATACCGTTGCCGAAAGGAAAAGTCAAAGTTTACAAAAAGGATAACGACGGAAGCCTGCAATTTGTCGGCGAAGATAATATTGACCACACGCCCAAGGACGAAACGCTGCGGCTTTATTTAGGCGACGCCTTCGACGTGGTGGGCGAGCGCAAGCGTACGAATTACCGGACCGGTGAGCGTTGGGCAGAAGAGAGTTTTGAAATAACTCTTCGCAACCACAAAGATAGCGATATCGAAGTTAATGTTGTTGAGCATATGTGGCGTTATGCGAATTGGAAAATAATTAATAAGTCGCATGAATTCACTAAGAAAAATGCTCAAACGATTGAGTTTAAGGTTCCTGTCCAAAAGAATCAGGAAACGAAAGTAAATTATACTGTAAGGTATTGGTGGTAAGACAACGCAGGACGATTGGCGAAGCGTGAGTGGCGAAAGAGAGAAGTAAGATGGGCGAGATTAAACTTGAAAAGATAAACGATTATAAATTCCGTATCCCCAAGGAGTCATGCCCCGGGATGCGCGTGGATGGAATCGTTTATGCTTCGGGAAAACTCCTTCCGGACATAAAAAGAGACAAAGCTTTAAATCAAGTTACGAATGTTGCATATTTGCCGGGAATTGTGAACTGTTCTTTGGCGATGCCGGATATCCATTGGGGCTATGGTTTTCCTATCGGAGGCGTGGCAGCTACCGACCCGGAAAACGGCGGAGTTATTTCTCCCGGAGGAGTCGGTTATGATATAAATTGCGGCGTGAGGCTTTTAAAGACAAACCTTGAAATCGGGGACATCAAAGATAAAATTTCAAAAATTGCCGATGCATTATATAATCATGTTCCTTCCGGTGTTGGGTCTACGGGAGAAGTAAAAGTTTCACATGCTGAGGAAAAGAAGTTGTTAATCGACGGCGCGAAATGGGCTGTGTCACGCGGTTTGGGCGTAAAGGAAGATTTGGAATCATGCGAAGAGAATGGCGCCATTTTGGACGCTGACCCTGACAGCGTTTCCGAGCGTGCTTATGAAAGGGGAAAGGCGCAATCAGGAACCTTGGGAAGCGGCAATCACTTTCTTGAGGTGCAGGTAATCGAAGAAGTGTTTGATCAAAAAATTGCAGAAGAATTAGGCATAGCCAAAGGGCAGATTGCAATTATGATTCACTCTGGTTCGCGCGGTTTTGGCTATCAAGTCTGCGACGATAGCCTGCGCGAAATGGTTAATTGCTTTTCTAAATACGCTATAAGCATTCCCGACCGGCAACTTGCTTGTGCACCGATAGAAAGCCCCGAAGCAAAGAGATATATCGGAGCCATGCGCGCGGCTGCAAACTATGCCTGGGCTAATCGACAGGTTTTAATGCATTTAGCCCGCGAAAGTTTCGAAAAAGTTTTTTCTAAAAGCTGGCAATCTTTGGGTATGGATTTAATTTACGATGTCGCACACAATATCGCTAAATTCGAAAAGCATTTTGTCAATGGCAGGGAGAAAATGCTCTGTGTCCATAGGAAAGGCGCAACGCGCGCTTTCGGACCGGGCAATCCGCAACTGCCGCAAAAATATAAAACCATAGGTCAACCGGTAATTATTCCGGGAGATATGGGCCGGGCTTCATATTTATTAATCGGTACGAAAAAAGCCGAAGAAGAATCTTTTGCTTCTACCTGCCATGGTGCCGGCAGGGTGGCTTCGCGGCATGAAGCATTAAAAAGGATAGATTTTGATCAATTAATGAATGAGCTTAAAACCAAAGGCATAGAAGTAAGAGCAATGAGCAAAAAAACCATTGTCGAAGAAGCTCCTTCAGTGTATAAGAATATAGATGACGTAATTGAAGTTGTGCATGAAGCAGGCCTTTCCTATAAAGTTTGTAAGATGAGGCCGCTGTGTGTGGTTAAGGGGTAATAAACCAGTAACCAGAAACCAGAGTACAGAAACCAGAGGAAAAAATGTTGGATGCAAAATTTATCAGGGAAAATCCGGAGATAGTCAGGCAGGCGCTAAAAGACCGTAATGACAAATTTGATCTTGACGCCTTTCTCTCGCTTGACGAAGAAAGACGAAAGATAATGCGCCAGATAGAGGAATTGCATGCCGAGCAGAATAAAATCGACAATGCGATGAAGTTAATCATTAAATCGAAACAAAATCCCGCAGCAAAAATAGAGGAAGCAAAAGAAATCAAAAAACAAATTACCGCCCTCGATGAAAGTTTTAGCAAGCTTGATGCGCAGTTTAAGGAACAGTTATTACGCATACCTAATATTCCGCACTCGTCTATCCCAAAAGGCCATCCGCAAAATAATAAAATCGTCAAAGAGTGGGGAGAACGGCGCAAATTCGATTTTAAGCCGCTTGACCACATAGTCCTTTCCGATAATCTTGACATCATCGATTTTAAGCGCGCGGCAAAAATAAGCGGCTCTAATTTCGTTCTCTTTAAAGGCATCGGCGCCAAACTTGAGCGGGCACTTATAAATTTTATGCTTGACCTGCATACCCAAAAACATGGTTACAAAGAAATCTTTCCGCCTATGCTAGTAAACCGCGATTCGATGCGCTCTACCGGACAACTGCCGAAACTTGAAGAGGATATGTACCGTTTAAAAGACGATGATTTTTTTCTTATCCCCACCGCGGAAGTGCCGGTAACCAATATTCATCGGGATGAGGTGCTTGAAGAAAGCAAGCTCCCTATTTATTATACAGCTTACACTGCATGTTTCAGGCGCGAAGCCGGTTCCTACGGAAAAGATACTAAAGGGCTCATGCGTGTTCATCAGTTTGATAAAGTTGAATTGGTAAAGTTTGTTAAGCCAGAAACTTCCTACGATGAGCTCGAAAAACTTCTGGCTAATGCCTGTGCCATTCTTGAATTGCTTAAAATACCATACCGCATTTTAATGCTTGCAACCGGAGATATTAGTTTTGCGGCAGCAAAATGCTATGATATAGAAATATACGCCCCGGGTATTGACAAGTGGCTTGAGGTTTCAAGCTGCAGCAATTTTGAAGATTTCCAGGCAAGAAGAGGAAATATTAGATACAAAGACAAAGAAACGGGCAAACTTAAATTTGTCCATACCTTAAATGGCTCGGGTGTGGCTTTGGCTCGCCTAGTCGTTGCCATACTTGAGAATTATCAAGAGAGCGATGAATCAATTATGATACCGGAAGTATTGCATTCATATATGGGTGTAGATTCTATCAAAGCATGAATTCAAGAAAGGGGGTTAGTGTGATAGAAGAGAAAGCGCCGGCAAAACAAAATTATTTCCTAACGCTGATTAAATTTTTCCTTTTTCTTTTAATTTTTTGCTTTCTTGTTTCGTTCAGCAAACAATTTTATCACGGGATGAAGTCAGTAGAGGATTTGAATGTCGATATACTTTTTCTTTCAGTGCTTTCTGCCTTTTCTTTCTATACTTTCATTGCTGATTTGAATGATTTTTACAAAAAAATGCAGAATTTCTTTTTCCATTCCGCTTTCGCGTCATATCTTGTCCCGTCGTTTTTGATACTTCTTGGTTTGGGGTATTTTATCTTACCGAGAGTATTTAACGCAGAAATCGATAAAGATGTTTTTATTTTTCTTGGCGGCTTTATTGCCACTTCGCATTTGATTTTTGTGGCACGCGAAACAAAAGGAAACACCTTTGCCGCATTTATAAATTACCTTTTTACATTCAGTATTCTTTATATTGTAGTATTGTTTTTACTTGGCGTTTATTTGATGGCAGCGTTTAAGCTGGATTTGCATAAAATCCTTGTCGATGGTGTTATGGGCGGTGCTACCCTGATTAAGGATTTATTCGGCCAGATTTTGCATTAAGCAAGATTTTTGGAGGGGTGGCCGAGTGGTTTAAGGCGGCGGTTTGCTAAACCGCTGTACGGGTGAAAGCCTGTACCTGGGGTTCAAATCCCCACCCCTCCGCCAGTTTTAGAAGTGACCTTCCGTCGAGAAGGAAGGTGGAAATTGCCCACACTAATTGTGGACGCGAACCCTAAGAAGGTGATTCGAACTTTTTGTTGAATCGGAGGAGGCGGAATGAAGAAAATCATATTTGTTATATTATTTGTTGTTTGTTGTCAATACGGTTGGGCCTCTGAAATACGTAATTATACCCTTAACCAGATGCAACTTTCAGACAATACAGGCGTCAAGGAGATTCCTATCCTTGGGGAAGACAAAAAGCCGATGACATTGAAATTGGTTATAGCGGGATTAGGATCTGATCGTGTTACTGCCCAAGGTGCTGTTTTATCATTAGCAAGAGAACATCAGGTCTACTCAATGAATAAACCGGATAATGGTACAGGTGATGATGGGGCTAAATGGTATTATCTGCGCTACAACCTTGGGGTTACAGTAATTAGGATTAAAGGAGATCGCATAGAGCTGCATGTTCTCGGGGATGCTCCATATACTTATTTAGGAACGCTCGATAAATGGGTTACAACAGCAAATCCCAAAAACAACTAAAATTATGAAAGAAAGCACGATTTTTGATGTATTGATTGCTTTAGTTAAATACGGCATGCCAATTGCTGGAACCGTTGCCGGTATATTTCTTGGTAAATGGTTGGAGGAAAAAAATGAGAATAAGAAGTTAAAACGCGAGATTTATTTGCAAGCCAATCGTGCGTTGAAACGCTATTCTGATTTCTATATGACCCTGGGTGCGTTCCCAAATGATAATGATCGAGTTAACAAACTTGATCATGAAAGTACTCTTTTAGAAGAAGCGAAGGCTGATTTAGAGATGTATAGTAGCGACAAGATTTTTGGTGCTTTTGCTTGCGTTTTGAAATTGGCAGTAGATTGTGGAAAGGAAGCATTATCTAAAAGTACCAACGGGAAAGTATTAACAGATCCGAAAAAAGATCTTTCGAAATACAATGAATTTTTAGATGCGCAGGATAAATGGAATCGAGCGGCGAGAGCAGACTTAGGGATTATTGCTAAATAATATAGTCATAGTACGGTTCAGAGTTTGGCGGTTCTTTGGTTTTTGTAGGTTTCTGGAAGATGGGTTTGTCTAGGGCGATGAGCCAGCCCATGCTTCGTTCATGGTAGTTTTTTACAAGTAGTGGGATATCAACAAATTGGCAGGTTCGCCTGGCGTCCACGACTACCCGTTGTTTTACCTTATTCGAAAAATCATCTAATCCGGAAGAGAGATAGTTTTTCGGAACATCTAGAAGAAAAACAACGGATTCCGGTGAGGCACCGTCCGAACCGGAATAGAAGGCGTAAAGCAAGGAGAAGAATGGGCTACTTAGCGTTTGCATTAAAATACCGGCCGCAAAATTTTGAAGAAATGGTGGGGCAGGAGCACGTGGTGTCCGCTCTTAAAAATGCCATCCTTAAAAAGCACATTCATCATGCTTATTTATTCAGTGGGCCGCGTGGTACCGGAAAAACTTCACTAGCCAGGATTTTTGCCAAAGCCCTAAACTGCGAAAGTGCCAAAGAACCGGTTGTAAATCCTTGCGGCAAATGCATAAGTTGTGCCGAGATAGCAAAGGGCACATCTTTAGATATTATCGAAATTGACGGCGCATCGAACAGGGGAATAGATGAAATCCGTACTCTTCGGGAAAACGTAAAACTTTCCGCCGCTCATTCGCGGTTTAAGATTTATATAATTGATGAAGTACACATGCTAACGCAAGAAGCTTTTAATGCACTTCTTAAAACTCTTGAAGAGCCGCCTGCGCATGTAAAATTTATTTTTGCAACCACTCATCCGCACAAGGTTATTCCTACGATTCTGTCGCGCTGCCAGAAGTTTCAATTTGGCCTTGTTCCCTTGGAAAAAATAGTCGAAAAACTGAAAAATATAACCAAATCCGAAAATGTAAAGATAGAAGACAACCTGCTTTACGCAATCGCAAGGGTTTCCGGCGGAAGCATACGTGACGCCGAATCTTTACTTGACCAGCTTGTTCCGGTTGTGCTTGAGAAGGGTTCCATCGAAGATATTTTTTCATTTTTGGGCATCATCGATGAAGATACTTTAACGCGTATGATTAAATGCATTACCGGCAAAGACTTAGGCGCCGCGCTTGAATTTATCGATAAAATCATCAAAGAGGGGAAAGATTTAAGTATTTTCGTTAACGCTTTAATAGAATACCTTAGAAATTTACTCCTGGCAAAGGTAAGCCCGAAGACTTTTCTCGAACTTATCGATATATCCCCGCAGGCAAAAGATTCGCTTCTTAAATCCGCAAGCGCAATGGAAACGCCTGAAATCTTGAAATTAATCGATTTATTAATTGAAGCCAAAGATCTTTCCCATCGTTTAAATACAATAAGAATTCCTCTTGAACTTGCCTTCGTGCGATTTCTTCATCCCGAAAGCCGGGATGTAGCGAAAGATAGTCTGAGAGAAGTGAGCAATAAAAGTATACCTAGTGAAATAACTAAAAAGGAATATAAAAAGAATGAGGAAGTCATAAAAGAAAACCCCGCAGACTTGCAAGGCGATTTTAATCTGGAGGATGGAAGTATTCCTGAAAAACAGGAACAAAAACAAGACAAAAATGCCAAAGAAGAAACTGTCGCCGAGGATGGCATTTTACTTAACGAGATAAAAGCAAAATGGGGCGAAATAATTGTGAGTATGCAGAAAGTACGAGCCGCGATAAGCTCGCATCTTTCTTTGGGCGAGCCGGTTTCCTCAAGTTCGAACATCATAAGAATCGGGTTTAATAAAAGAGATTATTTCCATAAAGAAATTGTCGAAACTCCGAAAAATTCAAAGTTCATCGTAGATGCGATATCTAAGATAATAAATAAGCAGATTGAGGTAAAGTTTATTTTTTCCGAAAAAGTTGCGCAGAAATTTCAAGACAATCCAAACGGCGCAAATAAAGCAGAAGCTAAAGGCCAAATAGATTCAAATGCGCCCACGCAGCAGAATGAATTTATCAATGAGCTTCTTGATACATTTGGCGGCCAGTTTCACACGGAGGATTAATAAGGCAGCAACTTTTCAAGCGACCAAAGAAAGCGTAGAAAAGTTGCGTAGCCGAATTAACCCCGCCGAGCGTGACAAAATTATCGAAGAGAATTTTGTCACATTTTTTGCGAGGCGGGATAATGAAATGAAATAGTCAATTATGACTTTCCCTAAATTCTTTAACGAATTAGTAACGAGCCTTTCGCGTTTCCCCGGTATCGGCCGGCGCAGCGCCGAACGCATTGCGTTTTATATTTTAAAAATGACACCGGAAAATGCTAAGGATTTAGCCCGTAAAATTGAAGATATCCATAATCATATCCGGCCATGTTCGATGTGCAATAACTTTTCCACACAAGAAGTCTGTTCCATATGCAGTGATTATAAACGCGATAAAGAAGTTATCTGTATCGTAGAAGAACCGAAAGACATTCTGGCCATCGAAAAGACTTCTCAATATAACGGTCTTTATTATGTGCTTTTAGGCTCGGTTTCTCCTTTAGAGGGGATAAATACTGAAGATCTAAATATCCGAAAGCTCATCAACCGCATCGAACGCGGAGAGATAAAAGAGATTATAATTTCAACCGATGCCGATAATGATGGCGAGCTTACCGCAGAATTCTTAATCGAAAAAATCTCGCCTTATAAAATAAAAATGTACCGCATCGCGATAGGCGTGCCGCTTGGTACACAGATTGAGTACATTGATTCTGCTACGCTTGGCAAAGCTTTACTTGAGAAAAAACCGGTCTAGTATTGACGTTATAGGACAGTTAAGCTATAATTGTCCCTCGTTCTTAGATAATTAGTTATCTTCGACGCATCTAAATACTTTGAAAATTTATGCGAAATTTTCAAAGAATGCGTCGAAATAAGACAATCTAAGATTCCTATGCGTCATCTTCGATGACTCAAAAAATCTAAGATTCTCTAATTCCCCGGTAGCTCAGTTGGTAGAGCGCTTGGCTGTTAACCAGGATGTCCGAGGTTCGAGCCCTCGCCGGGGAGCCAATTTGGGTGAAAATCCGAACTTGTTTTTCTCTGGGATAGAGACTTATAATACGTTTCTATTTCAGGGAATTGGTAAAGCGAAAGCTTGATTTTGAACCACTTAGTTCGGATTTTCGTGATAAAAGCCCCTGATTGTTTAGGGGCTTTTTCTTTTGCGGGATCAAAACTCCAGACTGTAATTTCCTTGATAAGGAGCTGGAAAAGTTCTTTCTGGTCCTCCAGAGGGAGAGAGTTTATGATTTTATCGAAAGCAAGCAGGGTTTTTTTGACGGTCTCGGCGTCAATGACATCCTGTTTGCACCGGTCGATATCCATGAGCAGTTTTTCCGCCTGAATTTTGACAAGTTCCTTTTCCTTGAGCAGCTTCTTGTATTCCCCGGTAATTTCCCCGCCGACCATATCTTTCGATTTCATTATGTTTACCAGGCGGTTAATCTCGGCCGTCATGTCCCGTAACCGCAGTTCGGTTTTATTTAACTCTTCCTGAAGCGGCTTTATTTTGTCGGCGTTATAATTGCGGTTGCTTTTTATGGCCGATTCAATCAGGGTTTTATTGCGCCCTAAATCCGAGAGGCATTTTTTTATCGCGTTTTCAAACTCGCGGGCCGGGATCAGCCTTACCTTGCAGGGCGAATTTTTGCCGTCATCGACAACCCTGCCGCAGGCATAATAAAGATAAGGCGCGCCGTGTTTGTCTTTTTTGCCTGACGGATAGGGCGTCAGGAGAAAATCGCACTCGCCGCATTTTGCCAAACCCTTGAGCAGATGGACGTGATTGTCTTTGGCGTATTCGATTTTTTTCGTATTCTTGGGTTTGATTTTTTCATTGGCTTTTTCCCAGGCGTCTTTGGAAACGATTGCCTTGTGTTCTCCCTTGAATTCCTCCCCGTCAAGGCAGACATAGCCTTTATAGATTGAGTTTTCAATAATCTTCTTGATAAAATCCTCGTTGAGCCGGTTTTTGCCGATTTCCATAGGCCTGCCGTTTTTTCTGGTTATGTTTCTCGATTTGGTCCTTACGCCTTTGGCATTGAGATAATTGGCGATTTCGCTGGGTTTCCTTTGTTCGTTTATAAGGGAAAACATCTTTTTGACAACCCCGGATTCCTTTTTGTTGATTAGAAGAATCTTTCTCTCCTTATCATAATCATAGCCGAGAGGAAGCCACCCGCCGTGCCATTTGCCCAGGCGAGCCCTTTGTTTCATCTTGTCGCGGGTTTTCTCGGAGGTATTCTCGCGCTCAAACTGGGCGAAAGAGAGGAGGACATTGAGCATCAGCTTGCCCATGGCGTTGGAACTGTCGAATTGCTGGGTGGCCGAGACGAAGGTTGCATTATAAGCCTGAAAGATATCCCATAATTTATAGAAGTCCTTGATGCTCCTGACAAGCCGCTCTATCTTATAGACGATAATGACGTCGACTTTGCCCGCTTTGATGTCAGCGATGAGGTTTTGGATCCCGGGTCTTTCAAGGTCTTTGCCGGAAAATCCCGGATCGGTGTGGGCGTGGACAAACTCCCAGCCTTTTTCTTTCTGGATTTGAATATAATGTTTGCAAATGTCTATCTGGGATTCGATTGAACTATACTGGCCGGAAGCCTGCTCATCGGTTGAAACCCTTGCGTAGATATAGCACCTGACCATCCTTATTACCTCCAATGCCCGATGATACCATCTTTAACAAGGATGTCAATAAAATATTTTCCGAACTTTTTATATTGCGCCTTTATCACGGCACGGATGTTTTTCGTTGAGTTTGAAGATGAAAATGGTAAAATAAATAAAAATCTTATAATTTTCGGCTGGCCGATGGCCGCGTTATAGGGGGACTATGGAAAGGATAGCGGAGGCACTGATTAAGCTATAATAAACGCTGGCGAAAGGAAGGAAAAAACACAGAAAAAATTAGAGAATACTTTATTGATTTGCTTTTTGAATAATATTGCTTACCTAGGAAATGGAATACCCAAAAGATTTTTTTGAAATTATCAAACGAAATGTGGAGAATAAATACAAAGAGCATCTTGAATTGAACAAGCGGCTGTATAATCTTGTAACTTCGGCAATAGAGCAGATTAATGCTAAAGGGCTGCGAGATGAAGAATTAGACTTGTTTAGTTTAATAGTAATTCCGATGCTCGCAAAAACCCGCAAACACTACAATTCGATTCAAGAATTATGTAAGCTTGGCTTTGGAGAAGAGGCCGGTATCATAGTCAGGAGTATGGCTAATGCGTTAATAGACCTTACGTATATTTCTAGATGTGGCAAGGATGACTTATCCGAGCGCTGGGCGAGATTTGACTGGATAATAAAGGGACACAAAGTCGAAATAGCCGAAATGATGGATAATCGTTATAATGTTCCTTCCCTACAAGGAGTAGAGCTTAAAAAATGGGAAGCAATAAAAAATGAGATTCGTGATCAAATAGATAAATTCAGAAAAGACTATAAAAGCGAACAACCAAAATATGACTGGTCGGGCTATTCTATTAAGACTAAGGCAGAAAAAGCAGGCAAGGACATGGAGTTGTTATACCATACAGTTTATAGGTATAATTCAGATATAGAGCATAGTAACGCCACCGCATTAGATAAATATATAGATGATGATACTCCTAAAAAAATTCAATTTTTATCTGAACCTGGCGAAAGCCATGTTAAGGATAACCTAAGAGAAAGTTTTAATGTGTTTATACAAATAGCCATCATATTTTTTGAACAATTCGGATTAGAAGATTTTAAGAAAAAATCAGGCGAGTTAATTAATGATTTTCTCAAATTATATAAGAAAAATATAAATCAACATGGATAATTTCGAGCAAATCTTTAAGGGGTTCATAAATCAAGCACCGGACAAAAACCTCAAAAGAAAAAATTGTTTTTGTGGGCGATTTTGATATTTTTGACTATTAAATAGGAGGATATAATGAAATGGGATGGAAAGATGAACTTATAAACGAAATTTTTCCTTTGGGAAAGTCAGAAATTTTGATTGAAGAAGCAAAAAAGAAGGTTGGAGAAAGGAGATATAGTCGCTTGCTTGCTAAGGTAGGTCCAGCAAAGATGGGTCAATCTGCTGAGGTAGCAGAAAAAGGCTACTATCTTTTTAAAATATCCGAGGTAGAGAAAAGAATGGAGGCCACCGAAGATATTCTTAAACTACCCACTACATGGCAATTAGAAGGGGTGAAAAAGACAAGACAGTTTAGGAATTGTTCTTTAGGGCTTTCTTATCTTTTGGCTTTGATATTTTTCCTTATAGGATTTGTTCCAGGTAAACTTTTATGGAAAATTTTATTAATAATTTTCAGTATTCCCGCATTTTGGAAACTTAATTGTAAGCTTTTTTCTATCCTTGAGAAGATAAATTAAGGAGTTGTCAAATGAAGATCCCAAGAATAAACGAATTTATTAGAGGTTGTAATGAATTTGAGAGGCACGAGAAACGCGAAGCCATGTATCAAGTTGCCACCTTTCTCATCAATAATTCATGGGGTAAACCCTACGACATGGCAAATGGTTTAGGAGTTCTTTTGTTAACCTGGAATCAGGCCTTTTATCGTTATGGGTTCTTTGATTTTGATAAGTTGGAAGCCTGCATAGAAAAAAATCTTACAAAATTAGCTGATTTTAGAAAGAGAAATATTTGCAATTATTCTATTGACGATGGAGTATATATAAAAAAACTTTTTAAGGATTTTCTTCAGGCGACTCAGATAGCAACTGGCAAGATGAGGGGCATAAGAAGTCCTGTGGCTGTTGCGAAAGCATTGCACTTATTAGCTCCGGAATTTTTTCCAATATGGGATGACAAAATTTCCAGGGCCTACAATTGCTACTATAATATAGATCCATCTGGACAATATATTAACTTTTTTGAGATTACTAAAGAAATAGCTGACAAACTAAAACATAGCGTTAATAGAACGGATAAGACATTGATAAAATTAATCGACCAGTACAATTATTCTAAATACACAAAAGAATGGATTTGAAGTTTCATAATAATCTTATATGGACAACGGAACTATAGATATCAGACTTCGACCGCTTAGGTTGGCTTTTCTTGTTAAACCCAATGATAGAAAGGCTATCTTTGAAGCTATTCAGATAAATTCATTTTTATGGGGCGGTACTTATAACCCCATCATTCCCGTTTTTTCGAGAACACCAGATGCATGGAAGAAAAATGATCCTATCTCTCGCTATAATGGTAAGGAGATACTAGCAGGATATTTGGAAACATTCAATCCAGATTATGTTATTCCTCTTGGCAGTTGTACAAAGAAAAAACTCGATCTTAAAAATCAAAATGTAATTTCGGCTTCGGAGATACTTTCTGGAGTGGCAGAAGATGGTACTCCAAAATATGGGGTTGGCTTGTTTGAGATACTGTCTGACTTCTGTGATAAAGAACTCAAATATAAACGCAGAAAGCCAATCGATTTTTATTTACTACAATTTTCTAAACAGGACAAGCTCTTTTTTGCCAGTGTATTTGGCTCTTTGCCGACAAAAATTGAGGATGCATTAAATAAATACTGGGCGAAACATCTTGAGGCTAAAAAGCAAAGGGTTGAGTTTTCTAATTATCTAGATTTGCTAAAACCGGAGAATCTTTTTATTAGGCGAATGCTATATCATGAAATCGATTCAACACTATCCAATAGCATCGATGGTGGAAGATGTCTTTTCTTCATAGATGCTACCAGTACCCATGATATTATTGATTACTGGAATCTGCGCGCCTTGGGGTGGATGGTGGTGCCAATCGTTAAACAAGCCATCTCTTTTGAATCGACCAAGCAATTTGCCAAATCCTTTATTGAAAATAATTCTGGGTCAGACAGAAGATTTAAGGATTGGTATATCCATGCATCAGTAATAAAAGGCCGCTCTATTGATGAGCAGACAGCGATAGAATTCTTTAAAGGTCTTGATATAGCCAAAGACGAAAAAGCAAAAGGTTTCCGGTGGATATTCCACCGTTTCTATCCCCGTCTATGGGATGAATGGGCTCGGGATAAAGATGGTGCTACATGTGGGGAACTTGAGGTAGCTTCTAATAAGGTTGATTTTAGAGGTTGCCAGGATAATGTAAGCATCCGTACCCTAGATCCTTCTTTTGTTACTCGCTTTGGGGGTCATGGAACCCCGCGTTATGCAAATGTAATCGGTATGCGGACTTATTGCAATGACGATATTTACTCGGAAGTAATACCTGATGCTAGAGACGAAGTCACGAGGGTACTAAGTGGGATTGGTTTGCGCGAGTGGAGGTTCTCAAGAAGAGAATCAGTTTACCTTGTTCAGCATAAAAATTGGAGCATCCACGTGCCAATTCCTAAAGCGGAAGATGTTTTTAAGGCTTGGCTAAAAGATAATGGACTTAATTCACAACTTTCCTCCCCTGGATTAATTGCAAAACAGATGATTAAAAGGCTTGGTGGTACATGGGGTCTTGAAATCCTCGCCAACGAAGAATTAATAACATTGTTACGCGATATGGAAGATGGCAAGGAGATAGAAAAAGAAGTTTTCTGGGGCAGGATATCAAAAATAGCCAATACTAGATTTGTTAAATTTGAGCCCGACAAATTGTTAAGACGTTATGTTGATATTGGAATGTTTCGGCTTGGAGCAACAATACAATGTTCTGTTTGCGCGCATCGATCATGGTATTCGGTTGATAATCTTAACTATAAATTACAGTGTTCTAATTGTCTTGATACCTTTGACCTCCCGTCCTATTCACCAGATGATATTAAGTGGTCTTACAGAACATTTGGTCCTTTTAGTCTTAGCGGTGCTGCGGAGGGGGCTTATTCAACGCTCTTGGCTTTAAGGTTGTTTTCAAAAGTACTTAATGCAGCAACGACTCCGATGATGAGTTTTTTAATGCCAATCAACGGAACAGAAAGAGAGGTTGATCTTGGTTTTTTCTTGAAAGAATCTAAATTCAATCGAGATGAAGAAGTTAGAACGGTTTTTGCTGAATGTAAGACATATAATGAGTTTGAAAAAAAAGATATTAGCAAATTGTCCGAATTAGCAAAACGATTTCCTGGAGCTATCTTAGTTTTCGCTACACTGAAAGACTTTTTGACAAAAAAAGAGAAAGATTTACTTAAACCACTTGTAAATCGGTGCCGGCGGTATTGGAAAGCAGAACAGCCGTATAACCCCGTCTTGATACTTACGAAGACAGAGTTATTCGCGAAATTAAGTCTGGATTATACATGGAAAGAGGCGGGAGATCGATATAAGAAGTTTGCCGATCATCGTTATTATACTGGTCGCCTATTACATATATGTGATGCTACCCAGCAGTTATATTTGGATATGCGCCCTTGGTCTGAAGAAATTAGGGAAAGATTCGAACGTAGAAGAAAATTGTTAAAGAAAGTTCCAAACATACCGGATACACAGGTAACAACATGATGAATTTTAGAGCGAAGTCGACCACAGATTATTTTTATCCGATAATATGTTGCAATACCTTTTCATTTAGACTTTCACCCCTTTCTGGTATAATAGACGTAAGAAAAGGCAGAATCTAACAGGGATTTTTAATCCCGTAAGTTGAGGTATAAATATGAACCATTGGACAAAATTAAGCGTCGAATTCGCAAACCAAAGAAATTATTTAGACGAGCTGTTTAAAGTCTACCCGACGATCCCCGAAGGGATACGGGATATAGACAAGCCAAAATGGAAGGCCATTGAGAAGGCGTATAATGAAAAAGATAAATTAGAACTTTTGAATCTTTTATTGTCTTTGGATTTATTCCCGATAAAAGATTCTTACGTTGCCTATCTGAAGCGGGACCCGGCTGCAATCGGTCGAAATCCTGCGACCGTTGATAGGTTATATGGTAGGTTGTGTGAGTTGGGCCTGGATAAAATATGGGAGAGATGTTCTGAACCCAAAGAAACAAATCGTCAGATTGGGCCTTTGTTTAGAAGGTGGATAAACAAAGGGGTGTTAGGTGTTCCTGTTTTAAAATTAAAGGAATTTTTGGCAACCAAAGAAAATGCTGTTTTGGACGCAAGCGACAAGGAGATGATGGATTTTGCAAAGAAAAACCTGAATTATAATAGAAATAAAGGACTGGATTTTATCGGAAGATTCAACGCAAAATTTGTCATCGGAGAAGCAAAATTCCTGACCGATTTTGGCGGGCATCAGAATGCGCAGTTTAGCGACGCGATAAGCACGTTAGAAACCCCCGGTGTCAAAACCGTAATAGTCGCAATTCTGGACGGGGTTTTATATATCGAAGGGAAAAACAAGATGTACAAGGATATAACGACAACATACTCTAAATACAACATAATGAGTGCTTTGCTTTTCAGAGAATTTTTATATCAAGTATAAGGTAAATAATATGTCCTTAACTTACGTTGAAGAAAAAACAAAAAATGAAATTTTAGGAAGAATTCCTGAATGTACCTTGATTTCAAAAAAAGGGAAAGCAAGCAGTATTTCAAAACTTATAAAGGGCGATAATTTGGAGGTAATGAAATACTTGCTAGATGAAGGGGGCCTGAAAGGAAGAATCGACTTGGTTTATATAGATCCGCCCTTTTCTACAAATAATGTTTTCAGAATGAGTAATGAAAAAGCCAATTCTATCAGCAGGAGTAATACGGATAACGTGGCTTATGATGACAGGTTAACCGGGCCAGAATATCTCGAATTTATTAAAGAAAGGTTGATTTTACTGAAAGAACTAATGTCGGAAAAGGCATCGATATATTTTCACATTGATTACAGAATAGGCCATTATGTCAAGGTTTTAATGGACGAGATTTTTGGCAAAGAAAATTTTATTAACGATATTACCCGGATTAAATGCAATCCCAAGAATTTTGATAGAAGAGCTTTTGGAAATATCAAGGATTTAATCCTGTTTTATTCAAAGACAGGAAAACATATCTGGAATGAACCCAAAAGCCGGTTTTCAGAGGAGGATATAAAAAAGTTATTTAAGAAAATTGACGAGGACGGAAGAAGATATACAACGATTCCTTTGCATGCTCCCGGAGAGACCAAGAATGGTCCGACAGGACAGCATTGGAAAGACATGCTGCCTCCGAAGGGAAGACACTGGAGAAGCGAACCGGCGGTTTTGGAAGAACTTGATAAAAAAGGCTTGATTGAATGGTCAAAAAACGGCGTTCCCAGAAGAAAAATCTATGCTGATGAAAAATACGGAAAGAAAATACAGGATATAATCGAATTCAAGGACCCGCAGTATCCTGTTTATCCAACTGAAAAAAATTTAGATTTGCTGAAATTATTAGTTGAAACCTCCTCAAACAAGGACAGCATCGTATTGGATTGTTTTTGTGGTTCTGGCACGACACTTAAAGCAGCGCAGGATTTGGGTAGAAAATGGATAGGTATTGATAAATCAGAAGAAGCGATTAAGGTGGCGTTAGAAAGATTGACTCCTAAAGAAACTAAATTATTTGCAGCTGAATATGAATTTGAATATTTGGAGCAGAGATAAATATATTTTTCAACCTAAAAATACAAAAATACGGCAAAAATACGAAAAAAAGAAAAATACGAAAAAAGTTGACAAACCAAATTATTTTGCGACAATATTAGTGTAGATATATAAGTCCATTTCTGTTTTTTATCATAAAAATATGTCAATAAAGGGGTTACGTAAGAATATTAATCCAACCTTGAATAAGAAAACGTTTTCAGCTTCCAGCACATTTACCCTGTAAAAATAAGAATTTTATGGTATATCTTAATTGAGAGATTAAAGGTCGATTGTTTTAAAGGAAGGATCGAATAATGAGAAAAATCTATTTGTATTTAAAATCTGCAATACCTGAACCAACCCCAGGTCCTTAACTTCTGCCTGTTTATACTATATTAATTTCTCGAAAGAAATTTTCATAATCCCGTTGTAAACTACTATTTTTCAGGTGAAGTTTTTTATGGTAATCAACCACCTCATTTTTATAAGCGAGATAGATTTCTTTCCAGTGTAGTTTTTCTTCCCTTGTTTTAGCTAATTTCATAAATATATAGAGAAAATTATCCACATAGGCAATCTTGCCTGTTTTTAATCCCTCTTTTGCATATTGTAAAGCGATTTCTTTATTATCGATTTTATTTGCTGCTACCCAGTAATAAGATAGGTTGCTCTTTACTATTGATAAAAAAGTTTTTTTCTCTAGATCGATAGGTTTCTCCCCATGTGCTGTTATAACGTGTTTTAATGCTTTCTCTCCTTCTTTTATCGCCTCCTCAAATTTTTTCTTATAGAAAAGACTTATGGCATTGTTGTTGCGGACCATAGCTAGACTGTCGTTTATGTCAGTCCTAAATTCTTTAACTCTATTTATAATATATTGTCCGAGAACCACCGCCATCAAGGTTATAATAAAAGTAAGAGTCGCTATTATTAATATCGTAATGTTTATTCCATGAGTTAGGTTTCTATCTATTTGAGTATGAATTTGACTGACTTCTGGTTCTAAGTCTTTAACTTTGCAAAGTTTTTCTTCAACTGCACTAAGCCTTCTTTCTATTGAGATATTTTGTTCGGTATTTTCTTGAATTTTATTTTTGAGAGAGTCAATTTTGGTGTCTAAAACAGGAATGTTTGAGGATGAATTCTTATTAGTTTCTTCAAATTTTTCAGCAGTGCGTGCACAACCAGCACCTAATAATAGCATAAGGGAGATGCTTAATAATATGAGGAGTTGTTTCTTCACTTCAGAGTCTCCTTATTTTGAGGATTTTACTTTCTTTGGTTAATGATATCATAAAAATTATTTTTTTCAAGTTCTTCAAAAATTTCTTGACAGCCAATTTTTCTGCTGTATATTAGAGCTAAGGTTCACTTTTCATCAGAAAAGTGAACCTTTTTTGTTTCCCCTGCCTGCCATAATCCCGTCGCAAACTCTTCTTTTTTCCTTCAAAATCTGATAATCTTTAAAAGTAAACCTGTTTGTTTCTCTCACCAGTTATCTCTGCTTACCTTCCCGCGATTCTTTCCTGATTCCTTCTTAATTTCCTCTATTTAACTATCTTTTCTATGCTTAAACTCAATTTCAAAAAGTTCATCAAACTGATGAAAGACGAACTTTCCACCAGAAAGCCTAAAAATAGGCACTTTTCTTGGACCGTCAACGAAACAAAGTATCTCAACTTAGAGAAGGTTAAGAGATTACGCCAAAAGCTGAAAGAGGCGAAAAACAGGGCGTTAAAAGAAAACAAAATCGTTCCCGTGCGGGATTGGTTTATGGTGGAGCTGGGGCTGTTTACCGGGTTGAGGGTGGAAGAGATGGTTAATCTGAAAGAATCTGATTTTCACTTGAAAGAGAGCCAGTCTTCCCTGACCGTTAAACGGGGCAAGGGCGATAAACCAAGGACTGTTTATATACCAGAGACATTCAAAAATGAGTGTCTTTTTTATTCGGATTGGAAAGAAAAAACCATAACCAAAAGCGATTATCTATTTACCAACAACAAGGGGAAGCAACTTACCAAAAGAGCTTTGCAGAAATCCTTTAAAAGGTGCCTCAGGCTTGCCGGTCTCGAAAGCCGTTACTCTATTCACTGCCTTAGGCATACTTACGGGAGTTTTCTTTATAAATCAAGCAGCCATAATTTGAGGATGGTCCAGGAGCAGTTGGGCCATTCAAGTATCAGAACCACGCAGGTTTATGCCAGCTTAATGAATGAGGATGTAAAAAGAGCGGTGGATAAAATCTATCAATGACGAAGGGAGGTGATTGGAATGTCTAAGAATGCGAGAGAATCGTTTGACAAGGGTTTTGCCGACGGCGCAAGAAGCAAGGAAAACGATAGAAAAAGCGATATTGCCAGTAAGATGCTTAATGACCACATCGACAACCCTTATAAAGGGGACAGGGATAATCCCAAGTCCTATCAGGAAGGATTTAAGCAAGGCCGGAAGTAATCAGGGTAATATCTGAGAAAATCTTGGCTGAATGAATCAAGGTGTAAATTAACAGGAATTCCTTTAAGGGGAAAGTGTTTTTTCTGCACTAAAATTCTTCAATTTAATTGCCAAGAATAACCAGAACAAAAGAGGTATGAGATGATAAAAAGATTATTTATTTTTTTCTCGATGGTCGTATTTATTTCCGGCTGCGCCACCACTCGTATGATTACGACCCCATCAGCGCCCCCGCCTGATCTGGGGATTTCCGCAAAAGACGACAACTTCAGCGTCTCTTTGAATTATGTAATAGTTCCTAACGGCCCAGGCTCCTGGGTAAAGGGCGCCTGCTGGGATGAGTATGTCCTCACCTTAAGGAGCATCACGAATAAGACGATTACGCTTGAACAAATCCGGATGATTGATCCAAGGGGCGTCTATGTCCACAGCGGAGCCAGCGCCGCTCAGCTGGAATCAATGGAGGAAGGGGTGGCAAAAATATATAAAAATATGGATATGAGTACGGCGGCGATATTGGGTACAGACGCGATAGTTAGCACTGTGGCGCAAACCGCCTCAATCGCTACCAATATGGCCATGATTCCGCTAGCCGACACCGCTACTACTCTCTTTGCCATGGCTCCTTCACAGCAGGTTACTAACGACTTGATGGACAGAACCAAAATTGACAGCGAAATCTTCCGACGACAGTTTACCACGGTTACTCTTGCGGGAAATGCCACGATTTCCGGAAGTGCTTTCTTCCCGACAATTCCAAACCCCAAGGACCTGGTTATTGATTATCGGATTGGAAACGACAACAAGGCCCTCGAGATGCCGCTGGAGAAGTTAGCCGGCCTTCATGTCGCGCCCGTTAAAGAAAAGAAGAAATAAGAGAGCAAAAACATGGAAACGGGAATTATCTTTGTTTTTTAAGATTATTGGAGTAAGATGTCATTTGTTAGCCGGTGGTGGACGAACCGCAGCAAGATTAGGAGATATGGGCCTCCGGAAGAAAATCAGGAGGGGAATGAAAAAGATTTTAAGGATTGTGTTGATTCTTTCGTTGTTTTTAGTAGGTAGCCAATCTTTATCCTTTTCCGATGAGTCCAAATACCAGCCTTTGGTTTCCGGGATGAAAGAATACAAAGACGGCAATTATAAAAAGGCTCTCGAGGATTTCCTCAAAGCCGAGAAGCTTTTCCCGAAGGACGCCGACATTCCTTTCTATATCGGCTTAACCCATTTGCAGTTAAAAGAGACAAAAGAGGCAGCCCGATATTTCAAGAAGACGGTAAGGTTGAATTCAAGCTATTCAGACGCCCGTTTCCAGCTGGGGATGGTTTTAATCCAGGAAAGAAGATTTGAAGATGCGATTCCCTATTTACAAAAGGTGTTCCAGCAATCGCCTGAAAGAGAAAACCTGGGGTATTTTCTGGGTTATTGTTATTTCAATCTGGGATACTGGCAAAAAGCCCTCTCGTATTTTGAAAAAAATAAAACCCAGGATAAATCCATCGAAGAGCTTAATCTTTATTATTCGGGACTAGCGAAGACGTACTCAGGAAAAACAAAGGAAGCCGGGGAAATCTATAAAAAAGTAATTGAAATCGATCCAGCTTCTCCCTTAGCGAGTCCCTCCCAGCAGTTATTGACGCTAAAACCTAGCAAGCCAAAAGAAAAACGGCTCAATTTTCAATTAACCACCAGATTCCAATACGATGACAATCTAATCCTGGTTCCTACCACCGATGTTTATAATCTCGGAAGTCAAAAAAGAAAAACTACCATTGAGTTATCGTATTTGAAAGGAGAATACGCGCTTTCAAGGACTTACCATTCCCAGTTTTCTGCTTCTTACGGTCTGTATCAGACCATTGCCAACTCTCTGCCGCATAACGACGTTCAGGACCACATTGTTTCTTTGGATTGGCTTTATTCCGACCGGAAGACCAGCTTTCCCAACGAAACCTTCCGGTTGACTTATTCCTACGATTACCTTTTATCCGACTGGAAGTCTTTTCTTTACCGCAACACCATCAGGCCGATTCTGTTCGTTCAAGAGACGCCGAAAAACCTCACTCTTTTTCAATACACTTTTCAGAACAAAAACTTTTACGAAAATCCTTTATACGATGAGGACCGAAGGAATGCCAATAACGATGAAGTCGGTCTTGTTCATTTCCTGAGATTCAATCAGGGAAAACATTTCCTGAAAGCCGGCTATTTTTACGACAAGGAATTCGCCGAGGGAAGTAACTGGGATTATCAGGGAAACAAAGGTTTAGCGGGACTCCAGTACACTTTGCCCAAAGACATAAGGTTTAACTTTGATTTTGAATACAAAAATTACCACTACGATAATTCAAACATATTTTTCGATGTGTACAGAAAAGATATCTCAAGGAATTTCACCTGGAGCCTGTCCAAAGACATAGGCAGAGATAAAAATACAACTGTCTCTTTGGAATACACAAGAACAATCACCTCATCCAACATACCCCTCTATGCTTACGACAAGGATCTTGTGTCAGTAGGGATGGATTGGAGGTGGTAGAAAAAAGGTTCTATTTAGAAAAGATGAAGATTGCAATGAATCAAGTACCATAATCTGATAAGAATAAGAAGAATCCCAGAAAGAATTAGGGCAAGCTCGATATCTAGAGATCTTTTGTGATATTTTTTTACTAAATACAAAAGTAAAAAAATGGCGATGGTAAATAGTGTAGGGCGAAGTAACCATAACCCTAGACTAAAATGGACAGCAGAACTAATAAGAGGGGATAAAAGAACTCCATAAAGGATTAGACAAAAGAAAATGTCAAAAATGATAGTTGTAAATATTTTTGGGTATTTTTGAAATAAAAAATCTTTTAAACGAATAATAAATAAAAGAAATACAAGAATTAGTGGTAAATAAATAAAAATGCCAGCGAATAAAGCTGGGAGATAACATAATCCCTCATAATCATAAGGAAGGCAGCCGCAAAATAAAGGAAGAATAATTGAGCCTACAAAGACCGGGATATAGAGTATCAAGCAAATAACTATCCATTTAAATAGGTTAGATGTTTTTTTAGTCATTTGTTTTTAAGAAAAATTGAC
>JAJYOP010000004.1 GCA_021796115.1 bacterium
CGATATTTGAATATATAGAGATCTTTTATAATCGTAAAAGACTTCACTCAACCCTAGGGTACGTAAGCCCTGAAGAGTTCGAGAGAAGAATAACCGATTAGGTGTCTATTTTATCGGGGCAAGTCCATACCTTCTGTATCTACCCTGATATATTTATCTGTTTTCTCAAGTATCTTACCTTCTACTGTTTTACCTGATTTAAGGACGATTGTTTCAGCAAAGATTGATGAAGAAATAAACAAAAACATTAACGATAAAATAACACTTATTTTTTTATCCATACTTCTCCTTTTTTATTATTTCAATCCAACAAAAAACCCTCTGCAATATTGCTATTAGAATTAGATATTTTAAAAAATAATCTTCACTACATATAGAGAGGATTTGAAATTAAAACTAATTTCTGCAAGATACCAGTTATGAATGCGGGTTCTGTATCTTGTTCTAAATATAGTCTGGTTTTTGAATTATAATCCGTTTACCGTTTGCTAGCAGGTGGTAAAATCCATTATTAAACAATTCTTTTATTGTATTCTTCATATTTTCATTATTGAAATAAATGGCAGCTTGTGCGGGGTTGTTTGAAAAAACGAGAAAATCTCTATCAAAAGACTCATCATTGGTTTTTATCTTGTGAATTATCCTTAGTTTCTCTCCTAAATGGCTAAAAAAACCTTCTTTGTATATCATTAATTTAAAAGAAGAGTCCTTGATGAGAGAAATTTTTAAATACGGCGGGGAAGATTTTCCTGGTGGAATAAGAGTAATAAAAAACCTTAAACCTTGATATTCACAATTTAAGGTAGGGCAGAAAATAATGTTGCTAATGGAACCGTTCAGTTGATTTGAAAGATTTCTTAGAACTTTTCGCCTTTTTCTGTTAGTAACATAAAAAATAGCGAAAAAAACTACAATAAATATAATAAATGGAAAAAATGGCTGTAGGTATATCATAGTTTTATCGTTAGAATAGTTAAAATGAAATCTAGCTTCTATTCTTGCTTCTTTTCTGCAAGCCTTGTTGTAAACATTCTTACTGCTTCCAATATATCTACTGGAACCGCAAGAACAACTGTATTAGATGGTGTCGGCCCAAGACCGTCTATTGTTTGAAGAGTCCTAAGCTGCATAGCACCCGGGGATTGAGCCATTGTCCTTGCTGCTTCCGCAAGATTAAAAGCTGCTAGCTTATCACCCTCTGCTTTGGTAATGGTGGCTCTTTTTTCTCTTTCTGCGGAAGCTTGTCTTGACATCATTTTCTTTAATTCTTCAGGCATATCTACGTCTTGTATCTTTATGGCGGTAACCTGTAAACCCCAGCTTTCTGCTTGTTTCTGGATGACTGCTTCTATTTCATCGCCAATCTTTTGTCTTTCAGCTAACAGATCATCAAGTGTCATACCGCCTACGACATCCCTAAGGGCAGCTTGGGCGTATTGGGAGACTGCATACATATAGTTTTGCACCTCAATAACCGCGGTTTTTGCGTTTACGACCTTAGAATATACGACTCCATTTATTGAGACAGGAACATTATCTTTAGTTATAACCTGCTGCTTGGGTATATCATTGGTTGATACCCGCATATCAATAATTCTTGTGTATTCGATCAGAGGAATAATAAGATTTAAGCCTGGTTGTAGAGTTCTTGAGTATCGGCCAAGCTGAAAAACTACTCCGGTTTGGTATTGCTGGATGATTCGGATTGAGAAACCAAGAATAACAATTAAGGCAATAATGGCTGCATACATTTTGACCTCCCATAACGACCTAGCGCAAGAATTTCTTACGCTAAGTAAGTTATTATAAATTATTCACTCTTTTAGGGTAACCTTTAAGTCACGCCCCCCATTCGTGCTCTTATGACAAACCCCTCTGCAATATATTATCGGTAAAATAAAAAAGGCGTCCTGCGTTGAAAAAGCTAATAAATATAAGGTTAATTCGTTTGGGACGATAATCATATTGATTGAATTATACTTTGCATGAATACGGCTGTCAACTTTTTACGTTTGCTTTTATGGAAAGATTTATTCTAAGAAAAAGTGCGGTTTATAGAAGAAAGTATTTTGTTATTTACTGCGTTGGTTGCATCTGCCTTTAAGATATTCTTTAAAATCAACGGCTTTTGTTTTTAATCGGAAAGAAATTGTTCCTTCTGGGGCGTGGTAAACATCGCTTAGCGATGAAGACAAGGCTATAATAATGTTCTCGCACGTTTCGTCATTGCCGTTCTTTAACAAATCCTTAAACAGCGGCTCATTTATTATATACAGCTCTTTTGCCCTGCGTGCTAAATCGTCTTTTGGAACTAAAATAGCTCCTGCTAAGTATTTGGCATTTATCTCCATCATCATTTCTGATTCTTTGCTTATTTTAGTGTAAAATTCCAACGCTTCCTGGACATCGTTAACGTCTTTAAAATATTCTTTGTGCAAAATATAATGCGATAGCTCTTCTGCGATAGTGTAATTTGTGTGATAATTTGTCAAATTCAAATCGCTTCTTTGAACAAAAATAGTAAACCGTTTTTTGACCTTCCCCAAAAATCCGTAGAGCCCAAAATCTTCCTTAAGCCTATTGATGCCAAAAATTTCAAGCCCCATCTGTTCAGCAATATAATCTATATCAATGGGGACGGTGCATTTAATGTTTCGTGGATTTTTTCGGCGTGTTGCTCAAGCGGAAGGCATTTATGCCACTTTATGTATTTTTTAATATTCATCTTGGATTCTTTTGATGAGACTTTTTAACTTTTCCTTAGATAGTTTTTTCTTGTCAATAGTCCTGAACAGTATCGGCACAATCTTATTTGCCGCAATTTGCTGCTTTATATCTGCGGGAACTTTTTCTTTGGAATCCTTAGCAGCCAGGTCAAACAAGATTTCCTTTTGCTTTTCTCCAAGCTCAAGCACTTTGCTTATTTTGTTCAGTATCTTGATGTCGCTGGGAGCTGACAGCCTACCACCTTCTATCCTGCACCAGTTTCCAGCGTCTTCGCCTATTTTTGCCGCAAAGACACGAAGCCCCATTTTTTGTTTTAAACGGTTCTCTTTTACAAACCCTCCAAAAGTCATATTTCTTACCTCCTTTATCCGCACGTTCGGGAATGTGTTGTAATGGTTACAACACAAGTATACAATATACTTTTCTTTTTTTCAAGGGCTATTTTTTAAATGGTAGGTCGCCTATTTCTGCAAAAAAGAACGTATCAGCTCCATAAGATTGGGTGGATATTTCCCTTCGTATACGCTTATAACCTTGCCATAAATATCTTTATTGTTTACAAAACCAGTAAATCTGCTATCAAAACTGTTTAGAGAATTATCGCCAAGCATATAATAACAATTATTTGGCATTGTAACTATTTGCCCTTTTTTGCCAAAATCACCATCATTATAATAATAAATTCCCTTGGGCAACTCTGAGGTTAATTTATTATTAATATAAATATTGCCATCTTTAATCTTTAGTTGTTCCTTGGGAAGCCCAACGATTCTTTTTATCCATAATTGTTTTTTACCTTCAAATTTCATTTCATAAACTACAAGATCACCCCTTTGGGGCAGTGAATTTATATAGGCTTCTCTGTCAACTATAACTCTCTCGCCTTTTTTAATCGCGGGCTCCATTGAAGTTGTTGGCACTCTAAATGGGTTATAATGTGAACGAAAAGAAATTGCAAATAATATCCCGCAAATAATCAATAAGTATGCAACTACCCCTAACACAATACCTGCGATAGCCAATCCTCTTCCTTTTAAGGAATTATTGGAATGCTTAATTTCATTCAATGCAATAAAGCCAAATATGAAAGCAATAAGTTCCACCAAAGGTGTTAATACCACAAACCCCAAAATTCCTGCGATTAAACTTGTAAGTGCTAATTTACTTAGTTTGGCATTCGCAGCTTCATTCATTTTGCACCCCTTTTTGTTTTACAAGCAATTTCGCTTTTTTGTATGATAGCTAAGGGATTACGCAGGAAGGCTAAAAGTAATGGCGGGGACGAAGGGATTTGAACCCTCGGTCACATGCGTGACAGGCATGGGTCTTAAACCAGGCTAGACGACGTCCCCGAAAATAGCGTATAGAAGTTAGCGTATAGTTTAAGATATTTTTGAGAAAAGTCAATTTGCTTTTCCCATACGCTAAACATTGTATGAAAACAAATGGGCACTACAGGATTTGAACCTGTGATCCCTTCCATGTCAAGGAAGTGCTCTAGCCAGGCTGAGCCAAGTGCCCTTCTGCTTCGCGCTTTGTTAGGTAAGCAATAGCTCTGACGCGCTTCGCAGGAACTATTCCTACGAAGCCCGCCAAAGCTATTACGCTCCTACCAAAGGGCGAAGTAGAATGCCGGAGGAGGGACTCGAACCCACACGTCTCTTACGAAACAGCAGATTTTAAGTCTGCATTGTCTGCCATTCCAACACTCCGGCACCTTATAAAAACTATATTGCATAGACTTTAAAGGCGGCGAGCGGATTTGAACCGCTGCATAAAGGTTTTGCAGACCTCTCCCTTGCCACTTGGGTACGCCGCCAATTCTTCTATTTAAGAAAAAACGGATTTATAATTTTTATAAGTGCTGTATTTTCTTTCCAAGAAGAGATCTTTCTTGTTTAATTTATTGAACATGAAATCCATTACTTTTATTGCTTCTTTTGTTTTATAAACTAATTGAAAACTGCGATGGCTATCATAAATTTTTTTATCTTTTCTCAAATCGCAATGATTGGCAATTGTTGCCGAAAGGCTTTCTAGAAATTTCTTACTGCCGGAAGTAAAAACCGCGCGAGGGATAAAACTATTTTTCCTTTTTTCAAGATGAATAGTTCCATCGCCGTCAAAATAGCCCCGTATAAAGTTCTTCATTAAATTGTAGGGTATATTTTTAGGGAATAACATCGTTGCTGATTTCTTTGGCGTAAGCCCTAAATTTATTAAATCTTTATACATGGTATGATCGCCTATTCTGAGAAAATAACGGTACCGGCCATTTCTTGTGTTTGGCGGTAATTTTACAATTTTATGTTCGGAACCAAGCGTACTGCGTATCGCCTGAACAATCGCAAGATCACAACTTGTAACTCGTAAATATTTTCCTCTCAAATAAGTGGCGTCTTCAAGGCTTCCATTCGCAAACAAATAGCCTAAAACATATGCCCCATTTCTTGACCAATTTTTAAAAAAATTACTATTAACTTTATATTTAACTCCCATACATATTTACACAGAAGTCAAATACTTACTTCTTCTCTTCCGTCTTTATGCAGATTTTTCCTTCGGCAATTTCTTTTAAGGCGGTATCTAAAACTTTGTCTGCCGGCTTGTCCACCAAAGGCTTATCGCCGTCGGCAAGCTGCAATGCCCGTTTGGCGGCAAGAATCGTAAGTTTATATATCGAGCCGTTTCCTGCGCCGATTAATTTTTCGAGATGAATATGCTTTGCGACCATATAACCTCCATTAATTATTTAGGTTTTGCCGAACAATTTTCTCAAGAGCCGCTGAGGCTTTTTTTAAATCCTCATTGATTATAATCCCGTCGTAATGTTTTGCAAATTCCATTTCTTTCGAAGAAAGCGCTACTCTCTTTTGTATCGTCTCATCATCCTCTATCCGGCCTTTTAGCCGCTTGCGTAAAGCAAGCTCGCTCGGAGCGGTTATAAAAAGAGCAATTATTCTATCAAGTTTGTATTTACTTTTCAAATACATTCCTCCTTTAACATCTATGCAAAGAATAAGGTTTTTGCCTTCGTTTTTTGCTTCTTCATAAAAATATTTTGGCGTGCCGTAGTAATTATCGAACACTCTCTGGCTCTCAAGGAAAAAATTTTGCTTCTTGAGGGCCAAAAATTCTTTTTTGCTTATGAAAAAATAATCCCTTCCTTCTTTTTCGCCGGGCCGTTTTTTTCTTGTCGTAAAAGAGATTGCCCGCACAAATTTTTTCTGTATATTTTTTTTACGCAAAAGTATATTGAGGAGAGTTGTTTTCCCTGCACCGGAGGGACCGGAAAGTATGAAGATTCTGGGATTACTCGACATTCTGCGCTTGCTCTCTTATCCTGTCTAAATAATTCTTCGACTCAACAATCAGCGGTGCAATAGCTTTGTCTTTGGTTTTACTGCTTGATGTGTTTAATTCACGCAATATTTCCTGGGTTAGGAAGTCTATCGAACGGCCTTTTGAGAGTAATTTTTTGGAATTTATTTTCTTTTCCAGGTCCGCCACGTAAAACGAGGCAAGTGCAACTTCTTCATTGATATCTTCTTTTCCGTTTTCGAGGCTGACTACCTTGGCATTACTTTCTTTTATGGTAGCGATGTGTTCTTTAATATATTTGAGGTTCTTGAGCATGTCCTGGCGGATAACTTTTCCTTGGTCCTCCTTAAATTCGAGCAGCTTTTTTATAGCTTCTTTTGCTGCAGCAAGGATAAGATTCTCCTCCATCCTCTTTTCGCTCCAGGAAACAACCTGGGGCAGGTTTAAAAAATCGCTGATTTTAAGCTTCTGCTCGAGATTGTATTTCTTGGTTAACTTTTTGGCTTCGGAAATATACTTTGCAAGATTGAGCTCATCGATAAAAACTTCGCTTTCCATGTGCCCTTTTAAATATATATAAACTTCGATTTTGCCCCGGGTGATGGTTTTTTTAATGTCGTCCTTTATTTTCTCTTCAAGCAAGACATTGTGCGACGGGAAATCGTGCATGGCGATTTCGAGGTATTTAAAATTTGTGGAACGCAATGTTACTTGTATGGTTTGTTGCTTTTGTTTTTTGTAAACATTGGCATAGGCTGTCATTGATCTCATGCTTTTCTCCCTGTCTTCTTTTTGGCTAAGCTTGTGAAAATAATCACAAACTTTATCCTCTTATTTCCACGCTCGCTTTTTCGTGCCTTTAATTTCTCTTTCTTCCGAAGGGTAGAGTTCGTAGACTATTTCTTCTGGCTCAAACCAGAGTTTTATCTCCCTCTCTGCCTCAGCCGGATCACTTGAGGCATGAATAACATTTTCGTAAAGGCCGCTGGTTAAAATTCTGCCATAAGCTCCTCTGACGCTTACCGGGTCAGCTTCTTCGGGATTGGTTGCGCCGGCAATTTGCCTGACTTTACCGATTGCGTCTTTACCCCAGTAGATTAAAGCCATAACCCGGTTTTCTCCGTGAAGCTGGCCGGTTATGTACTTAATTAGTTCGGGGAAAAATGGTTTGTCTTTTAAATGGCTGTAGTGTTTGCTGGCGAGCTCTTCGCTCACCTTCAGAACTCTCGCCGCGATTATTTTCAGTTTGGTTTCCGAAAGCCGGCTCAAAATATTTCCGGTTAAAGATTTCTTCAGACCATCCGGCTTAATAATAACTAAAGTGGCCTCGTTTTTCATGATACTGCTATCCTCCTTTGGATATAAAAATCTGGAAGTGTGTTTGGCTAGCTAGTTTGCTATCCGTTTTATTATTCTTTCCAAATCTTCTAAAGTGAAGTATTCTATCACAATTTTCCCGCGATTGTTTTTTTTATTAAATATCCTTACTTTTGTGCCTAAGGATTTCTGCAGCTTATCCTCCACCTCAAGCACAAAAGGATCCGCGCTTTTTTTCTTCTTGGAAACGCGTTGAACCTTTCTTTCTATCTCCCGGACGCTTAAGCCGCCTTTGAGGATTTCGTGAAAAAGTTTCTGCTGGTCAGCTTCGTTTTCCAAAGCAAGTATTGTCCTTGCCTGGCTGCGGCTAATCAGCCCTTTTCTTAAAGCTTCCTGAATTTCTTTCGGCAGCTTAAACAACCGCAGCGAATTGACAATCGTAGTTTTGTCTTTAGCGACAAAGCGGGCAATATCGTCGTGGGTAAATTCGAATTCATCAATCAGCCGGCGAAAAGCTTCAGCCTCTTCTATGGCGTTTAAATCTTTTCTTTGCAGATTCTCCGTAATGGCAAAAATAAAGGTGTCTTTGTCGTCGAGGTCGCGGACAATTGTTGGTATCTCATTGAGCCCCAATGACTTAGCAGCATAAAACCTTCTGCCTCCGGCAACAATTTCGTAACTTTCTTCGCCGACTTTTCTGGCGATAATCGGCTGGATCATCCCCTTCTCTTTTATGGAACGGGACAGCTCCTCAAGTTCTGTTTCGCCCATTTCCTGGCGCGGTTGGTACCTACCCGGCCGTAGCTTATGGAGCGGTAAATAAATAAATTCTTTTGCTGCGCCTTGGGCTGGAATTTTTCTTGGTATCAATGCATCTAATCCTTTGCCTAAAACTTTTTTTTCCATTTTTAATTTCCTCCAATTAAATTATTTGTCGAGGCTTGAGACTCTGTTTCGCTTGAAAGCCTAAACGGCATATTGATGATTACTTTCTCTTTCAAAATTTCCTCGGCTAAATTAAGATAGGCTTTGGCGCCGACGCAAAACGGATCATAAAAATGTATCGGCTTGCCGAAACTTGGAGCTTCGGCAAGTTTTATGTTGCGCGGAATAATCGTGTTAAAGGTCCTCTCTTTGAAAAACTTCCGGACCTCCTCGATTACCTGCAAAGTAAGCCGGGTACGAAAATCTGCCATGGTCAACAAAACGCCTTCGATATCGAGATACGGATTTAACCTGTCTCGGATAAGTTCGATGGTATGCAATAATTTCGAAATACCTTCCAGAGCATAATACTCACATTGGACAGGAACCGCTACGCTATCAGCGGCGACTAAGACATTTACGGTAAGCAACCCTAGTGATGGCGGCGCGTCGATAATGACATAGGAAAATGCGTCTTTTACCTTTTTTAATTCGTCGCGCAAGCGCAGCTCTCGATTTTCGATATTAACTAATTCTATTTCGCCCCCGGTAAGCGCGATATGGGAAGGAATGATTGAGATATTCGCCCATTGGGTTGGATAGATTGCTTCTTCAACACCAATACCGGCAGAAATGATATCATAAACCGAATGTTTGTTCTCGGGGTTAAAGCCTAAACCGGATGTGGCATTGCCCTGGGGGTCCATATCAACCAGCAGCACCTTTTTACCAGCAAGGCCTAAATAAGAGGTTAAATTGATGGCGGTTGTGGTTTTGCCAGTTCCGCCTTTTTGATTACAAATACCGATTATTTTACTCATGCTTGATTTCAGCTGGTATTATTTTCACGTGAAAACGGTTAGATTGAGTACAATTAATTTTGATTGATATTTATAGAAATTTGTAGAAATTGATAGAAATTTATTGTTTTGTAATTTTCACGTGAAATTTTGCTATTAATATTAAACATATACCACAAAAGTGTAGTTGTCAAGAGCTTTTTAACTGGAATCGCCTCATTTTTTTATTTTTCAGGGACGAACGTCACGGATGATTGCAGATTTATACGGATAATTATAAGATTTATCCGTTTACATCCGCAACCATCCGTTTGAATCCGTGCCTGAAATGTTTATGAGTTTTTATTTTCACGTGAAAACTTTAAAGGGTTAAAAGGCCTGTCTTGAAAACTCAATATTTACGCGGGTTTTATGAGTTTTCACGTGAAAACTGAGCGCGGGTGATCCTTAACTGATAGGCAAAGGTAAGCATGTTTTGCATAAGCCAGTAAAGAGAAAGCCCAGCAGGGAAATTATAGAAAATAATCCCCATAAATCCAATCATAAAAAACCCCATTCTTTTTTGATCCGGAGAGCTACCTGCAGGGTTAGCATATTTTTGCTGGAGAAAACCCACCAGCACAATGAGCAGTGGTAAAACATTAAGATAGTTCACTGGCGGCGGTAAGGGCAGTTTAAAGGCGTGATCCGGTATGGATAAATCTTTAATCCACAAAAAATGAGCATTCTTTAACTCAACAAATTTTAATAATACCTGATATAGTGCAATAATGACTGGGAATTGGAAGAGCAAAGGTAAACATCCGCCAATCGGGTTAACTTTGTGCTTTTTGTACAGCTCCAGCATTTCTTTATTGAGTTTTTGCGGGTCATTCTGGTATTGTTTTCTCAAAGCATCCATTTGCGGTTGGAGCTCCTGCATTCTCCGCATGGCTTTTGTGCTCTTCATGGTGAAGGGGAAGAGAATAATATAGACAATTACCGCTAAAATAATAATACTTACGCCCCAGTTATGACTGAGGGAATGGAAGAAATAGAGGAGTTTAGCCAAGCCCACGCCAATACTATGGAAAAAACCATAATTTATCACGCCTTCCAAGCCTACGGTTTTTAGATTAGCCTCTAAGCACGGGCCAACATATAAAGAAATTTCGGAAACCGGGGGAGGGGCGAGCAAGAAAACCTGGTCGGAAATCTTTTGCCACTCTACATTATAAGAACCTTTAATCAGCGAAAGGCAAAAATAGTTATTCCGGGTACCGGCAAAATCAACGTGATTTACTGTTTGTTCCTTAATTTTTTGCGGAACCAGGTGTTGGAAATGGTTATCTTTATAATAAAAAATTTCCTGGGCATTATATCGTTCTAATTTCTTGGGGTTCAAAGTGTTAGAAAAAATAGTTACATTTGAAGTCGGCGCAGGAAAAAATTTCATCGTCAGTATATTCTTCTTAAAAATAAACTCTTTTTGCTTGCCGGCGCCTGAAAATACAATCCTGTCTTGTTTAACTTCCGTTTTAAACTCTAAATCTTTATCTGCCTGGGAAAAGCCTATATTTTCAGAGAAAAGTTGCGTTTGGTAATCTTTTAGATAGATAGTTTTTATATAACCGCCTCTGTTGGAATAAGTTATGACAAAATTACCTAGAGTAGCGCTGGAAAGCTCTTCAGGGGTATTGAATGGTATTTCTTCTTTCTGGGGGGCTTTTTTTTGTTCGGCTACCGTGGGCGGGACAGTTACTGGCTGTTTTGGGGCATATTTTGAGACAAAATACATGTAACCCATTGTGAATAAAAAGGTTATGAGAAGAGTTTGTATCAATCTTTTTTCCATTTAGATTTTGGCCTCCGCGTTGTTTTTATTTTGAGGTTTTTTATTTAACCGGATCGTATCCACCTTTTGCAAAAGGATGGCACTTTAATATGCGCTTGCATGCCAAGCCAAGGGCCTTGAAAAAGGGGTATTGCGCAAATGCATCCTTAGCATAACAGGAACAGGTAGGAACATAAATGCATTGGGAAGGGAAGAGGTGCGCAACTTTCTGGTAAAGAGAAATTAAAAAAATAGCGGCCTTATTCATACCGTTTACACAGTTAGCCGCTTTCTTCCTTTCTGTCTTCTTCGGTGAAGAACTTTCCTGCCGCTTTTTGTGGTCATTCTAGCGTGGAATCCATGCCTTCTTTTGCCTTTTATTTTGGTCGGCGTTTTAAGATGTTTTTTCATAGGCAAAATTGTAACATAACCTCGGGGAGTGTCAACTACTTTTGACAGAAATTAGCATGGCAATATAAATGCACTGGGGAAATAAACAATTTCCAAGATACAATGACCAAACAATATCCAATAAGCAATCCTTCGGCTACGCTCAGGATTGTCCTGAGCGAGTGAAACGAGTCGAAGGGCAAATTCCAATATTCAAACAAAACCAACATTTTGTTTGGTTATTGGATATTGGAACTTGGTTGTATCTTGGTTATTGGTTATTTTTATGAAGCCACAGCGTTTACGGTTACAATAAAATTGTTGCATTGCAAATTTATTGGGGTATAATTTAACCAACTTTCTTTCCAATTAACTGTTGTGAATAACTTGTGAATCTTGTGAATTAAGTTTTCATTCTTATGGAAAAAGTCTGGCAAGCCTGCAGAGAAAGCTTGAAAATACTCTTAGGGGAAACTTCCTTTGACACTTGGATTAACCCTTTAAAATATAAGAAAATTGAAGGGCTATGCCTTACTCTGGAAGCGCCTGACGGCTTCTTCAAAAATTGGGTGGAAACCACCTATTTACCCCAGATAAAACAAGCATTAAAAGAGGTGACCCAGAAGGATTTCGAGGTAAATTTTGAAGTCAACCCGAGCCTTTTAAAAAAGGGCACAAACAAAGTTTTTAAAACTATTGGCGCAACTTTCCAGGAAGAGCCCCAGGATTCAATCAGACTAAATCCGCGTTTTACTTTTGATAATTTTATTGTCGGCGCCTCAAACCGCATGGCGCATGCTGCTTCGCTTGCTGTCTCAAGTGCGCCGGGCAAATCATACAACCCGCTTTTTATCTATGGGGGCGTTGGCCTTGGCAAAACCCACCTCATGCAGGCAATCGCCAACCAAATACTCTCTAAAGCTACCGCAGCAAAAATTAAGTATACTTCTTCGGAAAAATTCACCAATGAACTTATACTGGCGATACAAAACCGGTCTACGGAAAAGTTCCGCCAGAAATACCGGAATATCGATGTCCTTTTGATAGATGATATCCATTTTCTTGCCGGCAAGGAAGCTGCGCAGGAGGAGTTCTTCCACACCTTCAATGTTTTATACGATTACCACAAGCAAATTATTGTTTCTTCTGACCGGCCGCCCAAAGAAATTCCAAAACTAGAGGAGAGGCTGGTCTCGCGTTTTAGCTGGGGCCTGGTTGTCGACATTCAGCTGCCGGACTTCGAAACCCGCGTCGCAATATTGCGGAAAAAACTTGAAAAAGACCCGATTAAAATAGACGAGGACGTTATCACATTTATCGCCAAAAACATAACCACAAATATCCGTGAACTGGAGGGCGCGCTTATCCGGATAATCGCTTATTCTTTAATAGAAAATAAGCCCGTCAGCCTTGAGCTGGCAAAAGAAATTTTAAAAGATATGGTAAAAGAAATTTACAAAAGAGTAACGCCGGAAGTTATCCTTGACCGGGTAAGTAATTATTTTAATCTCGCCAAAGAAGAGCTTAAAAAGGGGAAAAGAAGTAAAAATTTAGTTATGCCCCGGCAGATAGTTATGTATCTTTCCAGAGAATTGACTGATTTGTCTTTGCCGGAAATTGGCGCAGCCCTTGGAGCAAAACACCACACAACCGTTCTTTATGCCCACAAGAAGGTAAAAGAGGACTTGAAGGTCAACGAAAAGTTGAGGTTGGCTGTTGACAACATTAAACAAGAAATTAAGAGTTTGTAAAATATTTTTTGTGAATAAAAAACTGGTTTTCTTTTTTGTTTCTGATACAATTACACTTCTTAACAAACTAGACAGGACATACTATTACAACTACTATGAATTTTATTATTAATAAAGAAGTAATATTAGAGAATCTACAGAAAGTTTTGGGACCAACCGCATCAAAGCAAAATTTTCCCATATTAAACAGCGTTCTCATCTCCACCATTGGCAATAAACTCAAATTTATCGCCACAGACCTGGATGTTACCATTATTTCTTCTTGTGAGGCAAACATAAAAGAGAAAGGCAAGATCGCCGTGCCGATGAAACGGTTTATCTCTATCATAAGAGAACTGCCGCTTGAAGAGGTAGCTGTGGAAATGAGCAAGAATAACCTCTTGATAAAATGTGGAAAAATTGAGTTCAAAATAAACACACTAAACGCTTCGGAATTTCCTCAAATCGAAGAAGAAAAAGAAGCCTCCCTTATTAAAATACACCCAACAACCCTGGAAGAAATGATAAGGATGACTTCTTTTTGTGTTGGCTACGAAGACGCTAACTATGTTTTAAACGGAATACTATTTGAGATAAACGAGGACACAATAAGTATGATTGCCACCGACGGCAAAAGGCTGTCTTTTGTAAAAAGAAAGTTACCACCAAACCAGCCAGAGGTAAAAACGAAAATTTCTTTTATTTTACCAATAAAAGCCATAAACGAATTGTATAAACTGATTAAAGACAAAGAAGAGGATGTTTTTCTTTTTGTTAAAGAAAACCGGGTGGGTTTTGACTTTAAAAGCACGCAGTTTATCGCCAGGCCCATAGAAGGGGAATTCCCTAATTATTCGCAATATATTCCTAACGAAAACAAAGACAAGCTTTCTGTGGACAGGCAAAAATTTATTCTTGCCTTAAGGAGGGCGGATTTGCTTTCCACTCAAGATTACCAAGGCGTAAAGCTGGAGTTAAAAAAAGATAGTCTAGTTATTTCCAAATCCACACCCCAACTGGGCGAAGCAAAAGAGGTGGTGGATGCAAGGTATACCGGCTCAAGCTTTGAAATAGGCTTTAACCCAAACTACATAATCGATATCTTGAAAAATTTAGGCGACAATGAAGTGAGTTTTGAATTTTTCGGCGCAGATAAACCGGCCGTATTGCGCAAAGAAGATTTTGTTTATTTGATTCTTCCGATGAAGATATAACGAGCACAATATTTTCCCAAGCGCAAAGCACGCCAGGAAAATACCAGTGCGAATAATGAGCCAGCACATTAGTGCGTTGGTAAATTGCCCCCTCCGGGGATTACCCCCGAACAAGCGAAGCAAGCAAACGGGGCGGAGCGCACCCTCCTATATGGCGGAACACATAAAAAGCATACTAGCGCAGTTTCTTAAAACAAAAAAAAGAGAAAGCGCAGATATTGCCCGGATTGGAAAGATTGTAAGCAGCAACCTGGGGCCGAAGGTAAGCAGGTATGTCCGGCTCGACAGAATCTATAAACGTAAAATGTTTTTTAGCGCGGGAACCTCGAGCGCACTTTATGAGTTTGGGCTCAAAAAATACGAAATACTCGGGGCGGTAAAAAAAGAGTTCCCCCAGATAGAGGACGCCAAAATAAAAATAGGGTGAAATGGCAGAACAGGCAAAAATCCAGAAATACGACGCAACAACGATTCAAATTCTAGGCGGCATTGAAGCGGTGCGTAAGCGGCCGGCCATGTACATAGGGGATACCACCCCAAGAGGCTTGCATCATCTGGTCTACGAGGTTGTCGATAACAGTATCGATGAGGCCTCCGCCGGTTTTTGCGATAAAATAACCGTTACTATCCATACCGACAACAGTGTTTCGGTGGATGATAACGGGAGAGGCATCCCGGTTGATATACACAAAACCGTCGGCAAACCCGCACTCGAAGTCGTCCTCACCACTTTGCATGCCGGAGGAAAATTCGACCACCGCGTTTATAAGGTAAGCGGCGGTTTGCACGGCGTAGGCGTCAGTGTTGTTAATGCGCTTAGCGACTGGATGGAGGCGGAGGTTAAAAGGGACGGTGGGGTGTTCCACCAGCGCTTTGAGAAGGGCCATGCAGCGACGAAACTTAAAACTATCGGCAAGGCAAAAACTACCGGCACCAAGATTACTTTTAAGCCGGATAAAACAATTTTCCCGGATACGGTTTTTTCTTTTGACATACTTTCTCAGCGCTTAAGAGAGCTCGCTTTTTTAAATCCGAACATCGAGATAATTCTCGCCGATGAGCGCACGGAAAAGGAAGCATCGTTTAAGTTTAAAGGCGGCTTGGTTTCATTTATCGAATATTTAAACCACAACAAAACGCCGTTGCATAATAAGGTAATAAGTTTTCAGAAAGAAAAAGACAATGTAATCGTTGAGGGCGCAATCCAATATAATGACGGCTACAAAGAAAATATTTTTTCTTTTGCAAACAATATAAATACTATTGAAGGCGGATCACACCTTACCGGATTCAAAACCGCGCTGACAAGGGCGATAAACCAATATGCTAAAAGCAAAAACCTCCTCAAGGATATGGACAGCATTTCTGGAGAAGATATAAGGGAGGGCTTATGTGCGGTAGTGAGCGTGAAGCTTCCCAATCCGCAATTTGAAGGCCAGACCAAAACCAAATTAGGCAATTCCGAAATCGACGGTATGGTTACCTCCGCAGCCTTTGAGGCTCTTTCCTCTTTTTTTGAAGAGAACCCATCAGTTGCCAATAAAATCGTAGAGAAAACTATTCTTGCGGCACGCGCAAGAGAAGCAGCAAGAAAGGCCAGAGAGTTAACCCGCAGAAAAGGCGCGCTGGACATGGGTAGCCTTCCGGGCAAGCTCGCCGATTGTTCGGAAAGAGACCCGCAAGCTTGCGAGATATATATTGTGGAAGGCGAAAGTGCCGGTGGCTGTTTTTCCGGTGAAACAAAAGTAGCTTTAGCTGATGGCCGCAATCTTAGCTTTAAGGAATTGGTAGAGGAATGTGGGGAGGGCAAAATTAATTATTGCTACACAATTAAGACCGACGGGGGTGTCGGGATAGAAAAAATATTATTTCCGAAAATTACTAAGAGAAAAACGGAAGTCGTCAAGGTGATTTTAGATAACGGCGAAGAAATTATTTGCACACCTGACCATAAATTTATGTTGCGAGATAGCTCTTACGTGGAGGCGCAAAAATTGAGGCCGCAAACGAGCCTGATGCCCTTAAGAAAGAAACTGTCTAAAGAGGAAGCATTGAGCGAAGCGGTTTTGAATTTTAATCATAAAGTTAAATCTGTCGAAAAAATTTCAGAAAAAATAGACGTATATGACATTGAAGTGCCCAATACTCACAATTTTGCTTTAGCCAGTGGAATTTTTGTGCATAACAGCGGGAAACAAGCCAGGGATAGGAATTTTCAGGCGATTCTGCCAATGAAGGGGAAGATTCTTAATGTCGAGAAAGCCAGGCTTGATAAAATTTTAAGCAACGAAGAAATCCGGACAATAATTTCTGCGCTTGGCACAGGCGTCGGCGAAGAATTCGATGCTTCAAAACTAAGGTATCACAAAGTTATAATTATGGCCGATGCCGATGTCGACGGTTCACACATCCGAACGCTGGTTTTGACGCTATTTTACCGCCAGTTGCCGAAATTAATCGAAGACGGCTACATTTATATTGCCCAGCCGCCTTTGTACCGCATAAAGAGAAAAGACTGGGAAGAGTATATTCATACCGAAAAAGACATGAACGATATAATTTTAAAACTCGGCGTGGAATCCGCAAAACTTTCCAAAGGCGGCAAAGGAGCGAGCGAGTTTTCCGCAAAAGAAATGGAGAAGGCGATCAACAGCCTTATCGAACTTGAAAAACTAAGCTATTCTCTTGAGCGCAAAGGCATACCTTTCAAGGATTATGTCGAAGCGGTCGACGAGAAGAAGAAAAAATATCCGATGTATAAAATATTAGTTAATCATAAACCAGCTTTTGTTTATGACGATGACGAGCTGTCTGATTATAAAGATAAGGAAGATTTGGGCAGCGTAGAAATTTTTGAATCTTACGAAATAAAAGAAGTTGGCACTGAATTTACCAAGCTCGGCTTATCGCTTAAGGACTATTTGCCGCAAGGGACAGAAAAATTTGTTTTGGAAAACTCGGAAACAAAAGAGAAAGTAAAATGCACAAGTTTGCGTATGGTGCTCGAAGAGATTAAGAAGATTGCGACCAAGGGTATGCATATTCAAAGATACAAAGGCCTTGGTGAAATGAACCCCGAACAATTGTGGGAAAGCACCATGGACCCGGCCAAGCGGACATTGGTTAAGGTAACGCTTGAGGATGCGGTTGAGGCCGACAGAATTTTTACTTTGCTTATGGGCGAAGAAGCTGAACCGCGCCGGGAGTTTATCCAAGCGCATGCACACGAGGTTAAGAACTTAGATGTATAATGAAAAACTCTAAACTCGAAATTCTAAACTCTAAACAAACCCAAAACTCAAAATCCAAAACCCTAAACGTTTCGAATTTTCTTCTGTTTGTAGTTTATGATTTGTTACGGAAGAGTTTAGTGTTTAGAGTTTAAAAAAACATATGCAAGAGCAAACCAACAAAGGGAAAATCATCACCCGCTATCTCGAAGAGGAGATGAAGGAGTCGTATCTTTCATATTCGATGAGCGTTATTGCCGGCCGCGCTCTGCCGGATATTCGGGACGGGTTAAAACCAGTCCAACGCAGAATCATGTACGCGATGCACGAGCTGCATCTGCGTTATAACCAGCCGCACAAAAAAAGCGCAAGAATCGTCGGAGAATGTTTTGTAAAAAATACACTTGTTTCTACGAAGCGAGGGCTAACCCCTATCCAGGACGTCCGCAGGGGGGATTTCGTTTTTACCCAGACCGGCTTAAAACGCGTAAGTGAACTTTATTGCATGCCACGCCGCCCACTCGTAAAGATAGCGTTGGATAATGGGCTCACTAACATCGCTACTCTTTCGCAAAAATTTAAAGTATTCGGTAGCGATTTAAAATTCGCTTTTAAAGAAGCAAAGGAATTGCAAATCGGCGATTACATTGTTTTAAAAGCTACCTATCCGAACAAGAGTAAGTATGTAAAAACCAAAGGCATCACTGTTAACGAAAATATCGGATATCTTTTGGGCTTACTTATGTCCGACGGATGGGTGGAGAAAAGCGAAAGAGGATATAACCGTTTAGGTTTTTGCGCCAAAGACTTAAATACATTAAAAAAAATACAGGCGATAGTCAGAACAGAATTTAATTTAGAGGAGAATATATTAAAAAAACCAGAAGTTCATTATTTCAGAATAAACAAAAGCGATGTTAACACGCGATTAATAAAAACCTTTGGCTTAAAAAATCTATCCGCGGAAAATAAATTTATACCTGGCGAAATTCTTCGCTCGCCATCCACGGTTATTTATGCTTTCTTATCCGGTTTATTTGAAGGCGACGGAAGCGTCCATAAAAATAGGCAATGCCTTGACTACTCGTCCGTTTCCACCAAGTTAATCTCTCAATTGCAAGTACTACTTTTAAGCCTCGGGGTTGTTTCGAGCCGCTATTGCACAAAGCCTAAAATGCACAAATTAAAAGGCAGATTGATAAAAACAAATTTTCCATGCTTTGCCTTGGAGGTTTCCGGAAGCAACTTAAAAAAGCTTGCGGAAGGGCTGCGGCTGGTCTCCTCAAAAAAAGAGCGCTTAGAAACAAAAACGTATGACCGCACGCTTCCTTCCAAATATGACGCCATCCCGTTTTTGGGGCAAGCCCTCTTTAGAGAATTTAGCGAGAAGCATTTAGGTGGAGGATGGTATAGTAAATCCGAAGGCGGAGAAAAATTTCGTTTAGGCGTGAAGTATGCGAATGGCACAAAGATAAAATACGCAAAAGATTTGTTAGACACAATAAAAGTATATAAAACAACAATGGGCGGGTTAAATATTTTAGAAAAAGCCAGGAGAATAGGCTCGCAATATATACCGCTTTTGAAAGAAATTTTGGAAGAAAATCTTTATTTTATCCCTGTAAAAGAAATAAACAATGCCGGCTGCGATTTTACTTATGATATTGAAGTTGAGAATGACCATGAATTTATTGCTAACGGCATGGTCTCGCACAATTGCCTTGGGAAATATCATCCGCACGGAGACCTTTCGGTTTACGATGCATTGGTGCGCATGGCGCAGGATTTTTCGCTGCGCTACCCGCTTATAAACGGCCAAGGCAACTTTGGTTCGATAGATGGCGACCCTCCGGCAGCCATGCGTTATTCTGAAGCGCGGCTTTCGAAAATTTCCGATTTCATCCTTCAGGATATCGACAAGGACACGGTCAAATTCTTCCCAAACTTCGATAATTCACTTACCGAACCGGAAGTTTTACCGTCGGTTGTTCCGACGCTTCTTATTAACGGCGCAAGCGGTATTGCCGTTGGCATGGCGACAAATATGCCGCCGCATAATTTAGGCGAAGCTTGCGATGCGCTCGAACATCTCATCGACAACCCGCAAGCCTCGGTAAAAGAATTGCACAAATTTATCAAAGGCCCGGATTTTCCCACCGGCGCAATTATCTGCGGCAAGGGCGACATCCTGAAAATGTACGAAGAAGGCAAAGGAAAACTTATCCTGCGCGCCAAATCAACTATCGAACACGAAAAAGGCAAATCGCAGATAATTATTACAGAAATACCTTACCAGCTGAATAAAACCAACCTTATAGAATCCATCGCTACCTTGATTACCGACAAAAAAATCGAAGGCGTTTCTGATCTTCGCGACGAGTCCGATAAATCAGGCATACGCATACTTTTAGAACTTAAACGGGATGTTGAGCCGCAAATAATTTTGAACCAGCTCTATAAACACACAAATCTTGAAACAACTTTTGGCGCGATATTCCTGGCACTGGTTAACCATAAGCCGGTTATTCTTACGCTTAAAGAAATGCTGGCGCACCATATCAGCTTCCGCAAGGAGGTAATTGTTAGAAGGACAAAGTTTGAGCTCGACAAAGCCCAGAAACGCGCCCATATTTTAGAGGGTTTAAAAATTGCGTTAAAACATCTCGACGAAGTCGTTGCTTTAATCAAGAAATCAAAGAATCCGCAAGAAGCCAAAGAGAACTTGATGAAAAAATTTTCTCTGACCGAAATTCAAGCCCAGGCAATTTTAGAAATGCAACTTGTCCGGCTTTGCGCGCTCGAGCGCGATAAAATAGACCAGGAATATATGGAGCTACTCAAGAAAATAGAGCTCTACAATGCGATTTTAGCTTCCGAGCGGAAACAGGAAGAGCTGATCAAGGAAGAGCTTAAAATTTTGAAAGAACAATTTGCCGACGAACGCCGCACCGAAATCGTCGCACAAAAAGAAGAGATAGAAATCGAAGATTTGATTGTCGAAGAAGATATGGTTATCACTATAAGCGGTTCAGGCTATATCAAACGTCAGCCGCTCTCAAGCTACCGGCAGCAGAAACGGGGAGGCAGAGGCGTTACCGCCATGGCCACATCCGAAGAGGATTTTGTCGAACATCTTTTTGTTGCTTCAAGCAAAGACACACTTTTAGTTTTCAGTGACGAGGGCCAGATTTATCCAATTAAAACTTATGAAGTCCCTGTCGGCAGCCGCACCTCCAAGGGCAGAGCGATAATTAATCTTTTGAGCCTGTCAACCAAAGAAAAAGTTACCAAAGTTTTATCGACAAAAGAATTCGATCCCAAGCGTTTTATTTTAATGACTACCGAACAAGGCGTTATAAAAAGATGCTCGCTGGAACTTTTTGCCAATATCCGCAAAAGCGGAATAACCGCTATAACTTTGGAAAAAGGCGATAAGCTTGTCGGCGCAAATATCTGCGAAGACAAAGACGAAGTTATCCTGATTACCAAAAAAGGAAAATCCATACGCTTCGAAGTTAGCCAAATCCGGCCAACCGGCAGGCAATCCCAGGGCGTGCGCGGAATGAGACTGGCCAAGGGCGATGTAATTGTTGGTATGGCGCTCATCGAGGGAACGCTGAAGAAGAACGATTTCTATATTCTAAGTGCAACCGAAAACGGTTTTGCCAAACGCAGCCATATCGAAGAATACCGCCTGCAATCAAGAGGTGGCAAGGGGATAATTAATATAAAAGTTTCTTCTAAAATCGGTGACGCCAAAGGCGCGATTCTTGTGCAGGAAGCCGACGAAGTCATGTGTATAACTCAAAAAGGCATACTTATCCGGACAAAAATAAAAGATATCCGCGCCTCCGGCCGCTCAACGCAAGGCGTTAAGATTATTAATCTGGAATCCGGGGATAAACTTTCCACCATAGCCCGCATCATTCCTGAAGAATGAGAGAGTGAAGCCACTCACGATCTAAACCTTGAGGCTTTCCCCCGAGCAGAAATCGCGAGCGCATTATCCCTACGAGTGTAAAGTCCGGGGATTGCTGTCTCGCAGGACGTCCCCGGTGGGGGCTGCGGGGGATTGACAAAATAGATTTTGTATTTAAAATAAAGCAGCTCTTTTAACAGATAGCAGATAACCGATGTCAGATGTCAGATGGCAGATAAAAATATCTGCCTAACTGTTAGCTGTCATCTGCTATCTAAAACCTGTCCCCATCGTCTAGCCTGGTTCAGGACATCGCCCTTTCACGGCGACGGCGCCAGTTCAAATCTGGCTGGGGACGTTAATGAGGCAGCAATCTTTTCTGAGCCTGTCCGCTTCTTGCGGGCAGGCGATAGAAAAGTTGCGTAGCCGAATTAATCCCGCCGAAGTCAGGAGAAATTTTATTAAAAATTTCTCCTGTATATAGCGAAGGCGGGGCAAGAAACATAAAATCGCAAAGTTTTAAATGTAGCTTCCCGTAACCTTCGTAACTAGCTAAACATATGGATACGAAAAAAAGACCAATCGGCGTAATAATTCTGGGCATCTGCAATTTAGCGCTTTTTGGCATCAACCCGCTCGTAACTTCTTTTATCCCTCAAAATTGGGGAACATTTAATGAAGTGCTTAAGGCAAAGCATATCGATTTAACCTTAAGCCAACCCTTAATAAAAATAATGACAATTACGCAGATAATCATCGCATGTATTTTTATTGCTTCAGGGATAGGGCTGCTATTAAGTAAAGAATGGGGGAGGAAGATAGCAGTGTATTTTGCTTTTGCTGTTTGTTTAATTAGCCTGCTTGTAGCATTAATGGCCCCGTCTTTAACCGGAGTGGCGATTATTCAGATTATTTACCCGGCTATCCTGATTATTTATTTTACGAACAAAAACGTCGAAGCATATTTTAAGCGCAAATAGAAGGAGATAAACTCTAAATCCGAAACACTAAACTCTAAACAAATCACAAACTACAAACAAAAAAACTCAAAACAAGCGTTTAGATTTTGTGGTTTCGAGGTTGTTTAGGATTTCCCGCCTCTGGCGGGTCCGCCCACATATAAAAGTATCGGTGGCGGAAGAGTTTAGTGTTTAGAGTTTTTAAAAATATGTGCGGAATATTAGGATATATCGGTAAAGAAGCAAAGCTCTCGCTATTTTTAGACGGCCTTTCCCGTCTCGAATACCGCGGTTACGATTCATGCGGCGTAGTCGGCATCAAAGACAGGAAGCTTTTTATCCAAAAGCGGCCGGGCAAAATTCATGAGTTGCGGCGGGAACTCAGGGATTTTATTAACGAAAAATTCCCTGTCGGTATTTTCCATACCCGCTGGGCCACCCATGGCAAGCCCAATGAAGTTAATGCCCATCCTCACACCGACTGCAAACAACAAATAGCCATAGTCCATAATGGCATTGTCGAGAATTATCTTAAATTAAAACAAGAACTTATTAAAGAAGGGCATAAATTCGTGAGCGAAACAGACACCGAGGTTATCGCACACTTAATCGAAAAGTTCTACAAGAAATCCCTTGAAGACGCCGTCTCTAAAGCCATAAAAAAACTCAAAGGTTCTTTTGCCTTGGGTGTTATCTCAAAGAATGAGCCGGAGAAACTTATTGCCGTCAGAAAAGGAAGTCCCCTTATTATAGGCTTGGGTAAAAATGGCAACTTTATCGCTTCGGATATCCCAGCGATTCTTCCTTTTGCAAAAGAAGTCGTTTATCTTAAAGATGAGGAGATGGCGGTTATAAAAAAAGAGAGCATCGAGATTTTTCATTTTAAAGGCTCGCCGGTAAAACTTGAGATAGAAAAGGTAAAAATAAAGCCTGAAGATGCCGAAAAAAACAATTTTGCGCATTTCATGCTTAAAGAGATACACGAGCAGCCGGAAGTTTTAAGAAAAATTCTTTCTTTGTATGACAACAAAAACGCAATACACTTCCCACAGATTAATCTTTCCGAAGATTTTTTCAAACACTTAAAAAACGTATTTATCGCCGCCTGCGGGACGGCTTATCACGCCGGTTATGTAGCTAAATATTTTTTAGAGGCATATTGCGGCCTGGATGTCGAACTGGATGCTTCTTCGGAGTTTCGCTACCGGAGGCTAAACATTACCAAAAACGATTTACTGATCACTATTTCTCAATCAGGGGAAACCGCAGATACTCTTGCAGCAATAAGGGACATAAAAGAGCGTGGAATAAAAGTTTTAAGTATTTGCAACGTCATTGGTTCGACTCTGGCCAAAGAAAGCGATGGAATTATTTTTACTCACGCCGGCCCGGAAATCGGGGTTGCCTCGACAAAAGCTTACACCGCACAAATAATGACGTTGATTCTGTTGTGTTTATACATCGCCAGGATGCGTAGCTCGATAAGTGCGCAAGAAATGAGAAATGCGCTCAAAGAACTTTCCCTCATACCAGGTTATCAGAAAGAAATTCTGGCTAAAGAAAGTGAAATAAAAAAAATCGCCAAAGAATTTTCTAAATTCGGCTGTTTCTTGTTTTTAGGTAGAGGTATAAACTATCCGTCAGCACTCGAGGGAGCATTAAAGCTTAAAGAAATTTCCTATATACCTGCCGAGGGGTATCCTGCGGGAGAAATGAAACACGGCCCAATTGCGCTTATTGACGAATACCGTGGGGTTGTTTGTATCGCGCCAAAAGATTTTCTTTATGAAAAAATGATTTCCAACATGCAAGAAATTAAAGCCAGAAAAGGGAAGATTCTTGCGATTGTAAATTATGGAGACAATGAAGCAGAACGCTTAAGCGACGCAGTTATCCGTATGCCCAAGCTCAAAAACCAAAATTTCTCGCCCTTGCTTGTTGCCGTGGGCCTGCAGCTTTTTGCCTATTACGTGGCAAAAAATTTAGGCCACGATATTGACCAGCCGCGTAATTTAGCGAAATCAGTTACGGTAGAATAATCCATAAATCCTGTGGCAAACTCTAAACGTTTCGAGTTTTCTTCTGTTTGTAGTTTATGATTTGTTTAGTGTTTCGAGTTTAGAATTTCGAGTTTAGATATGTTATACGTTGTTGCCACGCCAATCGGGAATCTCGAAGATATTACCTTCAGGGCTTTGCGTATTTTAAAGGAAGTTGATATTGTTCTTGCGGAAGATACGCGCAAATCCGGATTTCTGCTCGCGCATTTCGCAATAAAAAAACCTTTGGTGAGTTTTTTTGAACACAACGAGATAAAAAAAATTCCCTGGGTCATTGAAGAGCTTAAAAAAGGAAAAAAAATTGCCATCATCTCTGACGCTGGCACACCTACGCTTTCCGATCCAGGATATAAACTGATACGTGAATGCCGGAAAGAAAAAATAGAAGTTGTGTCCATTCCCGGGCCATCCAGTATAACTGCAGCGCTTTCAATTACTTCCACCCCCCACGATAAATTTATATTTTTGGGGTATCTTCCGCGAAAACATAATGAGCGGCTAAAGTTATTCGAAAAAATAAAAGCTCTTCCCGCGGCGATTGTCTTTTTTGAATCGCCCTTTAGAATTTTATCCGCGTTGCGCGACATAAAAGAAAGCGTCGGAGATAAAAAAATTGCTGTCATTCGGGAGTTAACCAAGAAGTTTGAAGAGGTCTTGGAGCTCTCAATTAGCGAGGCGATTGCGCACTTTGAAAAAACCACCCCCAAAGGCGAATTTGTCTTGGTTCTTGACGGAAAAGAAGCTTAAAATAGCCTGCCAGATTACCCTTGACATTTGCTGTTATATAAGGTATATATTATGAAACCTTTAAGCTGGTCCAGAGAGGCTGGCAAGGAACTAACATGAAAATAATACTAAAAATCGAGACCCCGTACCTAAACAGTACGGGGTTTGCTTTTCCACAGATGTTCACAGATAAGAAATCGCAGATTATCACAGATAACTAATAAATATGGCTGGAGAAATAAACAATTTCCAAGATACAATAATCAAACAATGACCAATAACCAATCCTTCGACTACGCTCAGGATTGTCCTGAGCGAGTGAAACGAGTCGAAGGGCAAATCTCAATAACCAAACAAAAACCAACATTTCCGTTTGGTCATTGGATATTGAATATTGTAATTTGTTTGTATCTTGTCTCTTGGTTATTGGTTATTTCTAAAGCATCTGTGCCTATCTGTGATTTACATCTGTGCTAATCTTTGCGGAGAAAACGACATGAATAACTTTAAGGAAAAAGCAAAAATCTTAAACGACGAAGAGATAAAACGCACTCTGCAACGGTTGGCTCATCAGGTTTTAGAGAGCAATACCGAGAAGGAGGAGATTGTTTTAATTGGCATTCAGACTCGCGGCGTTTATCTGGCAAAGCGGCTGCAGGCGATTCTTAAAGAGATCGAAGGCAAAGACCTTCCTTTCGGCATACTCGACATAACTTTATACCGCGATGACTTAACGGTTGTCGGCACAAAGCCGCAGGTTAAGGAAACCCAAATAGATTTTGACCTTAACGATAAAATAGTAATTCTTATTGATGATGTTTTGTTTACCGGAAGAACAATACGCGCTGCCCTTGATGAGATCATGGATTTCGGAAGGCCAAAAACAGTGATGCTTCTAGTTTTGATTGACCGAGGGCACAGAGAGCTTCCTATCCGGGCAGATTTTGTCGGTAAAAATATACCCACATCAAAGAATGAAACGGTGTTAGTGCATCTTGCAGAACTCGATGGGCAAGATGAGGTTGTAATCGGCGAGAAGTTAAACACGAATGACCACGAAACTGAGACGACCCATTCGACGTAGCTCAGGGTCGTCCTGAGCGAGTAAAACGAGGCGAAGGACGAATTTACAGGAATGAGAAAATCTAATAGCATAAATTGGACGAAAAAGGACCTGATTGATTTAGAAACTTTAACCAAAGAAGAAATAGAATTAATTCTTTCTACCGCCTCAACCTTTAAAGAAGTTTCCACAAGGGAAATCAAAAAAGTCCCTGCACTGCGCGGTAAAACCGTGGTCAATCTTTTTTACGAACCATCGACCCGCACGCGCGTTTCTTTTGAAGTTGCCGCAAAAAGATTATCCGCCGATGTTATCAATATCGCTTCGGAATCATCAAGCGTAAAAAAAGGCGAAACACTGATTGATACCGGCAAAAATATCGAAGCGCTGCGAGTAGACATAATTATTATGCGGCATAATTATTCGGGCGCGTCGGCAATTCTTGCCAGGAATTTAAAGGCGAGCGTAGTTAATGCCGGCGACGGCTGGCATGAGCACCCTACGCAGGCGCTTCTGGATATGTTTACGCTCAAAGAAAAATTAGGCCACATTGAAGGGCTTAATGTGAGTATCGTCGGAGACATTGCCCATTCGCGCGTGGCGCGCTCGAATATCTGGGGCTTAGTGAAACTTGGCGCAAAAGTTACAGTCTGCGCGCCGAAAATGCTCATACCTCCGGCAATTGATAAAATGGGGGTTACGGTAACACACGATATCGAGGATGCGCTGAAAAACGCAGACGCAGTTAATGTTTTACGCATGCAGTTTGAGCGGGATAGAGGCGATGCGTTTCCGTCGCAGCTGGAATATTTTAAAAAATTCGGCATCACCAGCGAACGAATTAAAAAAGCGAAAAAAAATATTATTGTCATGCACCCCGGGCCGATTAACCGCGGCATTGAAATGTCAAGCAATGTTGCCGACGGCGGTAACTCGGTAATCTTAGAACAGGTTACAAACGGCATAGCCGTGAGAATGGCTGTACTTTTCCTGGTGGCGCAGGCCAATGAATATGTGAGGAAGAATAAGTAGTTTGTAGTTTGTTTAAATAAAACCGGGCGTTTGATTCAACCAACTACTAGCTACGAACAACAAACTACAATATATTATGAAACTTTTGATTAAAAATGGCCACGTGGTTTCACCGGCAAATAATCTCGATGCTGCGGTTGATGTTTTAATCGACGGGAACAAAATCTCTAAAATCGGCAAGAACTTGAAAGATAACGCGGACTCAAGTATCGATGCGTTAGGCAAGATTGTCATGCCCGGCGTCGTGGATATGCATGTGCATTTACGTGAGCCGGGCCGGGAAGATAAAGAAACAGTTGGCTCGGGGACTCTTGCGGCAATTCATGGCGGAGTGACCAGCGTCCTGCCGATGGCGAACACGCTTGTCTGTATCGATTGCGTGGAAAACGTGAAGCTGCTGAAAAATATAATTGCGAAATCTGCCAAAGCCAACGTTTATCTTTGCGCGGCAATTACCAAATCGAGAGAAGGCAAAGAGCTCATGAATTTTGCCCGGCTAAAAAAAGAGGGCGTGATTGCGCTTTCCGACGACGGCGCATCAATTGACAGCGATGAAGTGATGCTTAAAGCGCTTAAAAAAGCTAAAGACTGCAAGATGCTTGTTCTTTGCCACTCGGAAGACAAAGCTCTTTCTGCAAACGGCGTAGTTAACCTCGGATTTACCTCAACCAAGATGGGCTTGCGCGGCATCTCTAAAGAATCGGAATATAAACGCATCGAGCGCGATATAAGTCTTGCGCAAAAAGCAGGTGCGCCGATTCATATAACCCACATAAGCTGCCTTGAATCGGTAGCGGCAATTGCCAGGGCCAAAACCAAAGGAGTAAAAGTGACTGCCGATACCGCCCCGCATTATTTTGCCTTAAGCGAGGAAGACGTCTGGAGTTACGATGCGAACATGAAGATGAACCCGCCGCTAAGAACCAAAGAAGACGTTACGGCGATAAGAGAAGCGCTGAAATCGGGCGTCATCGATGCCATTGCCTCGGATCACGCCCCGCATACGGAAAATGAAAAAGAAATTGAATTCGAACGCGCGGAATTCGGAGTTATTGGCCTTGAGACGATACTTTCCGCAGGTATCACTTATCTTGTCGGCCAAACTGTTTTAGACATGAACGAACTGGTAAAGAAACTCTGCGTTAATCCGGCAAAAATTTTGGGGATAAAAAAAGGGGCTATTGAGCCGGGCTACGACGCGGATATTGCGATTGTTTCCAAAGATAAAGAGTGGTTGGTTAAAAAAAGCTGTTTTGTCTCCCGGTCAAAAAACAGCGCATTTCTCGGTAAAAACCTAAAGGGCGTAGTGGATTACACGATTCTAAGTGGCAAAATTGCCTACGCCAATGTAAATAAATAGAAATACTATGAAATTCCAAGCACCAAGCACCAAATTACAAATAAATTCCAATGACCAAAGTTCCAATGTCCTAAACAAAACCTGTTTTGGTCATTTGAACATTGGAATTTGAAACTTATTTGGTACTTGGAATTTGGGATTTGGAATTTATTTTTGGGTATGCGGTTTATTGTAACCAACGAACTTGGTAAATTGGCTAAGAGATTAAGAATCCTGGGTTTTGACACCATCGAATACGAGAATGCAAAAACCCCAGAGCTTATCATTAAAGCGCTTGCGGATGACCGCATCATTGTAACCAGAAGTAAATCAGTCGGCGAGAAACTACCTAAAGGCACGATTGTCCTTGCGTCTACAGATATAGATGAGCAGGTTAGAGTGCTATGCGAAAAGCTAAATCTTAAAATCGCCAAAGAAAAAATGTTTACCCGCTGTACATTATGTAACGAAGAACTGATTAATGTGCCTAAAGATAAAATAGAAAAATTGGTTCCGCCGCGCGTTTACGAGGCGCAGGAAATTTTTAAAAAATGCCCAAGGTGCGGAAAAATTTATTGGCAAGGCAGTCACTTGGAGAGCATTAACAATTTGATAGATAAAATTCAAAGAGGCAAATGAAATTCGTAGCAGATTTTCACATTCATTCAAAGTATTCACGAGCCACTTCGCGGGATATGGATATTCCCAATCTTGCGAAATGGGCAAGGTTAAAAGGCATCAGCCTTTTGGGCACAGGCGATTTTACGCACCATCTCTGGCTGCAGGAACTTAAAAAACACTTGGGCACCGAGCCGCAGAAGGGCCTGTTTTCTTACGAAGGTATTCATTTTATCCTGACCGCAGAAATATCGAGTATTTATTCCCAGAATGGGAAAGTTTACCGCGTGCACAATGTAATCATGGCACCTTCTTTTGAAATTGTTGCTGAAATCAATAAAGCACTTTCAAAACAAGGCAATCTCGCATCAGATGGCCGGCCAATCCTTGGCATAAGCTGTATTAAGCTTGCCGAAGAACTTTCGAAAATCTCAAAAGACATTATGCTAGTTCCGGCGCACATTTGGACGCCGTGGTTTTCGGTCTTTGGTTCGAATTCGGGTTTTAATTCTCTTGAAGAAGCCTTTGGAAAATATGTCGAAAACATAACGGCGCTGGAAACAGGTCTTTCGAGCGATCCCGGGATGAACTGGCGGCTTTCCCAGCTCGATAAATATTCTTTAATCTCGAACTCCGACAGCCATTCGCCGCAACGAATTGGCAGAGAAGCCAATGTTTTTGATTGCGAGATGGATTATTACGAGATAAAAAAAGTCCTTGAGGCCAAAGACAATAAAAAATTTTTATACACCGTGGAGTTTTTCCCGGAAGAAGGCAAATATCATTTCGACGGCCACCGGAATTGCGATTTAAGGCTTTCGCCGGCGGAAACTAAAAAATATAAAGGCCTTTGTCCGCGGTGTAACCGGCCAATAACCAAAGGCGTTTTAAATCGAGTCGAAGAGCTAGCCGACAGGCCGGAAGGCTATGTTCCGGAAAATAATATCGGCTATAAAAGCTTGGTTTCCTTTGACGAGATTATTGCCGATGCCAAAGGTGTCGATAAAAAAAGCAAAGCCGTATTAAGGGAATACATGGAAATAATCCCGGCCTTCGGTTCAGAATTTAATATTTTAGTCAATGCGACAGAAAAAGAACTTTTTTCAAAGCTTCCGGAAAAAATTGCCGAAGGCGTTAAGCGCGTACGCGAAGGAAAATTGCAAATAGAACCGGGCTACGACGGCGAATACGGGGTGATTAAAATTTTTGGGCTGGATGAGAAGAAGAACGAACAGATGACATTATTCTAAATACATGTGTAATTTAAACTCTAAACTCGAAACCCTAAACTCTAAACAAACTCGAAACTCTAAGTTCCAAACCCTAAACGTTTCGTGTTTTCTTCCGTTTGTAGTTTGTGATTTGTTTAGAGTTTCGAGTTTAGGATTTAGAGTTTAAAAAAATGTCCCTGTAGCCCAACGGATAGGGCGTTGGCCTCCGGAGCCAAAAATGGCAGTTCGATTCTGCCCAGGGACGTTAATGAGGCAGCAATCTTTTCTGAGCCTGTCCGCTTCTTGCGGGCAGGCGATAGAAAAGTTGCGTAGCCGAATTAACCCCGGCGAGCGTCAAAAAATTATGGAACAGAATTTTTTGACATCCCCTGCGAGCCGGGGTAATGAGCACGAGTGCAGAAGCAAAACGTGTAGAAATTTCTAAAGAAATTTTTGCTGTATACAGCGAAGGTAGGATAATGAAAACAGACAACAGAGAATCGAAGGACAAGGGATGAAAGACGAAGGACGTAAACAAAATGAATATAACTGTAATCGGCGGCTCAACCTGCTCGAAAAAAGATTATGAAATTGCGCGACAAGTCGGCAGGCTTATCGCAAGGCAAGGCTGGACACTGGTTTGCGGCGGGAGAACCGGCATAATGGAGGCTGCCTGCCGCGGGGCAAAAGAAGCCGGCGGGACCACAGTTGGAATTTTACCAAGCATCGACGGCAAAGATGCCAATAAATATTTAGACGTAAATATTCCAACAGGGTTAGGCTATGCCAGAAACGTTCTTGTGGTGCGGGCTTCTCAGATAATTATTGCGATATCGGGGAAATATGGTACACTTTCCGAGATTGCTTTTGCCTTTAATGAAGAGAGAACAGTGATTGGCATCGACACCTGGAAAATAAAAGGCATCGTCCAGGCAAAAACCCCACAACAAGCAATATCTTATATTAAAAAAATTTTAAAAAAGGTATGACAAACTCAAAACTCTAAGATTCCAAACTCTAAACGTTTAGAGTTTAAAAAATATATGAAAGCAACATTATTTCTAGAAGATGGATTTACGTTAACCGGCGAATCCTTCGGCGCCGAAGGCCAAACCATAGGCGAGGTCGTATTTAATACGGCAATGACCGGCTATCAGGAAATCTTAACCGACCCGTCCTATAAAGGCCAAATTGTCTGCATGACTTACCCCTTAATCGGCAATTACGGCGTAAATGCCAGCGATGTTGAATCAAAGAAACTAAGAGCTGAAGGTTTTATCGTCAAAGAAAAAAGCCGGATTGTTTCTAACTGGCGGGCGAATAAACCCTTGGACGAATATCTTAAAGAGCACAATGTTGTTGCCATCGAAGGCGTTGACACGCGGGCTTTAACCAGACGTTTGAGGGAAAAAGGCTCGATGAAAGGGATTATTTCAACAATTGATTTTAATGCAAAAACATTAAAAGATAAATTAGATAAAGCGCCTTCGATTATCGGCGTGGACCTGGTCAAAGAAGTCAGTTGTTCGAAAACCTACGAATGGGAAGAGGATTTAGAAATAAGAAGAATAAACGAAGCCAAGAAACATAAATTTACCATTGTTACCATTGACTGCGGCATAAAATATTGTATTTTAAGAAACCTTAAAGAATTGGTGGAAAAAGTTATTGTGGTTCCGGCAAAACTTGCGCTCGCGGAAATTTTGAAATTAAAACCGGACGGAATTTTGTTTTCTAACGGCCCGGGAGATCCGGAAGCAGTTACCTACGTTATCGATACAGCAAAAGAACTGATTGCTAAATTACGCAATAAGGAATTAAAGGTTGGAGTAATGGGCGTCTGTCTTGGCCATCAGATTTTAGGCATCGCTTTTGGCGGCCGGGCAAAAAAATTAAAATTCGGCCATCACGGCGGCAATCATCCGGTAAAAGATTTAGAAAGCGGAAAGATAGATATAACCTCGCAAAACCACAACTTTGTGATTCCGCCGGAGACGATCCCTGATAAAGAACTGTTGCAGACGCACGTAAATTTGTACGACCATACGCCGGAAGGCTCAAAACATAAAAAATTGCCGGTAATGAGTATCCAATTTCATCCCGAGGCTGGCCCCGGGCCTTTTGACGCACGGTATATTTTTGGAAAATTTATTGATTTGATAGAAAAATTGAGTTGACCACAGATGTTCACAGATAAGAAATCGCAGATTATCACAGATAACTAATAAATATAACTGGAGAAATAACCAAGATACAAGAAACAATAATCCCAGAAGGGATAGGCCTTCCTATATACCTTTATAAGGAAGGGCCTAATCAAACAATGACCAATAACCAATCCTTCGACTACGCTCAGGATTGTCCTGAGCGAGTGAAACGAGTCGAAGGGCAAATCTCAATAACCAAACAAAAACCAACATCTTTGCTTGGTTATTGTTTCTTGGATATTATAATTTGTTTGTATCTTGTCTCTTGGTTATTGGTTATTTCTAAAGCATCTGTGCCTATCTGTGATTTACATCTGTGCTAATCTTTGCGGAGAAAACGACATGCCGAAAAGAACAGACCTCGAAAAAATTTTAATCATCGGCTCAGGCCCAATTATTATCAGCCAGGCCTGCGAGTTTGATTATTCCGGTGCGCAAGCTTGCAAAGCGCTTAAAGAAGAAGGCTATAAAGTTGTCCTCTTAAATTCAAACCCGGCAACGATTATGACCGATCCCGAACTTGCCGATGCCACTTACATTGAGCCGATAACGGTTGAGGTGCTTGAGAAAATTATCGCCAAAGAAAAACCCCAAGCCTGCCTGCCCACGCTTGGCGGCCAGACCGCGCTTAACGTTGCATATGATGCCGCAAAAAAAGGCATTTTCAAAAAATACGGCGTGGAGCTTATTGGCGCAAATGAACAGGCAATCGCCAAAGCCGAAGACAGAGAACTTTTCAAAGGCACGATGGCCAAAGCCGGCATCAGCCTTCCGCGTTCGCGCACGATTTATTCTAGTGACGAGGGCCAGGCTGCACTTGATTTTGTCAACCTCCCCTGCGTCATCCGGCCGGCATTTACCCTTGGCGGAACCGGCGGAGGAATCGCTTATAACATCGAAGAGTATTGGGAAATTTTAAAACGCGGGCTTGACCTTAGCCTTATCCACGAAGTTTTAATCGAGGAATATCTCCAGGGCTGGAAAGAATACGAGCTTGAGGTGATGCGCGATAAAAAAGACAACGTGGTAATTATCTGTTCCATAGAAAATTTCGACCCTATGGGAGTGCATACCGGAGATTCGATTACGGTTGCGCCAGTTCAGACGCTGACCGATGTAGAATATCAGAAGATGCGTATGGAAGCCATAAAAGCAATCCGGGCAATCGGAGTTGAGACCGGTGGAAGCAATATTCAATTTGCGGTTAACCCCAAAGACGGCAGAATGGTAATCATTGAAATGAATCCGCGGGTTTCCCGTTCGTCAGCGCTGGCCTCCAAGGCCACCGGATTTCCGATTGCAAAAATTGCCGCAAAGCTTGCCGTTGGTTTCACGCTTGACGAAGTTCCTAATGATATCACCAAAGAAACCCCGGCTTCTTTCGAGCCAACTATAGATTACTGCGTGGTGAAATTACCGCGTTTTACCTTTGAGAAATTCCCGCAAGCTGACCCGACATTGACTACATCGATGAAATCAGTCGGCGAAATTATGTCTATCGGAAGAACTTTTAAAGAGGCGCTGCTTAAAGGTATCCGGGCGCTTGAGATAGGTAAAACCGGCCTCAACTCTCTTATCGCAAACGAAGAAGGGATTTCTGAAGAAGAGCTTAAAGAAAAAGTAAAACAGTATCTCACCAGACCCAACGATAAAAGGCTTTTTTACATCGCCGATGCCTTCAGGCTCGGGTTTAGTATCGACGAAATTCATGAGCTAAGCTTCATCGACAAATGGTTCCTAAGCAACATAAAAGAAATCATTGATTTCGAAGAAGAGATAAAAAAGAAAAAAATAAACAAAGAAATTCTTTTAAAAGCAAAAGAATTCGGCTTCTCCGATAAATATCTGGCAGCAATGTTTGATATGAATGAGGAGGAGATAAGAGAGTTAAGAGAGAAAGATAAAATTGAGGCCGCCTATAAATTGGTCGACACCTGCGCCGCAGAATTTGAGGCCTACACACCTTATTACTATTCAACTTATGATAAAGAATGTGAAGCGCGCATTACCAGTAAAAAGAAAGTTATGATTTTGGGCGGCGGGCCGAACCGGATTGGCCAAGGCATTGAGTTTGATTATTGCTGTGTGCATGCCGCGTTTTCCCTAAAAGAAGAAAACATCGAAGTTATCATGGTCAACTGTAATCCCGAAACAGTGTCTACAGATTATGATACTTCGGATAAATTATATTTTGAACCAATAACCCTCGAAGACGTGTTAAGTATCTACAAAAAAGAAAAGCCTTACGGAGTGGTATTACAATTCGGCGGTCAGACCCCGCTTAACCTTGCTCTTGGCCTTGAAAAAGAAGGGATAAATGTCTTGGGCACAAAAGCAAAATACATTGATATCGCCGAAGACAGGGATAAATTCAGGACCCTTCTGCACAAATGTTCGCTAAGGCAGGCAGAAAGCGGTATCGCGCACAATTTGGAAGAGGCAAAAGAAATCGTTGCGCGGCTGGGGTATCCGGTCATGGTCAGGCCATCCTATGTTTTAGGCGGCCGCGCCATGGAAATTATCTATGATTCGCAAACCCTGGAAAGCTTTTTGAAAGAAGCGCTTCTCTATTCGTTGAATCAAACCATTCTTATCGATAAATTTCTCGAAGACGCGATTGAAGTCGATGTTGATGTCATCGGCGACGGTGAAGTTTTTGTTATCGGAGGAATCCTGGAGCATATTGAAGAAGCTGGCATCCATTCCGGCGACAGCGCCATGTGCCTGCCGGCATTCAGCCTTTCCAAAGAAATTTTAGAAAAAATAAGAGACGCAAGCTATGGCTTGGCAAAAGAATTACACATTGTCGGGTTGATGAATATACAATTTGCGGTAAAAGACGGCGAACCTTACATCCTTGAAGTAAACCCAAGGGCCTCAAGGACAATCCCTTTTATCTCAAAAGCTATCGGCGTTCCTTTGGCCAAGCTTGCCGCAAAAGTAATGATGGGGAAAAAATTAAAAGAGCTTAACTTTATCAAAGAAATACTTCCCCCGTATAAATGCGTAAAAGAATCAGTATTTCCTTTTAACCGGTTTTTCGGTGTCGACACAATGCTTGGCCCTGAAATGCGTTCAACCGGAGAGGTTATGGGGATAGATAAGGATTTTGGCAGCGCCTATTTAAAAAGCCAGATTGCGGCTTACCAATTTTTGCCAAAACAAGGCAATGTTTTTATTTCGGTTAAGGACAAGGATAAACCGAAAATCGCATCAATTGCCAAAAAGCTTAAGGAATTTGGTTTTAATATTCTTGCGACAGAAGGAACAGGAAAGGTGCTCCAAGAGAAATCAATCGAGGTTAAAATACTTCCGCGCGTTTCCGAAGGCCGGCCAAATGTTTTGGATTATATGAAGAATAATGACGTTACTCTGATAATCAATACGCCTTCGGGAAGGATACCGCGTAAAGACGAAGTGGTCATCCGCTCGACAGCCACACTTTATAACATACCTGTAATTACGACTCTTGCCGGGGCCAAAGCTTCGGTTGAGGCAATTGAGGTTTTAAAGAAGGAAGACTTTAAGGTAAAAAGTATCCAAGAGTATCACAAGCTCATAAAATAATTTTACGGTAAACTTCCGACACATGCTCAATAAACAAGAGATACAAAAACTAATCAGCGAGAAAAAACTCATTGAGGGCTGTATTGATTTAGAAACCCAAACTACCCCCAACGGTTTTGACTTAACTGCGGGTAAAATTTACGAATTCGATACTCCCGGTGCCATAGATTTTTCTAACAAAGAAAGAGTGGTTCCGGAAGGAAAAGAATTATCCGCGCAAAAGGTAAAACCGGAAGATAAATTTGGCTGGTGGAATTTAAAACAGGGAACGTATAAGGTCCGGACCAACGAAACAGTGAATCTGCCAAACGATTTAGTGGCACAAGCATTTACCCGCACAACACTACTGCGTATGGGTGCGTTCACTCAGCACGGCGTCTGGGATGCGGGATTCCATGGCAGAGGAGAGTTTGTTTTAATCGTCGGCAATCCTTGTGGGATTAAAATAAAGCAGAATGCCCGCATCGCCCAACTTGTGTTTTTGCCAACCAAAGAAACCGAAGGGTATAAAGGCATCTATAATAATATATAAATAGCACGGTAAACTCTAAACTCGAAATCCTAAACTCTAAACAAACTACAAACTCGAAATCACAAACTAAAATGGATAAAATCGCAATTAATACCGCTAAACTAATTGAATTTATCGATATCACTTCCAAAATAGAAAAAATCGTAAGAGACTCGAAAATTAAAAATGGTATTTGTGTGATTTTTTGTCCACACACAACCGCTGCGATTACGATAAATGAAAATGCTGACCCGTCAGTGCAAAAAGATATTATTAAACACTTGGATGAATTAGTTCCCGCTGATAAAAATTATTTGCACTCCGAAGGCAATTCCGATGCGCACATCAAAAGTTCGCTTTTGGGATGCTCGCTTAACGTTATAATTGAAGATAGCACTTTAGCTCTTGGCACTTGGCAGGGGATTTATTTTTGTGAATTCGACGGGCCAAGAGAGAGGCAGGTTTGGGTAAAAATTATTTAAAAATAAGGAGGCGGGATGAATAAAATCAAAATTTACGGGATTACTGGAAAACTTTTGATGTTGTTGGCGGCAGTTACCAGTATTTTACTCAGCGCCGGATTGCTCTTCGGTATAAAAAGAGCAGAGCAGCCCGTTACCTTATTCTATAGATAAGTTTATTATAAGTGCTCTTATGTTTTTTATTGCTAACCCTTTTACGTTTGCTGGGACGTTATTTTTTTGGCGGGCAAGAAAAAACGAAAATCCGCCACATTTATCAAAATGGTTTATCTTTATAGTTTTTTACATTATTGGATTAATCGTTTTTATCGCGCACGTAATTTATTTACACATAAAATTAAACGAAAGGTTTACTGTTGTTGATAAGATGATTCCAAACACAGAACTAATCAAAAAGTAAAAAACTTATGCCAGAACTTCCGGAAGTTGAGACAATCAAGCGCGAATTAGAAAAAGCTGTTTTAGGTAAAAAAATCACCAAAGTTTCCATATTAAACCCAAAAGTGATCAAAGAGCCTTCCGCGGAAAAATTCAAAAAGGAACTAGAAGGCGTAACTATAAAAAGTATTCTGCGCAAAGCCAAACTGCTTATTTTTGAATTATCGAACGGTAAATTTTTAGCCATTCACTTAAAGATGACCGGCCAGTTAATTTATCCTGGTACAGGTTCAAAATTAGCCAGGGTAATTTTTGGTCTTTCTGATGGGAAGAATTTAGATTTTAATGATGGCCGTTTGTTTGCCGAATTACGATTAGTTGATGATTGGCAGAAATTAAAATTTATTCAAGGGCTAGGTCCCGAACCATTTGATTTATCCGTTGATAAATTTAAGGAAATGCTGGCTAATAAAAAAACCAAAATAAAACCACTGCTCCTTGATCAGACCTTTATTTCCGGTTGCGGCAATATTTACGCTAACGAAGCTTTATTTCGCGCAAAAATAAGCCCTGAACGGCCAGCGAATAGCTTGTCAGATAAAGAAAAAGAATTGCTTTTTAAAGAATTGAAGGAAACACTCAAAGAAGCAATTGCCCACAAGGGCTCATCCGTTGACGATTATGTTCAGCTTTCCGGGGAAGCAGGCGGATATGCCAAGTACCATAAAGTTTATGACCGCGAAGGAAAGCCTTGTCTACGTTGCAAAAAAACCATCAAAAGAATAACCTTAAGCGGAAGGGGCACTTATTTTTGTCCGCAGTGTCAGATTTGACAGGATAAAGGGTTAAGGGGGCAGGGTACAGAAGAACGATTGATGAAGGAAGCGAATGAAAAGAAAGTTCTCGGAAAAAGAAATTTTTAGCTTACTGAAATCTTGCCAGGACAAACCGTTTATTTTTCTTGATACCGCGGTTTTTGATAAAGAAAACGCAACCTCTTATCTCTTCAAAGGCTTTACCAAAATAATTACCTTTAATTACGGCGATAACCTAGATTTATTTTTTGAGGAAATAGAAGATGCTATAAGAAAAAAACTCTGGCTCTCCGGATTTTTTTCTTACGAGTTTGGATACTTCCTGGAGCCCGCACTTCACCATTTTAGAGAAAAAAATAAATTCCCGCTTGCCTGGCTCGCTGTCTCTAAAGAACCTATGAAAATAAAACACAAGCTGGATTTAACTTCCGCTTGCCGTAAACCCCACTTTAAAATAAAAAATCTGAAAGCAAATGTGGACTTTCCAGAATACCAGAAAGCAATAAGGAAAATAAAAAATTATCTGCGTAACGGCACCAATTATCAAACAAATTTTTCCTTTAAAGTTAAATTCGATTTTTTCGGCAGCGTGCTTGATTTTTACCTTTCTTTAAGGCATGCGCAGCCAACAGCTTATGCCGCGCTGATTAATATCGGCAAAGATTTCATTGTTTCGCTTTCTCCGGAACTTTTTTTTAAAAAATCAGGGAATGCAATTTTGACCCGGCCGATGAAAGGTTCCTTTCCGAGGGGGGTTAACGAAGAAGCGGACAGGTTAAATATGGCGGTTTTGGCTGCCGACAGGAAGAATCAGGCAGAGAACCTGATGATTGTTGATTTATTGAGGAATGATTTAGGAAGAATTTCGCAACAAGTTTGGGTGTCGAAACTTTTCAATATTGAAAAATACAGGACTATTCACCAAATGACCTCAACCGTAGCCGCTAAATTAAAAAGCAATATTAAAACAAAAGATATTTTTACTGCGCTTTTCCCGTCCGGCTCGGTTACTGGCGCGCCAAAAATAAAGACCATGGAAATCATAAATGAACTGGAAAAAGAACCACGCGGTATTTATACCGGCGCGATAGGCTATATTTCTCCAGAGAAGAGAGCCTGTTTTAACGTAGCGATAAGAACAATTCATTTAAAAAACAAAAAAGGCGAAATGGGTATCGGCGGAGGAGTGATTTATGATTCATCCGCGTTAAAAGAATACAAAGAGGCATATCTAAAGGCCGATTTTCTCACAAAAAATTTCCCCCACTTCCGTCTTATTGAAACTATTCTTTTCAAGCCTTCCCAGGGCTATTACTTACTTAAAGAACACCTGAACAGGCTAAAAAAATCCTGTAATTATTTTTCCATTCCCGTTAATTTGGAAAAAATAGAAAAGGATTTGTTTCACCTGGCAAACAAAAATTCACAAAAAAAATTTAAAGTCAGGCTCTCGGTTGATTTAGCCGGCAAAACAAAAATAGAACCGAGCTGCCTGGATACAGAGAGCGAGCCGGTGCGGCTCCTGATCAGCTCAAAACGCACGGATCCTGACAATATTTTTCTCTACCATAAAACTACAGAAAGGAATCTCTATGACAGGGAAAGAGAAGAAGCGCTGAAAAAAGGATTTTTTGAGGTACTTTTTCTAAACAATAAAGACGAGGTTACCGAGGGCGCAATCAGTAACATTTTTATCCGCAGCAACGGCATGCTTAATACTCCGCCTGTAAAATGCGGCCTTTTAGACGGGGTCTTGCGCCAGCAGCTTATAAAAACCGGCCAAGCTAAAGAAAAGAATCTTTCTTTACAGGATATTCTTAAGGCAAAAGAGCTTTATATAGGTAATTCCGTAAGGGGGCTACTTAAAGTGCAGATTGCTAAGTAAAATAAAAGAATTTCCTTACCCCACACCCGGCCCACATAAAGAAAGTTTAATGAAACTGGGTGTGGGTATAATTCGACTAAGTACTTTTTAGACTTCCTGTCTAAAAAGTACAAGTCTCATTATCGCACTATGATTTTTCCGGCGCCATGCCTGCCCTTCGGGCAGTCTAGGCTTGGAAAAATCACGTGCTCATTAATTTAACTTGCCCAGCCAGGCAAATAACAGTACAATCAGTATACCGCTTTTGCCAAAATATAGGGCATGATAGTTTTAGAATGAAAGAACTTAACCTTAAAATCGAATCGCTTAAGAAGATTAAAAATGATATTTATCTGCTTCAGCTTAATTCCCCTTATCTTGCCAAGCGAGTCAAACCAGGACAATTTATCCATATAAAAGTTGACGACGAAACTACAATTTTACGCCGGCCATTAAGCCTTCACAAAGTTAAAAACAATATTATCTCTATACTTTTCCGGGTGCGGGGGCGGGGGACGAAACTACTTTCGCAAGCCAAACCCGGCGATACCTTAAACGTTATTGGCCCATTGGGTAACGGATTCGAGGTTCTTCATCCATCATCCGAAGTAATTAATATCTTAGTAGCGGGAGGAATGGGGGTTGCGCCTTTAGTTTTTCTTGCAGAAAGATTAGCCAAAGCTAAAAATAATAAAACAAAAAATCTGGTTTTATTGGGAGCAAAAAACAAAAAAGAAATTTTAGCCGAGCAGGAGTTTAAAAAACTTGGTTTCGCAATTCAAATCGCCACCGACGATGGTTCTTACGGTTTTAAAGGCAACGTTGTCGGTCTTCTTGGGAAAATACTATCGGCTAAGGACTATCGACTATGGACTGACATCTACGCCTGCGGCCCCAAAGAAATGTTTTATGAGATAAAAAAAGTTACGGATAAATATCCGCATATTCATACCCAGGTTTCCTTTGAGCAATTCATGGGCTGCGGTTTAGGCATTTGCTGCGGCTGCGTGATTGAGACAAAAAATGGGTACAAGAAGGTCTGTAAAGATGGACCGGTATTTGACTTAAAAGATATTTAACAAGGAGGGCGCATGGAACCTTTTATTTCAATTATTGTCCCGGTAAGAAATATGGAGCGCACCATTGGAACGACATTTAATTATCTAATGAACGTTGCATATCCGCGCGACAAAATGGAAATTGTCTTTGCCGACGGCGGCTCGACCGATTCCACTATTCAAATCATAAAAAATTATCAAAAAGACCACCCCTACATTAAACTTGTTGAAATCCCTAAATGTCCTTCACCTGGTTTTGCCAGGACGAAAGCACTTGAAATAGTTAAAGGGGATTTTGTATTTTTCACCGATGGAGATTGCGCCCCATGCAAGGACTGGATCTATAAGATGCTCGAGGTATTTAAAACCGATTCAAAAATCGGCGCAGTTGGAGGAGAGATACTCACCTTAAAAGTCGACCCCAACAACCTGGTTGAAATTTTCTGCCAGGCGTTCGGCTTTAACCGCGTTTCCTGGAGGTATGGCAACCTGCAGGAAGGCTATTACCCTGATTTAAGCGAGATGGCTCCGACGCAAGTCTGCGGCCACCGGGCTTACTTTTTTGTTACAGCCAATGTTGCCTACCGGAAAGAGGTAATCGATGCCAACGGCCGAAAATTTTGGGATTTACCCACGGGAGAAGATATCGATTTTGGTATCCGTGCCCGCAAGCAGGGATGGAAATTTTATTTCCTTCCCTCGGCAAGCGTCGAGCATATGCACAGAGCTGACACAAAAGCGTTGCTCAAAGTTTGGAAATCATACGGTGCGGCACATCCGGTATTGCTTAAGGCTCATGCCTCAAGTTACATGGAAATAATTTTCCAATTTATCGGCAAATACCCCAACCATCCAATATTGCGCATACCATGTTTCGTTAAAGGATTTATCTATATCGGCAATTTCCACATCATGAATATTTTCGGATCCCTCTTTTTACTTTTTTTTATCCTGCAATGGGGATTTCCCTGCGCTTTCTGGTTTAAATTACTTACCTGGCTGTGTCTTGCGATAACCATGGTGGCAAAATTTAAATATTTCAGAATGGTTTTCAATATCGAACCATACGATAAGTGGTTTGAATTTGCCAAGCTGAAATATTTCACCAATCTTTATTTTATGATGGGTGGACTAAAGGGCTCTTTTAAAAACGGAACGTTTTGCATTGAACCCAGTTTTTAGCGTATAGCGGATAGCGTATAGGTAAAATTTTCGCTAAACGCTCTACGCTATCCGCTAATAAATGGAGGATAACATGTGGATAGGCTACACACTTTTAGGTTTAGTTGCCGGAACACTTAGCGGATTTTTAGGTATTGGTGGAGGATTGATTCTTATTCCCGCGCTAGTCTATCTTTTTGGATTAACCCAGCATCAGGCACAAGGAACCACTCTTGCCTTTATGATTCCGCCAATCGGTTTACTTGCAGCGCTGAAATATTATCACGACGGCAACGTAAAGCTAAACATCGCTATGTTTATGTGCCTCGGATTTTTCATCGGCGGTTTTCTTGGTGCAATGTTTGTGCATAAAATCTCCGATCTTTTGCTAAAAAGAATTTTTGGCGGGATTATTTTTCTCGCCTCTTTAAGAATGATTTTCGGAAAATAAATCCCTTAAGAACAGAATAAAACCCAGCATCTCAAAAAGTGCTGGGTTTTATATTTAAGATATTCTATAGGTTGGTTTATTTTATAAATTTTATTGATATGGGATAATGGTAACTTACTCCATCATTTGCTTTTATCGATGCAATTATGACTAGAATTATCTGCGAAATAGCAATAGCAATGAGTAGAGGAATGCCTATAAGAATAAAGCAAAGGAGCCACGCTATAATTGCATAAATAGTCATTGAGATTTGGAAATTCAGCGACTCTTTCCCCTGCTCATTAACAAACGGAAATGCATCTTTTTTGGTCAGCCATATAATTAAAGGCCCGATGATGTTTCCAAAAGGTATAACGAATCCGCAAAAGGCTAATAAATGACAGAGCATACCCCAGGTGTTAGCTTGCTTGTTTTCGGCTTCGGCCATAGAACACCCCCTTTTTAATTCGTGTGATTAACTTTAGACATTTTCCCCAATATATCCACCCTAATAAACGTACGGCAAAATAATACGCCAAGGCGAATCGGAAATTGTTTTGTTTTAGGATAGTATATAATTCTTTATCCGCTTCTTTTCTTTTTACACATGAGCTTATTTCCGGACTAAATTGGTAAAAGACATCGTGGATGAGTGATGCGTAATAAGTTTTGCTCTCCCCGGTTTCAAAGTTTAAAACGCCTTCCGGCGTGCCGAAATAAATATCTTGTATTTTAAACTTCGGGCTGCAGCCATCCCAGGCATAACCCTGCCGGTTAGCCCCTTTTTATGACAACTGTCCCGTCAGCTTTAAGCTTAAACCATTCATTTTCAAAGAAGCGGCCTTTTATTGAAGAAAGATAAACGTAATCTTTTTTATGCAGTCAACATAAACACCCATAAAAGATGATTGAATAGATTTTCTCACGCAGATTTACGAAAGTAAATACAAAATTTTGCTGGAGTTTCCCCATTTTTTTATTTTTAAGGACGGATGTCACGGATGATTGTGGATGCATACGGATAATTATAGGTTTTTTATCCGTCTGCATCCGCCCCCTGAATAATCTAGATTTTTATCTTCGTTATCGCTTGTTTTACATAGAGTTATGCAAAGATACCCTTAAATTTTGGGGAATGTCCAGAAAATTTAGCAGATTATGGCAGTTAAAATTTGAATTTCTTTACATCCTTAATTACTCTTGTTGCTTTTTTCTTACTGATGGGAATATAAGGGTAAGACAAGCCGAAAGTGCTGGCTATAGCGAAATTTATCAAGTCTTTGCGGGAAACAGACCAGGCAGAATACCCTTTATCCGACAATTCATCAAGTTTCTTGATAATCCCATCAAGTTCCCGCAATAAGGTTTCTTCTAAATCAACTCTTACGGTTTTAAACATATTTGTAATTACAGATTAGCTAAAGGGCGCCCATTATAAAATATAATAGAGAATATATCGGAGGTGCAGGTGGGTATAATATCACCTTCTCTGTAAGGTGTCAAGAGCAAAGTTTTTGTGGTAATCATTTATTAATGAGTAATGATATTAAAGTGGACTACTCGAGACGGCTTCGTCAGTTAAGGAAAAAACACAGACTTACCCAGCAAAAACTTGCCGAGCTTGCCAATGTGGAATACAAACACATCCAGAGGCTCGAGGGGAAGAAGCCCTGCGATGTTAAGCTCTCTACTCTGGAAAAAATCGCCAAAGCCTTCGATATCTCCGTTTCCAAACTTCTCGATTTCAAATAAAAACCTTCGCCCACCCCGGAGGTGGGCGCGGTTTTTAAATCAAGCCTTTATCAGTGAAACTAAAATAAGTATCGTCACCGATAATGATGTGGTCAAGTACTGCTATTTGCAGGGCATTACCGGCTTTCACTAATTCCCGCGTAAACGTCTTATCGTCTGCGCTTGGCTGGGCATTTCCGGAAGGATGATTATGTAGGCAAATAATCGAGGTCGCAAAATTCTGCAGAGCTTTCTGGAAAATTTCTCTTAAAATAGGTGAGACACGGTTGACTGTGCCTTCGGTTATCTCCACAATATCGATAATTCTGTTTTGCGCATTAAGAAGCAACACCTTGAATACTTCTTTGGGTAAATCCCGCATCCGCGGCATTAAAATATCCACGGCATCCTGCGAAGATTTTAATTTTACTCTAGTTTCTTTTGTTTCCTCGCCGAACCTTCTTCCTATTTCGATAGAGGCTTTTATTTGCGCAATCTTGGCATCGCCAAGGCCTTTAAATTCTTTCCAGTGCGATAAATCAGCAGAAGACATATTCCGGAAGGTTTTAAATTTATCCAGAATTTTCCGTGCCAAATCAAGCGCGCTTTCGCCTTTTATTCCGGTGCGCAAAAGTATCGCCAGTAACTCCGAATTGCTTAAATTGTGTTCGCCTTTCTTCAGCAGTTTTTCTCTTGGCCGGTCTTCTTTTGGCCAATGATTTATAGGAAAATGGTATTCTTTAATTTTACTCATAGCTAATTTACTATTGACCAGACAGAGGCTTAAAACCAGAGGTCTATTTGCTTTGAGGCCGATGAACGTTAATTTATTTACCTTTTATTCTTTAGGCAGTCTTTTCTTCATAAACTCGCCGAAGAGAAACAACATTGATGAGCAAAACAATCCTTTGGCAAAAAAATACATCTGCAAATTCATTTCTGCCGGGTCGATAATAAGCTTGCCTCTTAAAAACGGCGACTTGTCAGCACTGAAACTGACAAAATATCCTCCAAAATAAAGCCAGGAGCAAATAACCAGAATAAAAAGTGCCACTATCGGGTTTACCCATTTTAAATAGAATTTCATAAGCCCCTCCTTTGAATTATTAATTTCCAGGCAGAGTAAGATAAAAAATAAAGCAATTTTTTAACTAAAATTTTTATCGCTTCCTACTTCTTGATTGGTTCCGGAACAGTAAGCCCGGCCGCTTTGATGGCTTGATTCGCCCTGATGAAAGGCAGTTTTATGGCATAAACGGAGAGTAAGGCAAATATTAAAAGCAGGGAAGCAATCGCGATGTAAATTGCCGCAAGAATTGATTCTTTCTTCAGAGTAAAAACTAACACGGCAAAAATAATAAATACTACAAACAGAATAGGGATTAAAATAAGGAGCATTTTCGAAAAAGCATGGCTTATGGTAAGAAGCAGTGCTGTTAAATAAGGCAGCTTCATCCCCAAATGGCTATATAATTTTACATGCTGCGGCGTAATAAAAAGAAGGATGTCGAGATTAATTATTACCAACATCAAAATGGCAAAAAGCGAAGAAATGGCAAGGTCTTTTTTGCTGAACTTCATTATTAACCCCCTCTTCTTTATTTTTTACCAGAAATAATTTTATCCGTTCTTGACTCTCTTATAAATTATACCACTCTCCTTATAAATTTAAACATAGATTATTTAAAAAACTCCTTGCTTGCCTTGGCAAATATGTCTATAATAAACCAAATAGATTTGCGGCAAGCAGGCAAATTTGCTAATAAAATCAATGAATTTAACTACAAAACTCGGCAATCTATCCCTCAAAACCCCGATTATTTGTGCTTCCGGGACTTTCGGTTACGGCGAAGAAATAAAAGAGCTGGTCGATTTTAAAAATATCGGCGCGATAACCACAAAAACAATTACTTTACAACCGCGTGAAGGAAACCCAGCGCCAAGAATTTATGAGACTGACTACGGTGTGATAAATTCTATCGGCCTCGAAAATCCCGGCTTGGACGGGTTCTTGGAAGAAAAACTTCCCAAATTAACTGAGCTTCCCGTGAAATTTATCGTCAGCGTGGGCGGTTTTTCGCAAGAAGATTACGAGGAAATAGTCGGTCGGCTTGAAACCAAAAATGAAATCGAAGCACTTGAAGTCAATCTTTCCTGCCCGAACATAAAAATGAAAAAAATGTTTTCACAAAATAAAGAGCTTACCTATAACCTCGTCAAATCTCTAAGATCCCTGACCAAGAAAACGCTGATTATAAAACTTACGCCTGAAGTCAGCGACATTGTCGAAATCGCCAAAGCCGCGGAAGATGCCGGCGCAGACGCGCTGTCAGCGGTAAATACTTTCTTTGCCATAGCCATAGACACCGAAACCAAAAAGCCTTATCTAGGAAGTATTTATGGCGGATATTCCGGAAGAGCGATAAAGCCGCTCGCACTTTATAAGACTTGGCAGGTAGCAAAAAACGTCAAGGTTCCGGTTATTGGCGGCGGCGGCATAGAAAATACAAACGATACTCTTGAGTTTATTTTAGCCGGCGCAACCGCAGTTAGTTTAGGTACGGTGAATTTAGTTTATCCAAACAAAGCTACTGATATAGTAAAAGGGATAAAAGATTATCTTACGCAGACAAAAATAGACGACATCAATAAATTAAAAGGGGCACTTATCGTATGACAAATCAGGCCTTGCCTTGGAAAAAATTGATTGTGGCGCTGGATTTAAATAGCGAAGAAGAAATAGACGAAGTTGTTAAATTACTTGCGCCGGAAAAAGTTAAATTCAAAATCGGCTCAATCGCCTTTACTAAATTCGGCCCGGAGCTGGTGAGGAAATTTACCAAAAAAGGTATAGACATTTTCGTCGACTTGAAATTATACGATATACCCAATACCATGAAAGAAACCGCAAGCATAATCACCGAAATGGCTGCCTGGGCATTTACCGTGCATACCAAGGCAGGAGAGGAAGCTTTAATTGCTGTCAGGGATGAAGTGGCTAAATGTGCCAAGGAAAAAGATATCCGCAAACCGCTTATCTTGGGTGTTACCGAGCTCACCAGTGCAACCGCTTCTTTAGCAGAAGTGCTCAACTTGGTAGAAGTTGCGCATGCGGCAAGAATTGACGGAGTAATTGCCTCGCCACAAGATTTGCAGGCGATTAAAGCCAAATTTAAAAACGCATTAAAAGTTATAACCCCGGGTATTCGCTCGCCCCTTGACGAAAAGGGCGACCAAAAAAGAATTTCCACGGCAAAAACCGCATTTAGTAACGGAGCTGATTACATCGTTGTCGGTCGGCCGATAATTTCCAGGAAAGATTACCTGAAAGCCGCAGAAGAAGTTTTAAGCTATTAAACAAACATGAATGAAATTATCGAAAACATTAAAAAAAGAAGATCGGTAAGAGCTTACGAGGCAAAGCCGGTACCGGAAGATATCTTAATGCAGATAATCGATGCCGGAAATTCCGCGCCAAGCGGCGGCAATTCTCAAGGCTGGAGATTCGTGGTGGCAGAGGAAGAAAAATTCCGGAAAAAACTCACGAAAATTGCCATACCGCGCTACAAAAAATGGATGGAAAGCGCTCCGGAAAACTTGAAAGAAATGCGCAAAGAAGTTGATGCAAAAACCAGCGACCCTATTTTTTACCTGGCTCCGGCAATCGTTTTTGTTATTGGCTCGGGAATGAGCAAAGATTTGGACTGCCCGATGGTTTGTCAGAATATCATGCTTGCCGCGCGCTCACTCAACATCGGCAGTTGCTGGGTTTTTTTTGGTCAATTAGCTTTAAACGACCCGGAGATTAAAAAAGCGCTTGAACTGAAAGATAACGAAAGAGTCTATGGGCCGATTTTATTAGGCTATCCTGAAGGCGGATTTCCCGATTCACCGCCTAAAAAACAACCTACAGTAAAAATAATTTAAATATGTTAATCGTCCCTGGCGTCATTTTAGGGTTTTTAACCGGGATGATAAATTTTTCGGTATTTGAAAGACAGTTAGAGCGATTTCTCGCGACAAAAAAAGTGTTGCCAGTGCTTTTGAGTTACGCGGTCAGGTATATTTTTATTGGTTTGATTTTTTATTACGCGATAAAAATAGAAATGCAGTTTTTTATTGCCACCATTGCCGGATTTCTCGCCGCTCAAATCGTATTTTTCTCCCGAAAAGCCAGGAAAATGTAAGTTTAAACAACAAATATCAGTCGCACGTATCAGTTAACAGGTAAGACACGAGGCAATTAAACCATGCCATGTGCTACGTGAAATGCAACCGATAAAAAGAGCGAAGAGCCTCTCCGAAGGGAACCGCGCAGCCGATAGACGCACGATGATTTGTAAAAATCAGCGTTAAAAAGGATTTTAAGGGACAAAATGACCCCCATTGACGGCTCAGCCTTTTTTGCATATAATAACACCCTATGCGACTCGCCGAAAAAACTGCTTTCAAGGTAGTTATCCAGCGGGGTGCTTATAGTGAATAATTTTAAAGGTATGAGTATCAAATAACCCCCAATTTCCTTAGTAAAATCAGGCGCTCCGTCTTTATTTTTTGTTATTTTATTTATTAACTTAAAGTTTATCGGGCGGTTGGCGCAGCGGAAGCGCATCTCGTTTACACCGAGGGGGTCGTGGGTTCAAATCCTACACCGCCCATATATGAGAAAAAAATGAAACTCAGTCGCCATATATTACTAGCAATTTTTATTTTATCAGTAGTGTCTTGTTCAAATGGTGGAAAATATGTTAATAGGGAGGCAAATTATGAAATTATGGTTCCTCATGGCTGGCATGTTGTTCCACACCAAGATTTACGTTCGGTTTCTTTTACAAAATATAGCACCCAGAAATATGGTAATTCAGTCATCAGTTTACGAGTGGATAGTATTAGATTTGAATCGCCAATGGAACAGCTAGAAAGTGAATTGTTGCCCGCCTTTTTAGCTGCCAATGAAAGCGAAAATACTTCAATGCAAGTCGTTGATGGTCCACAAACTGTTAGTATAAATGGGAAGAGCTGGGCAATGGTAAAATGCTATGACGGTAGCGATAAAATTTTACGCATTTATGTTACATTTTCCAATAAAAATAGTTTTGCGATTATTCTTTTTTCTGCAGGACAAAAGCGCATAGAAGATGAAAAAATATTTTTAACTACGATAAACTCTTTATCTATTCATAATTAAAATGGAACTAAACACACTAAGACATTCTTGTTCGCACATTATGGCCGAAGCCGTAAAAAAGCTCTATCCGAATGCCAAATTAGGAATTGGGCCGGCGATTGAAAACGGCTTTTACTATGACTTTGAAATTCCAGGCGGCATCAAGGAAGAAGATTTGGCCAAAATCGAAGAGCTGATGAACGAAGCGGTTAAGAAGAATGTTCCTTTTGTGCACGAGGATTGGAAGTCAAAAGACGCGATAGATTTTTTTATCAAGAAGGGAGAAAATTTCAAGGTCGAACTCATCAGAGATTTAAACCAAGACACGGTTTCCATTTATAAAAACGGAGACTTCACCGACCTTTGCAAGGGTCCGCACGTTAATTCAACCGGCGAGGTAAAATATTTTAAAATTCTTTCTACTTCAGGCGCCTATTGGAAAGGCATTGATACCAACCAGCAGCTGGTGCGCATTTACGGAACCGTTTTTTTAACCAAAAAAGAATTAGACGATTATCTTAAGCTTTTAGAAGAAGCAAAAGTAAGGGATCATCGCCATCTCGGCCGTGAATTAAAGTTTTTCGATATCTACCACAATGAAGCCGGAGCGGGGCTGGTTTTTTACCAGCCGGACGGCGCAACTCTAAGGCGAATAATTGAAGACTGGGAAATCAAAGAACACAAGGTACGCGGTTACAAAATGGTTATCACCCCGCATATTATGGATAAAAAATTGTGGCAGAAATCCGGCCACCTTGATTTTTACCAGGAACATATGTATCCGATAATAAAAGACAACCAGGAGTTCATTTTGAAACCGATGAACTGCCCGGGACATATTTTGATTTATAAATCAGCCTTGCGCAGCTGGAGAGATTTGCCACTACGTATTTTTGAATTGGGCACGGTTTACCGTTATGAAAAGAGCGGAGTCCTTCACGGTCTTCTTCGTGTCCGAGGCTTTACTCAGGATGATGCGCACATATTTTGTCGCAAGGAAGACGTAGCTCAGGAGATAAAAGGCGTGCTTGATTTTGTCAGCGACACCATGTATAAATTCGGTTTTAATGATTTCACTGCTGAACTTTCCACGCGGCCGAAAGACTTTATCGGCGAAAAAGAAATCTGGGACGTTTCGGAGAAAATCCTTTTGGATGTGCTTAAAGAGAAGAAAATCAATTACAAAATAAACGAAGGCGACGGAGCTTTTTACGGCCCGAAAATCGATATCAAACTTAAAGATGCTCTCGGGCGAGAGTGGCAATGCGCAACTATTCAGCTTGATTTCAATATGCCGGAAAGATTCGATGTAACTTACCGCGCCGAAGACGGGAAAGATACTCGTGCGGTGATGATTCATCGCGTGGTTTTTGGGAGCCTTGAGAGATTTATCGCGACTTTAATCGAACACTATGCCGGAAAATTCCCGCTCTGGCTTTCACCGGTGCAGGTTGCCATAATCAACATTACCGAAGATGTTAAGGATTATGCTTTAGAGATAAAAGACGCCTTGGAAAAAGAAAATTTCCGCGTAGAGAGCGATTTACGTAACGAAACGCTCCAGAGAAAAATCAGAGAAAAAGAATTGCAGAAAATTCCTTACATGGCCATTGTTGGGAAAAAAGAAAAAGAAGCCGGAAAAATTTCCGTAAGAGCCAGGGGAATGAAAAATTTAGGGAGTATGGATATTAAAGAATTTTCAGCTCTTTTAAGAAAGGAGTTAGGTTAATATTACGTTAAACTCTAAACTCTAAATGGTTCGGCTCGCCTAAAGACTCGCTTACTATTCTCAAGCGAACTATAGTAGAGCCAAAGGACAAATCCAAAATTACAAACTCCAAAAACTTGTTTTCAAGTTTGTAATTTGTTATTTGTGATTTGTTTAGGATTTCCCACCAGAAGCGGGTCCGCCAAAATATAAAAATCATCGGTGGCGAAAGAATTTAGTGTTTAGAGTTTGAGAAAAAAGGAGGTAAAAGCGAGTGAGGTATATAAGAGTCAACGAGAGGATTTTCGCAAAGACCTTAAGGTTAATCGGCCCTGAAGGCGAGCAGCTTGGGATTTTTCCCAAAGAATTGGCTCTAAAAAAAGCCGACGAAGCAGATCTTGATTTGGTTGAGGTAGCCCCTCAAGCCCAGCCGCCGGTCTGCCGCATCATGGATTTTTCCAAATACCGGTATGAACAGGAAAAACGTGAGCGCGAAGTAAAAAAACATCAAAAGCAGGCTCAGCTCAAAGAGATAAGAGTGAGCCCGCGAATTGATATACATGATTACGAAATAAAATTAAAACATATAAAAGAATTTCTGGGAAAAGGCCATAAAGTCAGAATCAGAATGTTATTTCGCGGCAGGGAAATGGCCCATAAAGATATAGGCAACCGCGTAATCGAAAAATTAGTCCAGGACATCGATAAAGTAGGGAAAATAGATAAGGAACCAATAATGCTGGGAAAAGCATTAATCATGGTTCTGGGCCCAAAATAATAGACGCAGATTCCCGCGCAAAAACGCGGATTCCCGCAGATAGGAAAGTATCTGCGACTATCCGCGTTACATCTGCGAATATCTGCGTTAAAAAAGGAGTTTAAATGCCCAAACTAAAAACAAAAAAAGGATTGGCAAAAAGAGTTCATGTTACCAAAAAAGGGAAAGTCCTTCGGCCGAAGAGCTCCCGAAGACATCTTTTAACTGCAAGGTCAGAAAAAAGAAAAAGGTTTTTAAGAAAAAAAGACTTAGTCGCCGGCACGGAAATGAAAGCCGTCAGACGCGCTTTGCCTTATTCGTTTTAGAGCATACCCCCCCCGGGGGGTAATTCCAATGAGACTTGCCTTTTTGCAGGGCAAAAAGGCTTAGTCGAATTGTCATTAGGAGGAATAAATGAGAGTAAAACAACAGCCAGCTTCCCGTGCAAGAAAGAAAAAAGTTCTGCAGATGGCAAAAGGCTATTGGGGCCGCCGTTCAAAACATTACCGCCGCGCGATTGAAACCGTCAGGCGCGCGCTGGTCTATTCTTACCGCGATAGGCGGGCAAGACGCCGTGAGTTCCGCGCGCTCTGGATTACGCGTATTAACGCCGCTGCTCGCCAGAACGGGTTAACTTACAAGGATTTAATTGCAATTTTAAAGAGTAAAAATGTCATGCTTTCCAGGGACATGCTCGCAAAAATTGCCGCGGAGCATCCAGCAGTTTTCGATAAAATCGTCAGCGAAATAAAAAGTAAATAAGCGTAGTTTGAATTTGCAAAATTAAACTATGGACGCAGAGGTTAGAAGATTAGAAGAAGAATTACAGGCGGATTTGCAAAAAGCAAATACTGCCGAAGATATTGAAGCTTTACGCGTAAAATATCTAGGCAGAAAAGCGGTAATCAATCAGCTTTTTGCAAAAGTCCCCAGTTTATCCGGCGAAGAAAAAGGCAAGTGGGGGAAGAACCTGAATCTTCTAAAAAACAAGATAACTTCCGCCATCGAAGAAAAAATTAAAGGTTTGGGCAGCGCCGAAGATAAGATTGACCTAAGCTTTCCGGCAAAGAAATTCGATAAAGGAAGCACACATATTGTAAGCGTTGTCAGCCAAGAAATCTGTTCGGTTTTTGAAAAACTCGGCTTTACCGTAGTCGAAGGGACAGAAATCGAAAATGAGTGGCATAACTTCAGCGCTTTAAATATTCCGCTGGATCATCCTTCAAGAGATGCTTTCGATACCTTTTATCTCGATATTCCGCAAAAAAATGCCCAGAACGGAAAATTTTTGTTACGCAGCCATACTTCGCCGTCGCAGGCGAGGGTGATGAATATTATTAAACCGCCTTTGGCAGTGGTTTCTCCGGGAAGAGTGTATCGGCCGGACCAGGTTGATGCCTCACACTCATTTATGTTTCATCAGGTCGAGGGCTTTGCTATCAGCGAAGATATAAATTTCGCCCAGCTTAAAGGCGTACTTTTAAACTTTGTCCGGTTGTTTTTTGCTCCGGATACCGACTTACGTTTTCGTCCGCACTTTTTTCCTTTTACCGAGCCATCAGCCGAAGTTGACATCTCCTGTTTTATTTGCAAGGGGAAAAAAGAAAAATGCAGTTTGTGTAAAGGCAAAGGTTGGATTGAAATTTTAGGCTGCGGAATGATTCATCCGAAAGTCTTAAAAAATTGCAACATTGACCCGAAAAAATATAGAGGTTTTGCTTTCGGCATGGGCGTTGAGCGGCCGGCAATGCTTAAATACGGCATAAATGATATCAGGCTTTTTTACGAGAATGATGTTAAGTTTTTGGAGCAATTTTGATAAACGCAGATTCTCGCTGCGAATATCTGCATTAAGGTAAAAATATGAGGTTCAGTCTAAATTTTTTAAAAGAATTTTTGAAAGTCGATATCAAGACAGATAAGCTAGTATCTTTACTTACCATGGCTGGCTTGGAAGTTGAGCATTTCGAAGCAGTTGGTTCTGACTGGGTTTTTGACGTGGAAATTACTTCTAACCGCTACGACTGGCTTTCGATATTAGGTATTGCCAGAGAAGCGGCAGCATCTTTAGGCAAGGAAATAGAAGTAAAATATCCCAAGGTTACAAAAACACCGCTTTTAAAAACCAGAACCATAAAAATCGAATCACTTAAAGACTGCCCGACGTATGTGGCAAGAGTAATTAGAGGGATAAAAGTAAGCCCGTCGGATACGACGCTTAAAGAAAGAGTGGTAAATTGTAATATTAATGCGATAAATAACGTCGTTGATATCACAAATTATTGCATGCTGAAATGGGGAAATCCCCTACATGCATTTGACGAAGATAAAATCGAAGGAGATATTTATATCCGCCGCGCCAGGCAAGGCGAAAAATTTATCGGCATCGATGAGAAAGAGCGCGAACTCTGCCCGGAAAATCTGGTCATTGCCGATGACAAAAAAGTCATTGCCCTTGCCGGAGTCATGGGCGCAAAAAATACCGAAGTTACGGAGTCAACCAAACATATCCTGCTTGAGGCGGCAATATTTTCTCCAATAGTCGTCAGGCATTCGCGCCGCGCCGCAGGCCTTGATACGGATTCCTCCTACCGTTTTGAACGCCAGGTTTTCGCCGGTTATCTTGAATACGCGTCTAGCGAAGCGGCAAATCTGATTCTTGAAAAATGCAAAGGCGCGTTTTATGGTTATGCATTTTCCGGAAAAGCCATTTTAATAAAAGATAAAAACCTCACTCTTAAACTCAAAGAATTAAATGAATACCTGGGAATCGAGGTTCCCAAGAGCAAAGTAAAGGGTATTCTTTCCAGCCTCGGATTTAAAGTCAAAGAATCAGGCAAGGGAGCTTTGTCGATTTCTATACCGGCGTTCAGACTCGATGTGAACGAGCTCGTCGATATTTATGAAGAGATTTCCCGAATCTACGGCTACGACAAAATCGAACCGCAGATACCTCAAATTGCCCGGCCGCTGGCCAAAAATGAAATTTACGACTTTAAAAATAAAATAAGAAATTACCTTGTTCAACTTGGTTTAAAAGAAATCATTACCTACAGCATGGAATCGGACGAGGCTTTAAAAGCGCTCGGTTACGATAATGTCATAAAAATCGTCAATCCTTTGCGTAAGCAGGAAAATGCCCTGCGGCCGACACTGCTGCTTGGTATGATTGAGGCAATTACCTATAACCTTAATCGTATGCGGCAAGGTATGAGATTTTTTGAATTGGCTAATGTTTATGGCAGAGACAAAGACGGTTTTTGCGAATCGCCAGCCCTTTCAATCGGCGTAGCAGAGGAAGAAGGCGGATTTTTTTATGTTAAGGGAGCGCTCCTTGAACTTTTAAAAAACTCAAACATAACTGAATTTTCTTTTGAAGAAAAATCTCTTGTCTCTTTCACAAATGCCCTTGAACTTTTTATAAATAATAAATATGCAGGTTTTATCGGTAAGCTCGATAACGAAACCGCGGATAAATTTAATCTAAAAAAAGATTTATTTTTCGCGCAGCTGGATGTAAATATTTTGCAATCGGAAAGTAAATTCAAAGTTTATTCGCCGATAAGCCAATATCCAGCGATTTGGCGCGACATCAGTATTGCTTTGCATAAAAATAAAAAATTCAGCGATGTGCTGAAAGTTATAAACGAGAAAAAAGAGTTTATCTCTGACTATCAAATCGTCGATACCTATAAAGGTAAAGATTTACCCGAAGATTTTGCGGCATTTTCTTTAAGAATTTTTTATCAATCAGCCGAAAGAACTTTACTTTCCGAAGAGGTCGATAAAATTCATAACGATATCCGCAAGCGCCTCGAGCAGACAGAAGGCATAAAACTACGCTGATTTATTTTAACGCAGATATTCGCAAATCTTCCGCCACTGATAACTTTTTATATGTGGGCGGCCTCGCCCCTGACGGAAACACAGATGGTCGCAGATAAATAATCTGCGAGAGTCTCGAGTTTTTGCGCGACAATCTGCGTTAAACAAAAAGGAGAGAGAATGTTAGAACTAAAAAGCAAATCATTAAAAAATATCGAACAAAAAATGGAAGATATGGATGAAAATTCTCTGCGCTATCATGTGCTGGAAAGCGCGAAAAGTTTTAAAACTTCCTGGGTATCGCTCGGCAGAGCGCTTTACACCGTTTACAAAGATAAACTCTACAAAAATTGGGGTTTTAATACTATCGAAGGCTACAGCTTAAAAGAAATCGGCATTAAAAAACCGACAGTGATGAAACTGCTTCGTTCCTATTACTTTTTAGAAAAAGAAGAGCCGCAATATTTGACTGACGAATATACCAAAACCACCGATGCCGCAGTTGTTCCAAGTTATGAATCGATTGATTTATTAAGAAAGGTAAAGGACAACAAGGTTCTTGATGAAAAAGATTACGCCGATATCAAAAAGTCGATATTTGAAAAAGGAAGAGATGTTCAGGCAGTAAAAAAAGATTTAACCACGCTGATAAAGCAGCGCAAGGATATCAATCCCGAAGAGGAACACGAAAAACAGCGTATCATTACCGTAAAAAGATTTTTAAGCACGCTAAAATCAATGAAAAAAGAAATCGAAATCACCAAACTTCTGCCGCCCGCCCTGCTTAAAGAAACCGAAAGCCTGATTAAAAAATTAGAAGAAGAATTGATCTAGCATAAGTTACTTGAAACTGATAAATTTTTTCGCTCAAGGGTCGATTTTTTAACGCCAAAGTTCTTTTATGCCTCGGCGGCTGCGGAACTCGCCCCGACTTTTGTCGGGGCTCAAACATCCTCGCCGTCCAAATGTATCCACATTTGGATACCATCGCCACAAAAGCTGCTTTGGCTAAAATCGTATTTCGCTCAAAAATTATCAGTTTCATTTCTGTCTTGTAAAATGGTATACTATACGAAGATGCACTATGAAGAATAAAGATTTTAAAGACTTATTGATGAGCATTGATCAAGCCAGAAAAATACATTCTAGCCGTAAATTGATTACTAAACAGGCAGAAAATTATCTTGATTCGGCAGAACAAAAAATCATAGAAAAGGGCGAAAAACAATATCGAAAAGGCAAAGGCACTAACTGGAGAATGGTAAAACGGGGGTGATGGATGAGTAGCCAACCAACAGAAAAATTTGTTAAAGTATTTAGTACTTTAAACCTCGGCGATATAGCACTCATCAAGTCCCTTCTTGATAACGCAAAAATACCATATTATGTAAAGGGGGAAAACTTCGGCACTACTTTCGGCCCGATGGATGGCTTGAGTTCGATGGATATATTAGTTAGAGAGGACCGTGCCGAAGAGGCAAAAGTTCTTTTAAAAGATTTTATCTCGCCTAATCCTTCAGAAGATGAGAAAAAATCTATGCCTTCGCCTGCCAGTAAAGCTAAAAATAAATATACCAAAATTGCCATAACATCAACATTGATTCTAGTAGCAATTTATATCATTCAAGATTATCATGCAAAAAACCTGGCAGAGAACTTTTTTAACAAAGGCCTAGAGTATCATAATGAAGCGGAACATGATAAAGCGATAGATGAATTCACCAAGGCTATTAAAGCGAACCATAAATTTTTCCAAGCCTATCTAAAGCGGGGGATTAGCTATGGTTATAAAGGAAACTACGACCAAGCAATATCAGATTTTAATAAAGCAATAGAAATTAATCCAAAATATGCAAGTGCTTATGCCGCACGAGGATTTGCCTATGAAAAAAAAGGCAACTATGACCAAGCCATAGTAAATTTTACAAAAGCCATTAAACTAAACTATAATTATTCGACCACCTACTATGACAGAGGCTTAGCATACTTTAAAAAAGATAACTATGACCAAGCCATCGCTGATTTTACAAATGCGATACAGATCAGGCCAAGTTTTGCCGAGGCATATGGCGGTAGGGGGTATGTCTATTATTTAAAAGGCAATCTTGATAAATCTATTGCAGATAGTACAAAAGCCATAGAGCTTAATCCCAAGGAATATTTAGTTTACTATAACAGAGGGCTTGCGTATTATTCAATGGAGCAATATGATAAGTCGCTTGCCGACTATACCAAAGCCATAAATATAAAACCAAATAAAGAATCCTATGAAGAATTTATCAAACATATACCCAAAAATAAGCCATCTGATGTTAAGAATGCACGAGAAGAGATACTTAAGCTTTTTAAGGAAAAATTAAATTTACCTCAATAATTTTTCGTTAGTGGCAATTCGTTTCTAATTCGTGGATATTTGTGTTTAATCAGGAAGGTTGTCTATCAATTCAAGCATTGCGCTATAATTTTTTACACTGCAAATTCCGCCGCGTACCCTTGCCGAATGGGCGAATTGTTTTAAATACCAGAGGGCAACTTTGCGCATAAAGCCGATCTTTACCGCGTCTTTAACTTCTTTGTATCTATCTAAATATTCAAGGTGCTTTTTTAAAGTAGCCTTTCTTTCCGGCATGCTTATGGAGGCGGGATTTCTTCCATTAAGATAAGTTTCAATATCTTTAAATATCCACGGTTTTCCCAGCGCGCCTCTTGCCACAAGTATTCCGTCACAGCCTGATTCCTCAAACATTTTCTTGGCCAACTGCGGATTAAAGATATTGCCGCTTCCAAACACTGGGATACGAACAGCATCTTTTACCGCCTTTATCGATTCGTAATCAACCTCGCCACTATAGCCTTGCGTCTTGGTTCTGCCATGGACAAATATGGCAGAAGCTCCGCTATGCGCGATCAGTTTTGCGGTCTCGGAAATTTCTTTTAAATCTTTCTTGGCGTAGCCGATCCTAATCTTAGCGGTGATTGGTATTGGCAAAGCCGCAGAAAGTTTTTTGATTATCTTAGATAAAACATCTTGGTCGGTTAAGAGGTATGCTCCGGTTTTCCTCCTGACGACTTTTCTTACCGGGCAGGCACAGTTTAGATCAAGAAAGGTGATATTTACCAAACTAATAAGCCGCTCGGCGGCTTCAAGAAGTATTTCCGGGTCTCTTCCCAATAACTGCGCGGCTATCGGCATATCGGTTTCCAGGGTCTTGATTAGCCTAAGGCTGCGTTGGCGGTTATGGATCAGAGAATTAGCATCGATCATCTCAAAGAAGCAAAATTGCGCACCATGTTCACGACAAATAAGCCGGAGGGCCAAGTCAGAGCAGCCGGCCAGAGGAGCCAGAAATACATTAGTGTTAATAGCTTTTGTACCGATTTTTATCATGTTAAACCCAATTATTCAATCTGGATAAGGATATTTTACTCTTCTCTTAAGTGCCGCAAATCGGCGAAAATTAACTTGACTAAAAAACAAATAATAGTAAAATTTTACTATTTAAATTTCACTAATGAGGCCTAACATTTCTCCAGGCCTCTATTGGCGCAGGAAAAATGTTAGGCCGAATTACCCTTGAGCGAAGGGGTAATGAAGCACGGTATTTCCATGAACATAAAAGAATTACTTATTCAACAGGCCGCAAACTTCCCGCAGAAGGCCGCGATTATTTTTGAGGGTAAAGAGATAAACTTCTTTGACCTCAAAGAAAGAGCCTTCAAATTAGCCAATTATTTTACAAGCCTTGGCGTTAAAAAGCCAGATAAAATTGCGCTTTTTGCTTCAAACATTCCCGACTCCATATATTGCTATATGGCAACCTATTCTATCGGCACAACGCTTATCCCGTTCGATTACATGCTTACCGAAAACGAAATCATCCATTTATTGAACCACAGCGAAGCCAAAGTTTTGATTATGCAGCCCAAGAAAGATATTAATCTGGAAAACATAAGAGAAAATTGCTATAGCCTTAAGGAAGTAATCATTTTAAAAGAACGCCTTCTCAAGGAACCTTTCTTGGATGATATTTTAGCGCAAAACTCAAGCGAGCCGCCGCTGGCTGTTTCAAAAGAAGAAGATCTCTCTTCAATATTTTACACCTCTGGTTCAACCGGCCACCCCAAAGGCGTTATGTTTTGTTACAGCCATTTAGATAATCCGGTTGAAACTATAAACCATTTTCTTGGCGTTTCCGAAAAAGATATATATCTAACCGGCGGGATTCCTTTTTCCCATGTCGGCGGCCTGAATTATATACTTCTAATGCTTCGTTTTGCTTCAACCATTGTTTTAATGGAAAGATTCCACCCTTTAGAATTTTTAAAAAATATAGAAAAATATAAAATTACAATATTCTGCATCGTGCCTTCCATGTATGTGGCAATACTGTCGCTTAAAGAATATGAAAGATTTAATTTATCGTCTTTAAGATACGCAGTTGTTTTCGGTGCGCCGTCGTCGCCGTTACTTCTTAGAAAATTTCATAATGCCTGCCCCAAAGCGATTGTCTTAAATGGATGGGGCATGACAGAAACCGCAGCGCCCAACACTTTTTCTCCGCCGGATGAGAGCAAAATATCCAGCATAGGGAAATTTGGATTTAGAATGAAAGCAAAGATTATTAATGAAGAAGGCGGAACGCTTTTTTATGGGCAAAAGGGCGAACTTTTAGTCAGCGGCGACGGCGTAATGAAAGGTTACTACAAAGAGCCAACCTTAAGCTCCGATGCTTTTTACGGAGAAGGGTGGTTAAGAACCGGCGATGTCGCTTATTGTGGAGATGACGGCTTAATCTATCTTGCCGGCAGGATAAAAGACATGATAAAAGTTTCCGGAGAAATAGTTTTTTCTTCGGAGGTAGAAGAAAAAATTCATCTTCATCCGCAGGTCGCAGAAGTTGCTGTAATTGGCGTAGCTGATGAAGTGAGGGGAGAGGTTCCAAAAGCCTTTATCGTACCAAAGGAAGGCCAGACTATCGATGAGAAAGAATTAAAAACTTTCTTAAAACAGCACCTCGCGCATTTCAAAATTCCGCGCCAATACGAATTTGTTAAAGAGCTGCCGAAAAATAGAGTCGGAAAAATCGATAAACAAGCACTTAAAAAGAGTAGAGAGTAGAGAAAGGAGTAAAAACAATGATGCAAAGAGATGTGCACTTACACGCTAAGGGTTTACTCGAATCGTTACAATTCAGGCAGGGAGATTTTGGGGAAATCGGCATAATCAGCGGACAGCAACAAAGAGCCCAGAGATGCCTTCAATATCTGGAGAACCCGATGAAGAATTTTACTTTTTTAGGCTACACTTTCTGGACCGGCACATATAAAGGTAAGAAAGTTACTGTCGGTAACGGCGGTTTTTACGCGCCGGACTCAGCATTTGTTACGGAAATTTTGTGCGTCGGAGGAATAAAGACACTTGTGCGCCTTGGTTCCTGCGGAGGGATGAAGCAGGAAATGACCGTCGGTGATTTTGTGGTTGTTGATAAAGTCATCAGGGGCGACGGCGCAACCCGTTACTACGTTAAAGATGATTTTATTCCGCAAGTTGACAAAGAGCTGACTCAAAAATTGGCAGAAATTTTTAAAAAACAAGGGACGGTTTACCAAGGTGCCTGCTGGACCACTGACGCGATGTTTAGGGAGACCAAAGAAATCGTAAACCCATACATAGAAAAAGGCGCAATCTGCGTGGATATGGTAACCAGCCCGTTTATTACGGTATCAAATGTTTATAAGGCAAAAGTTGCCGCAGTGCTGGTTGTTTCAGATAATTTGCTTACCGGAGAAATGGGTTTTGCTGACTTCCGTCTTTTTGATGCGGAAGAGAAGATGACTAAAACAGTGTTTGAAATAATTTAACGCGGATTCCCGCAGATGAAAATCTGCGACCATTTGCGTTACATCTGCGAATACCCGCGTTAAGGAAAGGAGATAAATAATATGTCCGATATGAATTGGAATCCAAAAGCCAAAGAAATTTTCGATAAAGTCATCAGCAATTTACCGCAGTTTCACCGCACTATCGCGGAAAAACTGGTTAAGGAGTCAGCGGAAGAAATTGCCAAGGCCAAAGGGTTAAATAGCGTTGAAGAAAAAGAGCTTGTCGAAGCCTTCTTCAAAGAAATCCCTCCGGCATTTAAAGAGATGATGAAGAGACTGTTTACCAAGTTGAATATCGACTACGATAAATACGGAGTCTCGTGAAATTCCAAATCCCAAATTCCAAGCACCAAATAAATTCCAATGTTTCAATAACCAAAATTCCAAATAGTTTTGAACATTGGAAAATTGGAATTTGGAATTTATTTGGAATTTGGTGCTTGGAGCCTGGAATTTAAATATGAACCCCGCCCTTCCAAAATAAACTATATTTATCTGGAAAAATATGGAAAGGTTGGGGCAAGACAAAGGTTTATTAGGAAAATGTTTTAAAAAAGGAAGGGCGGGGTGAAGATAGCAGTTATCGGAGCAGGTGCAATTGGCGGTTTGGTTGTCGGGTACCTTAAAGAACAGGGAGAAGATGTTGTTCTTATCGGCACAAAAGACGCAGTCAGCGTAATCAACAGTAAGGGGTTACGTATCAGCGGTGTTCGTGGCGAGATTAACGTAAATATCCAGGCACTTACGTCTTTAAACAAAAAAGTCGATCTTATAATTTTAGCCACCAAAACGCAGGATATTGAAAAAGCTTTACAAGAAAATAAAAAATATTTAAAAGACACACTTATTTTAACTACGCAAAACGGAGTCGAAGCCGATAATATTGTTGCGCAATTTGTCCCAAAAGAAAATATTATTTCAAGTATCGTCATGTTTGGCGCAACATACCTTGAGCCCGGCAAAATTGTCCATAATTTTGACCGGAAATGGGTTATTGCTAAAGCCTTTGGCGACAATGACGACTCCGTCACAAGAATGAAAATTTTGCTGGGCAGGATTTTCCCCATAGAAATCTCCGATGATATCCGAGGCATGAAATGGCTTAAGGTTTTTGCTAACGCCAACAATTGCATACCGGGCATAACCGGAAAAAGCATGCAGGAGTGTTTTAAAAACTTGGATTTATGCGAAATAAGCCTGGGGATTTGGCTCGAAGGCCTAGGCGCGGTTAAGAAATCCGGAATAAAGTTAACTAATTTGCCGGATTTTACCGTCGAGCAGGTGGCTAAATTAAACTCCATGCCGATTAAGGATGCGGCAAAAATATTTTCCGGAATCATGGTTAATTTAAGTAAAGAACCGCTCTACGGCTCGATTTTGCAAAGCATTAAGCGCGAGAGAAAATCCGAAATTGATTACTTGAACGGAGCTTTTGTTAAGTTAGGAAAAGAATGCGGGCATCATACTCCTTTGAACAAAAAATTAACCGAAATGGTGCACACGGTAGAAGAGCAGCATAAATTTTTTACCGTCGAAGAATTAATTACAAAAACAAAAAATTTGATTCCGCAGCAAGGTGCTGCCGATTTAGATAAAGTTAATACGCCTTTTCCAAAACTTAAGCTTACGGTAACGAAGGTTGAGGGAGAATGCTACCATGGATATAAACAAGGCGATGAAATAATTTTAGAAGATTTTACCCATCCGCCAAAGCATTTTTGCCTGGGGCTTGCGCACGCATTATTCCCGGTAATTTATGCATTAAGTTTCGGCGCAAAATTTGGCTTTAGAGATAATCAACGCTCGCTTTTAGTAACTTGCCCTGACGGCGGCAAACTGGAATTTAAGGCGGAAATTTTCGATAAAGAAGGAAAAATCGAAGTCATCGAAAAAGACCCCAACCATAAAGGGCCGAATCCAAAAGATATGGTTTTGGAAGTTGTGCAGGCAAAAGGAAAATGCGCTTATCAATATAAACTGGGAGATAAATTCGAAGTAAAAGGATTGAAATGCCCGGAAGGCTTTTGCGGTGCAGCCTACCATTGCGCATTTCCGGCGCTCTTCGCTTTAAATTTTGGCGCAAAATTTTTCTTTATGGATGATCCGGACGGAATTGATACAGTGACGTGCCCCGACGGAGGAAATATCGTATTTAAAGTAAGCCGAAAAAAGAAGTAGTTTGTAGCTGGTAGTTTGTTTAAAAAAACAGCGAGTTTTTTATTCAACCAACTACTAACTACTAAATAAGGAGTTTTTAAATGAAGCGAGTAGTCATCACCGGCATTGGAGTAATCAGCGCTGCAGGCGAAGATAAAAATACTTTTTACGGCAATATTATCGCAGGGAAACCTTTTATCGAAAGGGTCGAGAATTTTGACGTTAGCCTTTTCGTTTCAAAAATTGCCTCGCAGGATTTAGGCTTTGACCCGCTCAAATTCGGTATCAAAGACCACTACCGCATGGATAGATACGTTCAATTTGCCATTGCCGCGGCAAAGCAGGCGGTAGAGGATTCCAAAATCGATTTCAAAAAAATAAACAAAAGACGCTGCGGAGTCATTCTTGCAAACGCCATCTGTGGAACGCGTTTTATGGAAGAAGAATTTCTTCTTGTCACAGATTGGGGTAAAAAACCGATTGATCCAAGAAAAGGCCGGCCTTATCTTTACGATGCGGCGATGTTTAATACGCCAAGCGCAGAAGTCGGCGCGATTTATAATACGCAAGGCCTAAACTGCACGGTTTCAACCGGCTGCACTGCGGCAACTGATTCGCTCGGTTTTTCTTTTGAGCTTATCCGCGAAGGAAGGCAGGATATGATTATCGCCGGCGGCACCGAAGCCCCGGTTTGTCCGATAACTTTCGGCGCCTTTGATGTGGTTAACGTTCTTGCGAAAAATAATGACGAGCCGCACAAAGCCAGTCGGCCGTTCGATAACAAACGAAACGGATTTGTGCTTTCTGAAGGCGCAGGAATTTTAGTGCTTGAAGAACTTGAGCACGCCAAAAAAAGAGGTGCGCACATTTACGGAGAAATTCTCGGTTACGGCACAAGCTGTAACGCCTTTCATATGACGGATTTACCGGAAGATGGCGAAGCCATGGTGCGCTGCATTAAAGACGCAATTAAAGACGCAGGTATTAAAAATGAAGATATCGACTACATAAATACGCACGGTTCTTCAACCCGTCAGAACGATGTTTTTGAAACCAGCGCTTACAAAACGGTGTTCGGCGATTATGCTTACAAGGTCCCCATAAGTTCCATAAAATCAATGATCGGCCACCCGCTTGCCGCAGCAAATGCGGTTGAGAGCGTTTTGTGCGCAATGATTTTTGAAAAAGGGGAGTTGCCGCCGACGATTAATCAGGAAGAACCGGATCCAAAATGCGATTTGGACTATATTCCGAATGTAAAAAGGCAATACATGCCTAACTACATTTTAAAAACCTCGAGTGGCTTCTCCGGGATACATTCATCGTTAATCTTTAAAAAATGGCGGTAAATAAATGAAAACTTCACGTTTACTATCCATGATTTCCCTTCTGCAAATAGGTTTAATGGTATATTCTACCGGAGCGCTTGCCCAGGAAAGATTATTAGAAAAAATAAAAGAACGCAGGCAGGAAAGAAGAGAGGGGATTAAAGACAAATTAGCCAATAAAGATATTTCTGGTTCCGCTGACAAGTCTTTTAAAATCATGCACGATGGTTTGTTGAGAGAGTATAAAGTGCATCTTCCGGAAAATTATAATAAAAATCTTCCTGCCCCCGTTGTGATATTTCTTCATGGCGGCGGAGGAAGTATGAAAGAGGCCTATTCCGAAGGCATGGATAAAATGTCCGATAAATACGGATTTATTTTGGCTATTCCTCAAGGAACCGGCAAAAAAATCTTGGGCAAAATTATCGGTTCATGGAATAGTGGAAATTGGAGCGGCTCAAAGAAGCTTACCCCGATTTCTTGCTGCGGGTATGCCGGAGATAACAATATTGATGATGTTGGTTTCATCTCAAAGATGATCGATGAAATTAAGAGCAACTTTTCCGTTGATGAAAAGAAGATTTACGCTACAGGAATGTCCAACGGCGCGATGATGTCCTACAGGCTTGCCTGTGAGCTTTCAAACAAAATTGCGGCAGTGGCGGTAGTAGCGCCTCCTTTTGTACCGGAGGTTTGCGATAATGCAAAACCTATTTCAATAATGGATATTCATGGCACGGCTGACCCTTGCGCACTTTATAACGGCGGTTTTTGCGAAAATTGTTTGGGGAAATCTCTCAGTACCCAGTCGGCTAAAGAGATAGTTAATTCATGGATTATGCGAGACGGATGTTTGAGCGAATCCGAAATTATTTATAATAAAGGTAACGCAAAATGCGTGGATTATTCAAAATGTGCACAGGGGACAGAGGTTGAATTTTGCACAATCGAGGGCGGCGGGCATACCTGGCCAAGTGGCAATCAATATTTGCCCGCAGAAAAAATAGGTCCGGTTTCCAATGATATGTCTTTTGATCAGATGTGGGAATTTTTGAAAAAGCATAGTTTGAGCGAGTGACAGGGTTGAAGGTCTGGTTTTAAGAAGAGGCGCAGATGAAAAAGATTTGTAATAAAATTATCTTTTTTGCCTTGTTCGCAAGTATAACTGTATATTTTTCCAATGTTTTTGCGCAAGAAACACTTCGTGAAAGATTTAAAGAAAAGATAAAAGAAATAATACAGGAAAAAGATAAACAAAAAACAGAAAAATCTTACGATACAGCTGACCCCGAATTTTCTTTAATGCATGACGACCTAATCAGAAAATATAAGGTTCATCTCCCGGCTGGATATGACCGGGAAAAATCTTATCCCGTAGTAATTTATGTTCATGGCGGCGGAGGAGATATGCGCGCCGCCTATATGGATAACGTTGATAAAGCCGCGGATAAATTTGGATTTATACTGGCAATTCCTGAAGGCACAGGCGAGGTAAAACTTGGACGTTTAAGAGGAACTTGGAATGGCGGAAGCTGGGCAGAAGGCTCCTGTTGCGGCAACGCTGACGACATAGGTTTTATCTCAAAAATGATAGACGAACTAAAAATTAAATTCAATGTCGATGCCAAAAGAATTTACGCCACAGGAATTTCTAACGGAGGACTAATGACTAACCGTATCGGCTGCGAGCTCTCTGAAAAAGTAGCCGCAATCGCAGTGGTTGCGCCGGCAGCAGTTGAATCAGCATGCCATCCGTCCCGGCCAATGCCGGTAATGGACATTCAGGGGACGGCTGACCCGCTCAATCCTCCTGACGGAAGCGAACCAAAGGGTATTTTTGCAAAAGACAGCGGCAGCCCCCTTGGCATGCCCTATAAAAGAATGACTTGTTATCAGGTAGTTGATACCTGGAAAAATATCGACAAATGCTCTAGCCAAGAAACAGTTACCTACGAAAATGGAAAGGCAAAGTGTATAAGCTGTAATGATTGCGCAGATGGCGCGGAAGTTGTTTTATGTATCGTAAAAGGCATGGGCCATACTTATCCCGGCGGTGCGCAGTATTTGCCTGCAAAAATTGTTGGCCCGGTTTCCAATGATATTTCTTTTGACCAAATCTGGGAATTCTTTAAAAAGCATAGTTTAGACAGCAAATAGACAAGGCTAAAAGGAGAAAAGTATGACCGAAAGAGTTGCCATTACCGGTATTGGAGTAGTTTCGCCGGCCGGATTAAAAAAAGAAACTTTCTGGGCGAATTTAAAAAAGTGTAAATCTTTTGTCGATGAGATTACGCGCTTTGATGCGTCGCTTTACCCCTCACGCATCGCCGGGCAAGTCCACGAACTTGACCACTATTCGCATCTTTCCAGCCGCCTGGTAAAAAAAATTGACGTTTTTTCACACATGGCTCTCGTTGCCAGTGAACAGGCTTTACAGGATGCGAAGATCGACTTGAATAATATTGATAAAACCCGCGTCGGTGTTTTTATGGGTAATGCCATAGGCGGCTGGTTGTTTGCCGAGACCGAACTTCGTGACATGTATGTTGAGGGAAGAGAAGGCGTTTCGCCCTATATGGCCTCTGCCTGGTTTCCCGCAGCGCCCCAGGGGCAAGTTACGATTTATTACGGCTTTAAAGGTTACAGTAAAACCATAGTTGCCGACAAAGCTTCTTCAGCGCTTGCCATATGGTACGGCGCAAAGATTATTAAGGAAGGTAAAAACGATTATGTGCTTGCCGGAGGAATGGAAGCGCCGATTACCCCCTATGCGCTTTTAAGTTCAAATACCTGCGGGCAATTATCAAAAAATAATTTAAATCCCAAAAAAGCCTACAAGCCTTATGATTTATACCGTGACGGATTTGTTTTGGCAGAAGGAAGCGGCATTGTTAATCTTGAAAAAGAACAACACGCCAAAAAACGCGGCATAAATATTTACGGCTACATTAAAGGAATAGGATTTTCTTCGGACGGTTATCATTACAGCCGCTACAGCCCGGATTCGGAAAGTTTTGAATACGCCATAGAAGAATGCCTCAAGGATGCCGACTGGTCCAAGAAAGATGTAGATTATATTTGCCTTGATGCTGAGGCAACACCAATGGGCGATTTTCTTGAAACCAAGGCTCTTAAAAATGTTTTCGGAAAAGATTTACATAATATTGCCTTGAGCGCTCCAAAGAGCATGTACGGAAATTTATTAGGTGCGCAAACCGCACTCGATTTAATTGTAACTTTATTTTCCATAAATCACGGCACGGTTTTACCGACGATAAATTACGAAATGCAGGACCCGTATTGCGATTTAGATTATACGCCGAATGTTTTAAAAGAGAAAAAAATTGACAAAGCATTATTGCTCGCTCGCGGTAGAGGCGGGATTAATGTAGTGCTGGCAATAGAGAAATAAGGAGGTTTTTTAATGGCTCTAAAAGAAGAAGTTATAAATGCAATCGCGGATACGCTTGATGTAAAAGTCGAAGAATTAGGCGAAACGGAAAAATTGTATGATTCAATTGGCGTGGATTCAACCGAAATGGTTGAACTTTGCGTTTCTTTAGGCAAAAAATTCGGCGTAAAGATCGCTTCCAATGAAATTACAAAATTCTCCACGCCGCTTGAAATAACAAAAATTATTGAGAGTAAAAAACAATGAATAACCAAGTTCCAAGATACAATAACCAAACAAAAACAAATATTTCCGTTTGGATATTGTTTGTTGAATATTGAAATTTGTTTGTATCTTGTCTCTTGGTTATTGATTATTTCTCCAATTTTAATAAATATATGAAGATAGTAGATTTAAGTCTTCCCATAGACGACAAAGCTTTCGAGGTTCATAATGTCGAAATCGAACGTATTTCTCATAAAGCCGGCGTTGAGAAGTTTAACCGTGTTTTAATGGGTAAAGATCTTAAAGGAAAAATCGAATATTTTTTCGGTAAGCGTATTGTCAAAAAAGAAGACTTGCCGGATGAAGAGTTTCTATCCTTGGAAATAGTGCACTCACCGGTCCATATCGGAACACATCTTGATTATTCGTTTCATTATGGCTCAAGGTCGGAAGGCCGGCCTTCAAAAACCGCGGAAGAAATCCCTCTTGATTGGTGTTATCAAAATGGAGTTAAAATAAATCTTTACCATAAAAAACCAAACGAAGTAATTACCGCGCAAGACTTGGAAGCGGCGCTAAAAAAGATAGATTATACTTTAAAACCGCTCGATATCGTTCTTCTTTATACTGGCTCGGATAAATTATACGGCGGGCCCAAATATTTCAGCGAGTATCCGGGAGTAGATATTTCAGTGATAGATTATCTTTTAGATAGAGGAATAAAAATTTTTGGCGTTGACACCATGGGTATTGACCGGCCATACCGATTTATGCTCGCAGAATTTTTAGCCACCAAGGACACAAAAAAATTATATCCGTCGCATTTTTACGGCCGGAAGCGCGAATTTATCCATATCGAAAGACTGGCAAATTTGGATAAATTGCCGGATTTCGGTTTTAAGATAATTTGTTTTCCGGTAAAGATTAGGAAAACTGGTGCTGCTTGGGCCAGAGTGGTAGGGATAATTTAACAATTATGAAGGTGATTCTTTGGATTATTCTTTCGCTAGTTAGTTTGTCATTAGGAATAATCTGTTTCTTTGGAATACTCATGTATGGCATTGCTTTTAGGAATTTAATATTATCAATAGCTGGTTTAATCGGTGGAGGATTCTTTAGTATTTTAGCCCCTATTCTACTTTACAGATTCTTGGTCAAAAAAAATGGAGGTAAATAATGGGACATACAGTGAATTCAATCGTAATCAATGCCCCTTACGAAAAAGTTTTTGATATTTCTAACGACATTTCCCGCTGGACCGAACTTTTCGGCGGAGAATACAAAGAATCCACGATTGAAAAAAGAGAAGGCAATAAAATTACTTTTAAATTAATGGATGACGAAGGAAGAACCTGGCAATCCTGGAGGCTTTTATTTAAGGATAAATATTTCACTTATTCGGAACGCGAAGAGCCAAAATTTCCCTTTAAGTTTATGAAAATCGTCTGGCTTTATACTCCGCGCCCAAACGGAATAGAGCTTACCTGGATTCAGCACTTTGAAATGGACGAGAAAGCCAAATTTAACGATGAACAGGTAGAAGGTTTTATTAATAAACATTCAAAAGATAACTTAAAAATCTTTAAAGACGTTATAGAACGCGAAGCAAAACGCTAATTTGTATCACGTCGCACGCCTGCCGGCAGGCAGGTAACACGTATTACATTCTAAAAAACGTGTTACGTGATACATCAACGAGGAGGTTCAATAATGAGCACTGAATTAAAAGGAAAAACTGCAATTGTCACCGGCGCAAGCAAAGGTATCGGGAAAGCGCTTGCCGAAACTGTAGCGAGCTTAGGCGCAAACGTTACCATGGCCGCAAGGACCGAAGGCCCGTTAAAAGAAACAGCCGAAGAAATTTCCAAAAAATATAAAGTCGAAGTGTTACCAATTGCTTGCGATGTAACTAAGCTTGAAGATTTGGAAAATCTGGTCAATAAAACCAAAATTAAATTCGGTAAAATTGACATTTTAATTAATAACGCCGGAGTTTCCAGCCAGTATCCCTTTCATGAGCAGCCGATTGAAGATTTCGAGCGGCTGGCACATACAAATTATTTAGGTTACGTCAGGCTCATTCGTCTGGTAATTAACGACATGATTAAAGCTAAATCCGGCGCAATCATCAATATGGTTTCCGGCTCAACTTTGTGCGACCCATTACCACGAAATTTTATTGTTTATAGTTCTTTAAAAGTAGGTTTACGCGCTTTCTTGAAAGGTCTATTCTGGGAAGTACGCGATCACGGGATAAAAATTACTTCGCTTCTCCCCGGCGTGACCGATACGGATTTAACCGGAAAGTTAAAAGAAGTAACCGCAGATGCGTCACGACTGATGACCACAGAGGCAATCGAAAATGCCTTAAGATTTGCTTTAACGGTTCCGGCGAATGTCTGTCCGCTGGAAATTGCCATAATCAATCAGCAAACACCCTGGACGAAACCGGTGATTCCGTTTAAACAGGAGCATCCGAAAAAGTAAGGTAAGCATGCAACAATTTATAATAACAATTTATCCCGTCTCGCCTATATATGCGGTAAATTTTTCAAGAAAAGTTTACCGCAAGCTCGGCGGGATCAATTCACACTATTATTTTTCCTGCGCCACTTGCGGCTTGGAAAAATAATGTGTTCATTGAGGAGGTTTCAATGAAGATTCTATTCGTCATGCCAAAAATCGGCGCTTGGGCGACACACGGCGTTCACTTTGCACCCAACCAACTCTATGCCCAATGGGGCGCTTATGTGCGCGAAAAAGGCTTTGATGACCTTGAAGTTTTAGACGCAACCGTTCTAGGTATTCCTATAGAACAGATTGCCGAAAAGGTCAAAGAAAAAAATCCCGATCTCGTGCTTATGGGAGATATGATTCATTGCTCAGTTGGTTACGGGGAGATTTATTATTTTAACGAAGCCGCCCGCAGAATAAAAGCCGTATTACCAAAGACAAAAATCGCTGTTGGCGGGCTTTGGTATTCAGCCTTGCCAATTGAGACTTTGGATATGAACCCGGCCATCGATTACGTGGTGATGGGCGAAGAGGAATCATTTTATGATTTACTCGACGCCATTGATAAAGGAAAGAATATGAAAGACGTTGCCGGAGTAACCAGCCGTATTGATGGAAAACCGGTGATGGGTCCGCACAAACCATTGATGAAGGATTTAGACAAATTACCGCTTCCGGCTTATGATTTATTTCCGATGACAAAATATATCGGCCATACTTTCTGGAAACCGTTTGTCGAAATGATAACTTCAAGGGGTTGCCCGTCAGCCTGCACTTTCTGCTATGAGTGGGACCAGTACGACCCGCGTTCACCGCAGGATTTTTTAACCTGGCGCGCAAAGTCTCCGGAAAGAGTCATCGAAGAGCTTGAACTTCTTAACAAAATGGGCACAAAAGTTGTGGTTATCCAGGATGATAACTTTAACGTCAATCCCGACAGAGTGGAAAAGTTCTGCAACCTGAAAAAAGCAAAAAATAATCCGATTAAATGGGTTTCTTTAGGCAGGGCCGTTGACTGGATTAACTGCGAAAAAATTTTACCGCTAATGAAAGAAACCGGGATGTTTATGGGCGTATTCGGTATTGAAGTTACGACACCCGAAGATCTTAAGAAAATTGCCAAAGGCATTACCATTGACCAGATTAAAAAAACTATTGATATTTTACGCGCCCAGAATATCGCTATTGTTGCCGACATTATGATGGGTTTTGACGATGATACGGAATATTCTATCAAACAGCGTTATGAATTTACCGACGAAGTTGACCCGGATATCCTTTGGGTCGGTTACGTTACGCCGGCTCCGAATTCACCGATTTGGCGGCAACGAATAAAACGCGGAGAAATCGATCTTAAGAAAATCGATTTTCTTAAATGGGATTTTCTTCATCCGGTCATGCCGACCAAGAATCTTACCCTTGAAGATTACGGAAGACTCGGCGCCTGGTGCATGCGTGAATTTTTCTCAAAACCGGGAAGAATTCAAAGAATTATGACCAGTAATTTTGACCCCTTGGCAAAACTTTGCTTTGAAGATGTCATGCGCGGAGTTTCCAAGTGGGAAGCCGGAGCGGTTAAGGGCGAAAAGCATATTTAGCAGCTTGTTTAGATAGCAGATAAAAATTATCTGCCCGACTGCTATCTGCTATCCAGATGTAGTTTTAATTAAAATGTTGTGCGATAGCCACATTCATTTTATTCCGCAGGAGATAGCCGAAAATACCTCATTTTACAAAGGCGTATGGACGGATAAAAACCGCCTTTTCGAATTCCTTTCCCTGAACAAAATCGATAGAGCGCTTTTAGTCTATCCGGCAACCGATGCCCACATAAAATTGGGCTGGGAAGAATTATGCGAAATTTATAATTCCAATTTAGAAGCACTGCTTGAAGAAAATCCTAAGCTCGTGGGTTGCGGTATAGTCAATTTTGACACGAACGTCTCGGTCCAGGTCAAAAATCTTAAAGAAGCCGGCTTTAAAGGTGTCTGTATTGCTTCAAGCGAAGGCGGGGCGTTTCTCCTAGATAAATCAAATCTTCTCTTCGAAGCCGCAGAAAAATATGGATTAGCAATTTTTGTTCATCCCCAAACCATAAACCCAATCGGCTTTGAACGGGTAAAGGACCCGTTACTGATGCCGGTTTTAGAATACAGCCTCGATAATTCAATGCTTTTAGGGTTGTTGATGATGGAAGGAATTTTAGAAAAATTTAAGCTAAATTTTATTTTTTCATCTTTGGCAGGAGTGACCCCATTTCTAAAAGAGAGGTATGACCGGGTTTATGCAATGTTACGCAGCCGCGAGATGGTAAAAGACCTGGGGAAATTGCCTTCGGAAATTTTAAAGAAGGCATATGTAGATACCTCCGGGGCATCTTTAGCAAACATTAAACTTGCGATTGATTTATTCGGCGAAGATAAAATTCTCTGGGGCTCGGATTATCCGGTTACAGGGGATGTAAAAGCCAATTTAGCCATACTTGATGGCCTAGGTCAGGAAATAAAAGAAAAAATTGTTAATAAAAATTTTAATACATTATTTAAATAAACAATTAGTAACACGTAACAGGTAGCATGTATCACGTCTTTTAAAACGTGTTACGTGTTACTTACGACGTGATATGGATAATATGAAAATATTCTGTAACGACAACTTAATCGATAAGGAATCAATCGCCGAAATATTTGAACCGGGATTTCTCTTTGGTTGGGGAGTTTTTGAAACGCTTCGGGCTTACAAAGGAAAAATTCCTTTTTTAGATTTACATATTGCCCGACTAAATGACGGCTTAAATACTATTGGCATAGAGGAAGTAAACATTGATTTTGAAAAGAAAATCAAAGAGCTTTTAAAAATTAATAAATTAAACGATGCATACATTAGAATCACGGCTTATAAAAAAAGAGAATCAATCCGTTCGACTCGCCCTGCAAAAAGCAGGGCTCGCTCAGGATTGATGCTGAGCAAAGTCGAAGCATCAACCGGTATCCTAATTTACGTAGATAAATTCGGCTATTATCAAGAGGAAGCTTACGAGAAGGGATTTGCGGCCATAGTTTCTCCTTATAAGCGAAACACCGAATGTCCTTTCTGGCAGGTAAAATCCTTAAGCTTTTTGGGAAACCGGCTTTCCTGGTTTGAGGCACAAAAGCAGAATAAAGACGAAGCGCTAATCTTAAATGAAAAAGATTTTTTAGTTGGCGGTTCGCGCAGTAATTTGTTCATCGTAAAAAATGGAGAAGTGATAACATCGCCCTTGTCTCGCGGCGCGTTTTACGGCATTACCAGAAAAATAGTAATTAACGAATTGAAAAAAATGCGGATTAAATTAAGCGAAAAAGAAGTTACCTTAAATGACTTACAAACTTCTGACGAAGCTTTTTTAACCAGCGCTTTACTTGAGGTAATGCCCTTGGTAGAATGTGGCGGGGTAGGGATAGGTAGTAATAAGCCAGGGAAGGTTGCCTTGCAAATATTAACCCAATACAGAAAACTATGCCGAACATGAAATTTTCACCTTTATTCTGGCCGGTCGAATTAAAAGGAAATACCATTCATATTCTTGATGAAACCCTCCTACCGCAAAAGGTTAAATACATTAAAGCCAGAAACGAAAAACAGGCTCTTCGGGCAATTAAAGAGATGAAAACCCGCGCCGTCGGACAGGTGATTTTGGTTTTCTGTATCTTCCTTCTGGTATTAAAGAAAAACCGGAAGAAAAAAGACATCAAACCGGTTTTATTTAAACTGGCGGACACAATAAATACAGTGCGGCCGACACTATCCTTTAAATATCTGACCGATATGGTACTTGGTTGGTTGATTGCCGGTGCACCATTAGAAAAAAGTATCCTCGGATTTTTAGAGGTACTTAAAAATAAAAGAATCGAACAGGCAGAATCTGCAAGCGCGTTCCTCGCCGATGGCGACGCGATTCTTACTCATTGTAACATCAGCGGTCAGATGCCTTTAATCGGGCAATTTGCCAGAAAGCAAAAGAAAAATGTAAAATTTTTTGTAACTGAAACCAGGCCGTATTTGCAGGGTTCAAGGCTGACTGCCTGGGAGTTGCAGGAAACGGGGCTCGATGTTACCATCATTTCCGACAACATGGTTGCCGAAGTCATGAAAGAAGGAAAAATTTCTAAAGTAATTGTCGGCGCAGATAATCTTGCCCAAAACGGAGACATTGCCAACAAGATCGGCACTTACCAGATTGCAATTTTAGCCAGGCACTTTAACCTCCCTTTTTATGTGCTTTGCCCGCCGCAGTCAGCAGCGAAAACCGGTAAAGATATTGCCATAGAAATCAGGCCCGATAAGGAACTGCTGGAATATCAGGGTTTAAAATTGGCGCCAAAAGGAGTAAAAGGTTATTATCCTGCCTTTGACGTGACACCGGACAATTTAATCACGCAACATATTTATTTAGAAATCGGCGGCAAAATCTAAATTTGGCAGGTATAGAAGGTATAGATTTAATCCCTCGTAAGACGCCCCGGGCATAAGGCGCTTCTTTAAAAGGTATCAGGAAAGACCATATCATCTTGGATAACCCGAAGGGTTAATGCAATTGTACATTTCTGCTTGAAGAGAGGAAGTCGCAGTTTAAAAACTGGGGAAGCTTCGCTCATCTCCTTCCATTCTCAGGAATTCCTTCTGGGCAAGGGACATACCCAGCGAAGGGAAAAGACGATTAATCCACCAATATAATTTACAAATAGAAGGCAAAATAATTATCGCTTTATTTTGTAAGATTAGATCCAACGCTTTTTTCGCAAATATATTTACGGGCATAGGCTTATTTTTTTCTATCCATTCCTGCAAACGGCGCTGTTTCGCCTCAGACATCTCGCCAACCGTCTTGCCGTATTTGCCGCCTTCTAAAAGAGGTGTCCGGATAAATCCGGGGCACAAAACACTGACGCGGACCAATTTGCTTGCTGCTTCGGCTCTCAATGATTTTGAAAGGCCAACAACCCCGCATTTAGTTGCGGCATAAGCTACATTTCCGGGTTGAGGTATAAGCCCTGCCATAGAAGCCGTATTAATAATATGCCCAAATGCTTGTTTTATCATAACGGGGTAGGCTGCCTGGACACCGTTAATAACACCGCGCAAGTTAACATCTACTATACGGTTCCAATCCTCAATACTATAATCTTTAATTAGGCCAAAGAATTCAATCCCGGCATTATTGAACATAAAATCCAGGCGATTGGTTTCTTTTACTGTGCTTTGAACAAGTTGCTCCACACGTGTAAAATCGGTTACGTCTAATTCTACTGCCTTTGCTTTCCCGCCAGACTCATTTATCTTAGCGGCAACATTTTCGGCTAATTTTATCTGAAGATCGGCTATTACAACGTTACATCCGCGGCTTGCTAATTCTTTGGCAAAAGCCTCGCCTATGCCTGAGGCGCCGCCGGTAATAATCGCAGTGGTTCCTTCGAGGGGACGTATTCTTTCCTTTGGTTTCATGATTTTCTCATTAGTGCAATACAATTTCTAAAGCCCTATCATAAAGCAGGTTAGCATAATGACAAGATTTTTGCAAGAAAATTGAAGGTTTTTAAGGGTTTTTGCCGGTAATTTGCCTCGCGCCCGTGGCAGCCAAGAACCCAAAAACCCCTTGTTATTTCCGGCTTTTTGCTTATAATAGCAACCACGGAATTCATAGATTATGGAACAAAAAGAAAACATCAAAAACGAAATTATCAATGTGGGCAAACGCCTCTATGAAGCAGGACTTTGCGTGGCTAAATCAGGCAATATCAGCGCAAAGCTAGGTTCCGAAACCATGCTGATTAGCGCAAGCGGAACATTTCTTGGTAATTTAAAAGAAACGGACATAGTAAAAGTCAATTTAAATACTCTTAAGTCAGAAGATTCTAATAAGCCAAGCTCAGAGCTTCCTTTACATAGTTTGGTTTATAAAAACTTTCCGGCAAAAGTTGTTGTGCACGCGCATCCGCCGCTAATCAACGGTTATTTTGCGGTAGAGAAATCATTGAAGGCGCTCACTTTTGAGACGAAATTTTATCTGGGCGAAGTTCCGGTAATCAAACAAGAAACGCCAACGGTTACGGATACTAAACCGGTCATCGAAGCTTTAAAAGCCAACAATTTAGTAGTACTTAAGAACCACGGCGTTGTGGCTATGGGAAATAATTTTGAAGACGTTTTAAGTTTAGTTGAAGCGCTTGAAGAAGCTGTTCGTGTTGCCGCAGTGGCCAGGCTTTTTAATAAGGAAGCCTTTGACGAAATCGACAGCAGCTTAAAAGAGAATCTTACCAAAAACGAAATAAGCTATCCGATGTTTTCCCGCCAACATATCCAGGCCATTGTTGATTTGGTAAACAAAGACGAATTTATCTTAAGTAAAGGAAAAGAAATGGATTTAACTGTTCAGCTCGCAGTTAAATTAGACGATACCGGCGAGGCCTATAAATTTAATTTTGAAAAAGGAAAAATTATCCGGTTGGATAACGACGCTAATGCGCCATTTATTATTTCTGCGACACGAGCAGTGTGGGAACAGGTTTTTTTGGGTAAACTCGATTCCTTCGTTGCCGTTACGCAAGGAAAGATGAAATTACAAGGCCAGCTCGGCCAACTTTCCAAGTGGTACGTGCCTTTTACAAGACTATTCCAGCTATTTAAACAAGTAAAGTTCAAATGACAAACTCTAAACTCGAAATCCTAAACTCTAAACAAACTACAAACTCGAAACCACAAACTCTAAACGTTTGGAGTTTTCTTTTGTTTGTAGTTTCGGATTTGTTTAGAGTTTCGAGTTTAGTATTTAGAGTTTAAGCATGATTTATAACTACAGCCTATTTATTGACGGAAAATTTCTTGAAACTAAAAATAAACAGCAGGTCTTTAACCCGGCAACCGGCGAATGTATTGCTGAAGTTAGCATTGCCGCAGGTAACGATATCGAATCCGCAATTAATGCTGCGCGCAGAGCTTTTGACGAAAGTCCCTGGAAAAAATCAAGTCTTGCCGAACGCAAGGAATATATTCTAAAAATCTCTCAAGGGATTTTAGAAAAAGCCCAGGAATTAGCTAGCCTTGAAAGCCTAAATACCGGGAAACCCATCAAAGAAACTACTTTCATGGATATTCCGTCAAGCGCGGCTGCTTTTGACCACTTTGCTAACCACCTTGAAGAATTTTTAGCTGCAGAAAATGTTGAAATTAATTCGCAGATAGCAAACGCAAAAAGTACTCTCTCACGCGAACCGCAAGGAGTTGTAGTTTTGATTGCTCCCTGGAATTATCCGCTCCTGATTACTTCCTGGAAATTGAGCCAGGCTTTGGCCGCCGGTAACACTGTTATTTTAAAACCATCGAGTTTAACCCCGCTTACCGCCTTGGAACTTGGAAAAATTATTCATAATGCGGGATTGCCTTCGGGAGTAGTAAATATTATTAATGCCGGTGGAGAAGCTTGCGGCAAAACACTCTGCAGCGATAAACGTATCGACATGATTTCTTTTACCGGCTCAAATGCTGTCGGTAAAAAAATTATGGAATATGCTTCGGCAAATGTAAAAAAATTGACCATGGAACTTGGCGGCAAATCCGCAAGTATAATTTTAAAAGACGCCGATATCGAATTAGCAGTAAATGGTTCACTTTGCTCGATATTTTTAAACCAAGGACAAATGTGTACAGCCATGTCGCGTATTTTTGTCCAAGATGAAATTTATGATAATTTCGTAAATGATTTTGTTGCTAAAGCCAAACGCATCAAATTAGGCAAGCCGGAAGATTTTGAAACGCAAATGGGGCCGCTGGTTTCTAAAGCGCAACTTGAAAAAGTAATTTCTTACGTAGAAAAAGGAAAAAAAGAGGGGGCGAAAATTGCTTGCGGGGGAAAAACTTCGCAAGATTTCAGCTTAAAGCAGGGATTTTTCTTTGAGCCAACAATATTTGTTGATGTTACTAAAGACATGACAATTTTTAAGGAAGAAATCTTTGGCCCGGTGGCTTGCATCAGTAAATTCAAAACCGAAAACGAGGCAATTACATTAGCAAATGCTTCAGATTTTGGACTGGCCGCCTGCCTTTGGACAAAAAGTCACGAGGCCGCAGGAAGAATTGCCAAATCTTTAAATACCGGGACAGTTTGGATAAATACCTACGGCATGTTTTTTAACGAAGTGCCTTACGGCGGCTTTAAACAAAGCGGTTTCGGCAAAGAACTTGGCCGCGAAGGATTTTTAGAGTATACCCGGCTGAAAAATGTTATAATGGATATCACTAAAGAAGCAAAGCCATTAGTGAATTACTGGTACGGGTTTTAATAACACAGATAAAGGTTGCGTAAGACGAATATTCTTTGCGTTAAATGAATTAGTTTATGCTGACCTATATTTTAGCAACCCTTCTTTTAATCTCCATTTGTTTATGTGTAATTCTTTGGCGGAAAAACAAGCGTAACAAAAAAGCCGAAGCCGCTTTCCAGGCCTCGCGCGATCACCTCGATAAAATAATCAATTCCATACCCGACCCGATTTTCGTAAAAGACAGAGAGCACCACTGGGTTTTGCTTAACCAGGCGCATGACCAGATGTTCGGCATATCGAGCAGCGAACTGCTTGGCAAAACCGACCGTGATTATTTTCCCAGGGAACAGGCGGATATTTTCTGGGAAAAGGATGAAGTGGTTTTTCAAACTGGCGAAGAGAATGTTAATGAAGAGCCCTGGACGGATTCCAAAGGAGTCAAACATATTATCGTTACTAAAAAAAATTTATATATCGACAGGAAAGGCAATAAATTTATCGTGGGCGTTATCAGGGATATCAGCGATTTAAAAGCCGCGCAGGAAAAGCTGAAAGAAATGATGGAAGTCCGTTCACGTTTTACCTCAGTAGTCTCTCACGAATTAAGGACACCGCTGGCTTCAATCCGTACCGGCGTAAATCTTATTTTAGACGGCCTTGCCGGCAATATAAATAATGAACAAAAAGAGTTTTTAGAGATTGTTAAGAAAAATATCGAAAGGCTCTCCCGCTTAATCAATGATATTTTGGATTTTCAAAAGATAGATTCCGGAAAAATGCATTTCAAGATAGAAAAAAATGACATTAATGAAGTGGTCAAAGAGGTTTATAAAATAACACTGCCGCTCTTGGAGCGGAAAAAATTAACGCTGACGCTTAAACTTGATGAGAAAATAGCTAAATTTAAATTTGACCGGGACCGGCTAGTCCAAGTATTTTCTAACCTTGTCGCCAATGCCATCGATTTTACCGAAAAAGGGTCAATTACCGTAGTTAGTTCGAGCGACAAAGGAAATTTTCATGCCATGATAATCGATACCGGCGTAGGCATAAAACAAGAGGGCTTGGCAAGGATTTTTAATCCTTTTGAGCAGGCAGAAAGAGAGGACAACGGTAAAAGAGAAGGCACAGGTTTGGGGCTTGCGATTTGCAAAGAAATCATTACCAGGCATAATGGTAAAATCTGGGCTGAATCAAGCGATAATGGCTCTATTTTCCATTTTACCTTGCCAATGGAGGAATGATGGCGAAGAAAATTTTAATTGTCGATGACGAAAAAGATATAATCAAAGAACTGGAATTCATCTTGCGTAAAAAAGGTTTCGAAATCGTTACTGCGGCAAACGGTAAAGAAGCGCTTGAGCTGGTTAAAATAAATAAACCGGATTTAGTGCTTCTGGATTTATTTATGCCGGTATTCGGAGGAGTGCAATTTGGCAAAGAATTTAAAGCTAACAGCGAGACAAAAAACATACCAGTTATCTTGCTGACCGCAAGCGCCGACAATATTGAAGCAAAAAAAAATGAGTGCTTGGCCGAGGATTATATCTTGAAACCATTTGATTATAAAGAGGTTATAGAAAAAATAAATAAATTTCTCAAATGAAGCCAATATTTTTCTGAGCCACTAGTGGCGCAGAAAAAATATTAGACTGAATTTGCCCCCACACCAATGTTTGTATTCGTAAATGAAGGTTATTGGTTAAATGGTTTCGCAAAGGTGTCTTTTGTGGTAAAACAAAACATTGGTTCAAACATTGGTGTGGGGGTTAATTCGCAGACGCTTTGTGCGCAATTAAAATGACAAACGCTCTGACTTATGCTCGTTTTACTAAACTCGCATAAGTCATCTGCTCATTAAGGGAGGAAAGATGGGAAATCGAAAAATATTAATCGTGGATGACGATGCTGATTTTCTTTTACTGATAAAAAAGAGAGTGGAATCCTGGGGTTATATTGTAATTACAACCTCGCAAAGCGGAGAAGTTCTTCGGTTGTTAAAAATCGAACGTCCCCAAGTCATAATATTGGACTATATGATGCCTGAAATTAATGGTATCGAGCTTTTAAAAAAAATACGCCAAACCGACAGGCAAATTGCCGCCATAATGTTTACCGCGCAGCCGACGATGAAGGCTATCGAGGAGGCAAAAGGTTTAAACATTACTGCTTTCATTCCAAAAGAAAGTTTTTTGGTCGATACCGAGAAAGACCTAAAAATTGCCCTAGACCTGATTTCTCAAGGATTATAAGGGTTTTAGGGGGAATCCCCAGGCATTTTTGAAGGCACTTCGAAGGATTTCCTCAGTGCCGCCGAAAAATAAGGCATAACCCTGGATAGTTTTCTTTTTAGGCGAGGTTTACTTCTTGGGTTAAAAATGGTATACTATAAAAATGTTAAGTGCCGTAATGGAAAGTAAACAAGAAATAAGAACGAAATTATTAGCAAAACTCTTGTCTTTAACTAAAGAAGTAAACCTCGCCTAAAAAGA
>JAJYOP010000021.1 GCA_021796115.1 bacterium
AAGGGTGTACCTCCTTTTAATTAGCCGCTTCTAACGGCTATGTGGTTAATATGCATTACCCACAAAAAGGATACACCCTTTCTTATTTAGTTGCCAGAGAACTTACACACTTTATTATAAGTTAGCTTGATTACCGGCAGCAATTCAGTGGCTATTTCCTTCGGCTGGTTTTACTTCCCAATCGGCTAATCGGTCTTTATTATCAATGTATAAATATACCCTCTCAGATTTAAAATATTCCGTTGGATGCCTGTACAATAATACTTCCCTTATATCTTTTAAATCACCGGATTTTTTTGTGAGTACCGGCTCAAAATAAGTAGAAATTATATAATTTTTGGATTCGCCTTTACGTAACTTGTCATTTTTTATATCATCTAAAAGCTTTTTGAAGCCTTTTTCTTGTTTTTTGAGATAAATATCCATCTCCCGTTGGTTATCAGCAACGCTTTTAAGGGTGAGAAGTTCATCCATGTGCGACATAGTTTCGCAGCCGCACATTAGAACAAGTGAAATAAAAAATAGACGTTTCATAATCAATTGCACTCACTTCTGTTTCCAACTGCCATTCGAACTCTGAAACCAATAGCCTGCCGGTGCCCGTTTGTAATCATCATCAAAAAATATTTTTTCAGTCTGCGCGATATCTACGCCATTTTTTGCAGCAATGGATTTATAAATAATGCGGCGGTCATTGTTTTCTTCGCTAATGGTGTTTGCGATTGTGCTTTTTAGATTTTCCGGTATATCTTTGGCTATTGCCTCAAGGTAAGCATTTGAAGTTTCACCAATGAAGCCTTTACTGAAATAATCTTCGATGGTGTTCCTCCGGTCTTTTCTTCGCTCAATAGCGGCTGTTACCTCAGGTGACTGCGTCTGGGCATAAGCCTCTTGCGTAAAATTAAGGAAATTAATTTGTTTTTGTGTGGAGCCGTATATCTGGTCTTGCACAGATGCGACATCGGCTGCCACATGTTGATAGACATCTACCCGCATATTTATATCGACCTTTAACGGCTGAGCCGTCTGAAGATTTACCTTTGCGCAACTTATTGCCACAATCACAAGAAAAACCCATAATATTTTCTTCATTTTACACCTCCTAAAATATCATGAAAATTTATCACAATATTCCTTTCCCCCATCGTATCCGAAGTAAAATCCAGATTAAAGCTTAAAATATTTTTTTCGGTTTTTGCGCTTATAGCGCCTATATTATACTCATAATTTTTGAAATTAGCAACCAGCGCATCAAAAGACGCTTTGTCGAGATAGGGCTTCAAAAATGCGAGAGATGATTCATTCTTTAGATTAATAAATCCGTTGCCTTTATTTTTGAAATTCGCTTCGAGTGTTCCAATTTTTGACGCACTCACGCAACCACTCACGAAACCATCAAATGAGCCTTTAAAAGCGGCTTTATCCGATGCGAATATATTCACAATTTTTTCAAACGAAGCATCTTTGAAACTTGCGGCAAAACAGAAATCATTGTATTTTTTAAAAATAACTTTTGCGCTCATATAACCATCCGGACCCAGAAAAATATTTTTTGTTTTTGGAAAAATGAATTGATTAAGTTCTGCTTTTACCGGAATAAAAAGTCCGGCAAATTCTTTATCTTTAATTCTTATTTTTGGGATTTTAAAAAAATATTTATTTTTTTTGAATTTTTGGAAAGTCAAGTTAGCAAGCTCAAAATCCTGCGAAGATAACTTAAGGTTGTAAATATTAGCGTCTTTCAAAAAAATCTTATCCGAACCGATTTCTGCGATAAGCGAAAAATTTGAGTTAAAATCAAAAGATTTGCTTTTCACATTTATATTTATATTGTGCAGATTAAATTGAATTGGCCTAAAGGAAATAGGCGGGGCTACGGCAGCTGTTTTTGCGTTAGGAACATTCGAAATCAGCCCTTCAAGAGATTTTACGTTAAACGCCGCGTCGGAAATGTTAACCTCGTCGAGATAGACTGGAGCGTTTTTTTGGAATTCAAATTTTAGCAATATATTTTTTGCGCTGGCATCAAAATTTTTATTGCTTAAATTCAATCCGTTAATCGCCAGCGAATTAAACCCTAAATTGACCGTTCTTATTTTGCAATTGATTTTAAGATTTTTATGTGCAAAATTTTCAAGATAACTTTTGAGAAGGTAGTTTCTGAAAAGAACCAGCCCCAAGATAATTAAGAAAAAAAATAAGAGAAAAAACTTTATTGCCTTTTTAAGCATTACTTAAGGTTATTTATAAAATGTCTGATATCGGCAATATACTCCCTTTCCGATTCAAGAAATGCTTCATTGTGCCCGCCATGAATTATTGCCAACATCTTGGGTTCTGCCGCATTTTTATAGAGCTTTTCGCCTAAACTAAACGGGACAATATTATCGTTACGGCTGTGAATGAATAATTTTGGCGTGCTTACTTTTCCCACCCGTATAAGAGAGTCGAATCTGTCGGCAGCGAAAAATGAAGGCAGCCAGGGATACATAATTTTTCCCATATCCCTGATACTGGTAAACGCCTCTTCGGTTATCAAGCCTTTTGCCTTGACTTTTGTGCACAGCTCAATAGCCACGGCTCCGCCCAATGACTCCCCATAAACGATTATTGAATCCGGGGCAATGCACTTAATTTTGGTAAGGTAGTCAAAAGCTGTAACGGCATCAAGATATAAACCTTTCTCGGAAGGCTTTCCTTCGCTCTTTCCGTAACCGCGATAGTCAACGATAAAAACATTCAAACCTAAACTATTCAGTATTTTTATTTTATCCAGCCTGTGGCTGACATTTCCGGCATTACCGTGGAAAAACAATATTGTAACTTTTGCATTTTTTGCCGGAATAAACCATCCGTTTAGCGTTTTATCATCTTTTGTCTTAAAATAAGTGTCTGTAAACACAAGGCCTATTGTTGCTGGTGTGTATTCGATTTTTTTGAAGGGAAAAAACAAACTGTGCGCTTCTAAGTATTTAACAAAAATAAACAAGGCGATTACAACAAGTATTGCAAATAGAGCTATTTTCAACATTATCCGTATAAACATTTTTCAGGAAATAATCCTTTCTCCTTTAAGGATTTCCGGTATTAGCAGTGTGTCAATGCGTAACCCGCCGTCATGCTCGATGTTTATCGTATAAATAAACCCCGGGACAAACCTTGTCCCCGGAGCTTCTATCTGCGCATTTTTTATGCCCATTGTTTCTGCTTTCTGGGGATTCAGCGCATACTCCCAGAAATTATTCCAAATTTTTTCCTCAAACTTATTGCGCACCCTCGGCAGTTTATAAGCCTGGGGTATTTCATCAATATTTACCAAATCATAAACTTTAGTATTTGCGCCATCGAGTAAAAAAACTTTCCAAAAAAGATAAATGCTCTTGCCGCGCAGTTTATCGCCGGCCTTCACATAAGTATCGTTAAACCTCACAACGAGTGATTGAAACTGGATAGTGTTTCCTGAAAAAGTAAAATACCGTGGCGGGAGCGGCTTATTATCGATGTCATATTCAACAAATTTTATCGTGGTTAAATCTTTTTTATTTACTGCGTCATATTGAACATTGGTAACTATGGCCTCGGCAACGCGGGAATCAGCAGTTAAACGATTAATTACCTGCTTCAGGATTCGATTCTCCAGGAAGTATTTAACACCGAAATTACCGGCAAGAAAGAGCAAAGCGGCAATGACAGCTAGGCTTATCAAAAGTTTTATTTTTCTCATTTATGGTTCTATTCCGTTAATTGGCACCGGACTGGAATCACGTATCAAAACTAAAATTGCCGATTGCGGCGCAACCATGTAATGTTTCTTTTCAAAAGTTATCTCAATGGCTTGGTCGCGCAAAAATATACAATAATCCCCTTCTTTTGCTTCAAGCGGAAAGTATTTTTTGCGGCTGGAAGTTGACCATGGTTCTTCTTCAAGCAGGGCCGGGTCAGGAACCGGATAGCCCGGGCCGATTTTTATTATTCGCCCAGTCTGAACCTTTTCTTTTTCGCGGACATTTTGCGGAAGATAAAGCCCGGCTTCGGTTTTTTCTCCTTCATCCGGTTCAATAAGAACTTTATCTCCAACTAAAATTATTTCTTTTGCCATAATTGATACCTAATATTGGGATATTATAATATAAATGGTAAATTATACAACATTCTTAACATCCCGGAGAAAATAATCAAGGGGGTGGGGGATGGGAAAACCGCAAGTCTGCACGTGGTTTGCGGTTTACTGCGTTTTGATGGCGCTAATGTATTTGTTTGTTGCAGCTTTGGGCACTTTTTACCCTATGCTTGCACAAATGGCCGGCAAAACCAGCGAGACCGAAAACCAGATTGCAGGGATGATTTATTCGATTTTTGGAATAATCTTTTTTATTCCTTAGGCAATTGCACCATTTCTAAAACCAAGCCAAGGAGCATGGGTATATGTTTTAGTGCTTATTTGCTTCGGAATGACCAGTTGTTTCTGTCTTCCGATAACGATTTCTCTGCTTATTTTCTGGATAAAACCGGAAACAAAACTGTATTTTGGCCGGCAATAAATATGAGAATCAAAAACATATCTTCTTCTTTGATTTTGCGGGCAATTACAGGAATTATATTAGGGTGCTGCCCTGCTTCAGGCATAGCCTTGCATTTTTTCAAGATAGACCTGATTGATCATTGCACGAAAATCCCCGTATGCCTTTTCCATTCGATTACCGGGCTCCCCTGCCCCTTCTGCGGAATGACACGGGAATTTTTAGCCATTGGCCAGCTTAAATTCATAAAAGCATTTTATTTTCATCCTCTCGCGCCAATATTATTTGCGGTTATGCGTATTTATTTCTGCACCAAGAAGATTCCGCGCTGGTTGCAACATAAAGCTTGGGTTTATTTATTTTTATGCGTAGCAATCATAAACCGGGCAGTACATTTAAACAAATTATAATTTTCGAGTATTGCGAAAGAAATTCTCCTAATGAAAACCCTCTGCATAAGTAAATTGCAGAGGGTTTTAATTTACAAACCAAAGATTATTCTGGCTTCTTACATTTAGGGCAGTAATTATGATGCAAGCATTTTACAAAGTTTTTCAGGAACACGTAAATAATCAGTAAAGCAATTATTTGAATAAAGAGCTTCAAACCCATAATAGCACCCCCGTGGTTACAAAATGGTTAATACGAAAAAATTAATAGATAAATTTTCGCATGCGATTACGGAAATTCAATTGCCATTTTCCGCTTTTTTCTGACCTTATTCGCCAAAAACGCGTTAAACAAACTTGCATAATTTACAGCTGTAAGTTTAACTTCTAAAACATCGTACAATTTTTTAAGCTGTTTTATTATTTGTGCGGTCTGTTTATCGTTTTTAACTAAGAGATAAATTCTGCTGCGGCAAGAACTTTCTGCCGGCACGCAAAGTATCGCTTCTAAATTAAAAACCCGGCGTGAAAAAAGTCCGCTGACATGCGACATGACCCCGGGATGATTTTTAACTGTCAATTCGATGATTTGTTTTTTTGCTTTATTCATAAATTTGTCCTCCTATCGTATCCCTATTGGATTTTCCGGGACGAACCATGGGAATAACGTTATGCCCGGGATGGATATCAATATCCAACAAAAGTGGCCGGCGGCTTTTAAATGCTTTTTTTAAAATCGAATCTAACTTTGCGTTTCGCTCCACCTCAAAAGCCCTGATGCCAAATGCGTTGGCGATTCTTTTAAACGAGTGCTTCTTAAAAAATTTTGTCGCAATGTAGTTTTTCCCGTAAAAAAATTCCTGCTGCTGCCGGACTAAACCCAAATGCCCGTTATTCATGATAATAATTGTAAGATTAAGATTTAATTCCGCTAAAGTTGCAAGCTCCTGAATATTCATCAGGATTGAACCATCACCGCTTAGGCAAATTATTTTTCGCTTGGGGCTGGCCAGTGCCGCACCAATTGCCGCCGGTAAGCCAAACCCCATGGTGCCAAGACCTCCTGAACTAAGCAGAGTCCGTGGCTTTTTGAATGGATAGCCTTGCGCAACCCACATCTGGTGTTGTCCGACATCAGTCGTAATAATCGCATCCTCTGGCGCTAGTTCGCTTATTCTCCTAATTATGTTAACCGGATGCAACTTGTCCTTTGGTATAAAAGATGGATAGGCCTTTCGTTTTTCGTTAATCTCCTTAAGCCAATCCCTTCGCTTACTATATTCGACTAAAGGAATTAATGCTTCTAAAGCGGCTCTTGCATCTGCGCAAAGCGAAAAATGAGATTGCTTGATTTTGTCAATCTCGGCATTGTCGATGTCGATATGTATAATTTTTGCTTTGCTACAGAAATGCTTTGCTTGTCCGGTTGCCCTGTCGTCAAAACGCACGCCAAGCGCGACTATTAAATCCGCTTCTTCAATTAATAAATTGGTAAAGGTTTGCGCATGCATGCCAAGCATACCAAGATAAAGCGGCTCATCTGCGCTAAACGCTCCCAGGCCCATCAGCGTTGAGGTAACCGGTATAGAATTCTTTTTTGCCAACCGGGAAATTGCCTTTTCGGCCTTTGACGAAATAATTCCACCCCCGATATACAAAATCGGCTTTTTTGCAGCATTAATTGCCTGCGCCATTTGTTTTATCCTATTTTTATCAACCTTGCCGCTTTTTTTTATTTTAGGCATTTCCGGCCAAGAACTGAAAACAATCTCCTGGGTTTGAATGTCCTTAGGGACATCGATGAGAACTGGCCCGGGCCGTCCTTCTTGCGCAATACGAAATGCTTCAGGGATAACCTTAAAAAGCTCTCTGGCATTTCTGATTAAAAAATTATGCTTGGTTATTGGTATACTCATGCCATAAGTATCAACCTCCTGGAACGCATCTGTGCCGATCAAGTTTCGCGCAACCTGGCCGGTAATCGCAATTATCGGAATGGAATCTAGTTTGGCATCGGCAATGGCAGTCAAAAGATTGGTTGCGCCTGGGCCTGATGTGGCAAAGCAAACTGCCGGCTTACCAGTCAGGCGAGCCATGCCTTGTGCAATAAAACCGGCTGATTGCTCATGCCGCACCAGAATGTGGCGGATTTTGCTTTTGGAAAGCGCGTTATAAAGTGGTAAATTCGCTCCGCCCGGAATACCTGCGATAATTTTTATTCCTTGTCTTTCCAGTAATTTTATTATTATTTCTGCTCCACTATATTTCATTTCAACCTCCATACTTCAGGTTGCGAAGGTTACATTTAAATCGCTTGATTTTTAGTGTAACCTTCGTAACTTCCCGTAACCTACGTAACATTTGACATCTTTAATCATATAGTTTGCCAAAAAAAATACCCCTGCCAGCTTGCGCCAGCAGGGGCTAGAAGACAAAAACTCTCCTTAGCCAGGCGGCGCAAGCGCACCTGCTACTACGACTAAAACCAATAGCATTAATAAATATTCTCTCAACATATCAACCTTATTATCTCCTTGACACTTTGACACCACCCCACTCGCTCCCTTCGGTCGCTCGGGGGTATAATTCAACTAGGCTTTTTTCGATAGAAAAAAGCAAGTCTCATTATCGCACTGTGCTCATTAATAAAAAATCCCCTGCCGGTTTTTACCGACAGGGGATTGATTTTTCTGATACGTTGGCTAACCTTACGGTAAAAACCTAAAGGCGGAATAAACCACTACAACCGACAAGCCTAACTTCGAGCTGAATTTTGAGATTAAATTATAGTTTATGCGCATTTTCCTCACCGTAAAGTAAATCACCAAACATAAAATATATACCATAAAAAATAGGAAATGTCAATTTGGGATATTTTCGTATTAATAAAGTCAATATTTAGGCGGGTATAGAGTTTTTCTTATTTTTTCTGGCTAACGATAAGCTTATCGATAGCAGCAGGGTCAATCCTTTCGGCTAAACGTTCATAGGTATTAATCTTATGGTTAGTTATTCGCCTGGCAAGAGCTTCCCAGTTTATTAAGCTAACTCCGAGAAACTTTTCAACGCCTTCGGAAATGCGAGGCAATACCGGCTTAAGCATTCCGGATAATATATATAAACCATTTAATGCGGCGGTACAAATCTCTTTTGCTTTTTTTGCGTCTGTTTTTACAAGTTCCCAGGGGGCAGTGTCATTTATATATTTATTAAGCATATCGGCAAATGGCATAATTTCGCGTATCATTTTGTTAAACTGGAGAGTTTCGTAAGCTTCTGCTATTTTAGGCAAAACTTTTCGTATTTTATCAAGAATAACCTCGCCCTGATCGTCAATTTCACCTAACCTGTTATAGAATTTTTTATTCACTATCGCTCCAATGCGGCTTCCGATATTTACAACTTTTCCCAAAACATCGGAATTAATTCTTAAAACAAAATCATTAAAATTCAAATCTATATCGTCCACTCCCGGCCCGAGCTTTGCGGCGTAGTAAAAACGCAGGAATTCCGGATCAAACACTTTTAAATAATCGGAAGCATTTAAAAATGTGCCCCGGCTTTTTGACATTTTCTCGCCGTTAATCGTTAAAAAACCATGGACATTGATTTTGGTTGGAGTAGAAAAGCCTGAAACCATAAGCATGGCCGGCCAAAAAAGAGTATGAAAATAAAGGATATCCTTGCCGATAAAATGATGAATTTCAAAAACATTGCTCTTCCATATCTCATCAAAATTTCTCCCTTCTTTTTCGCACCAATTTTTAGTGGTTGCAATATAACCTATTGGAGCGTCAAGCCAGACGTAAAAATATTTATCGGCGGTGCCTGGTATTTTGAATCCGAAATAAGGGGCATCGCGGGAAATATCCCAGTCTTTTATCCCCTGCTCAAACCATTCTTTAAGTTTATTTTTGATTTCCGGACGGACATGCTCTTCGGAAACCCATTTTTTGAGCTCCCCGGCAAACTCGGAAAGCTTGAAATAATAGTGCGTTGCCTTTTTTATCACCGGTTTCGAAGAACACACCGCACAATACGGCAAGATGAGCTCTGTCGGGTCATAGGTTGCGGAACAAACTTCGCAATTATCGCCATATTGATCAGCGGCTTTGCATACGGGGCAACTCCCCTTTATCATGCGATCCGGGAGAAACATTGCATCATGTTCGCAGTAATACTGTTCGATTTCTTTCTCGTAAATTGCTCCTTTCTTTTTGGCCTCAAGATAGACATATTCACAAAACTGGCGGTTTTCCGGCGAATTTGTCGAATAATAATTATCAAAACTTATGCGGAAGGCATTAAAATCCCGTAAGTGTTCGCTATGCATCCTGGTAATTAGTTCTTCGGGGGTTATGCCGTTTTTCCGGGCGCTTATCATAATCGGGGTTCCGTGCGTATCATCGGCGCACATGTAATAACATTCATTACCAATCATCCTTTGAAACCGCACCCATATGTCAGTCTGGATATATTCAACAAGATGCCCCAGATGGATACTCCCATTTGCATACGGCAAAGCGCTGGTTACAAGGATTTTACGTTTAGTTTGCATGATTTTTTGGATTTTGGACGAGGCTGATAATAGCTTCGGAAAGTTTTTTCCTCCGGAACTTACGCGGCGCAATCCTTAGGCCGTCTTTTTCGATAATTTCGCCGTTCGCAAGTTCTTTCTGAAATTTTCTGCACCATTCACTTAAAGTGGGTATTTTTGTTTCTCTCTCTCCGGAAGCCAGCTCTCCTTTATGGAAAAATTTGGTTTCCCAATTAAGACCTAACGTTGAGGCAACTGTTGTCATCAAAACCCCTCCTCCCATAATCCAGGATTCTCCGTAAGGATGAATGTGGCCCGGCAAACGGTCAAATTCATCTTCAATATCTCCGGTTAGTTCTTCGATAATATCTTCGAGTGTTACCATGCCAATATTTTTACCGGTACTGGAAACGACCAAGACGATATGAATTTTTTCCTGAATCATGGTTTCCAGAAGGCTCGATAACACCATATCTTCCGGTACTTTTTTTATTGGGCGCGTTATTTGTTTAATTGAGGGGCTTTGGTGACTGACCCGTAAAGCAGTTATGATATCTTTAAAATTAACATATCCCTCTATGGTTTGAGGGTCGTTTTCTTTGGTGCAAACCGGAAATCTTGTGTGCATATCAAGATGGGCCTTAACGAGCGCCTGCGTAAGATTGTCATTCATATAAAGCGTAGAAATATCCGAGACAGGTATGACGATATCTTTTACTATCCTGAAAGAAAAACTTGCCGCAGAAAGGACAATACGCTCTTCGCGCGCGCCAAGAATTTTAGCAGTTCGCGCCAAGGAGACAGCAACTTTAAGTTCATGTAAATCCTGCTCTCTGCTCGATAATTCTTTTGGGTTAAACATTACAAAAAGACGGACAATCTTTTTGACTACTGCTTCAATAATGGAAATAATGGGATCAAAAATTTTTGAAATCACTTTCATGAAAGGCGAAACTCTTAGAACAATCAATTCTTTATTATTAAGAGCGATTACCTTGGGGACAAGCTCTCCAAAAATCATTATAACTGCGGTTAGCGGAATAATAAAAAACACTATTGAGAGTATTTTTGATAAAAGTTCCGGCATGGTGAATGTTTTTTGAAGATAGGGAGCAAGTTTTTCACCGACTCCAAGGCCGCCGGTTGCCGCAGCAAGGGCACCTACTATTGTAAGGCCAAGCTGAATCATGGTAAGACTTGCCTCCATCCGTTCTTTCATGTAAAGCGCATCGCTTGCGCCTTTCTTTTTTTCGCTAAGTAGAACCAAAAGCCTTGCTTTAGTAACCGAAGCAAGCCCCATTTCGTAGGCGGCAAAGACCGCATTAAAAAGGAGCATAAAAAGTATTATTACGAATTCGTATCCCAACATAATTTTATGTTAATTTTTTATAAGGCAGGATTTTTCGCAAATTTATCGTCCACACCAAATTGATATAAAATCATCTTCTTTCTATGTCTAATGAAGCAGCATTGCTTCGATGCCGTGTCTCATCATCATAACGCCGATTGCACCAAGAAGGATATACATAACTTTGGAAAAAGCCCTAGTCCCGCTTGGCCCGACTACCTTCATAATCGTATCAGCTTTAACAAGGCTGAACCAGACAATAAGCATGTTTACGCCTATAGAAATTAACGTTGGTCCGATGCTATACCTGTCTACCATCATAAGCGTTGTCGTCAAAACTGCCGGGCCGGTAATCAAAGGGGTGCCAAGAGGAAAGACTCCGATATCCCTATCGCCTCCTGCCGCGCTAATTTTTTTCTCCGCACCCGGAAATAGAAGCCTTACGGCGATGATAAACAGAAACGCTCCGCCGGCAATCTGAAAGTCGCTTATAGTTATACCAAGGACGCGCAGGATATATTTTCCGGCAATCATAAATATAACTGCCATGGATACCGCGGTCGTAACCGCATCTTTAATAATTTTATGTCTTCTTTCGCCCTTTATATTTTCTACAAGTGATACAAATATCGGCACATTGCCAATCGCATCAAAAGCCACAAATAAAGGGATGAAACTTAAAATAAAAGGCTCTAATATGTTTTGCATATATTTAATTTTATCACGCAAAATGAACTATACAACAATTATATGGGAAACGGTTTTAAAAAGGCGGGATTATTTAGCAGCAAACCTAATATTTTAATCCGGATACTTGCCGGTTAGTAAACAAAATGCCTCTAAGCGGCTGGCTTTTAACCAAGTCTCCATAGCCTAAAATTACACAAGCGGAATTTCCTGATTCTTCGCAAATTTCCAGTTCTTCCTTAAATGTCTGCGGAAAATTTAAGAATTTATATGCACCCACAGCAATCCCAATTTTGTCAGACGATTGCAATGCTTCTTTTTTAATCTCTCTGGTATACTTTTTAAACTTCTGAGCATTATCAGCATAGGTCATAACTATAACCGAATCTACGATACGCTGTTTAAGCCAAGATGGCCAATCCTGGAAAGCTTCATGGTAAGCCCTCACAAATGGCATGCAACCCGTAGCTGACACTTGAATGTCCGGACGGATTTGCCTTGCCTCCTCTGCAAGTTCCGCAAGAAATTCCGTAACTTGAGCGCGTTTCCAATTTTGCCATGCTAAACTACTCTCCGTAATTACGCTGTTGCCATTTGCTTTTTTAAAACGCTCGATATTCATTTTCGTGTAACCATACGCGGGTTTTCGGTCTGGATAACGTATATAATCAAAAAGGACGCCATCGAGCTTAGGATAGCGAAGCAAAAGCTCTTTAACTAAAGTCAGGAGCTCCCCCCTAACTCTCAAGTCACCTGGCTCAAGAAAATATTGATTATCGATTTTGAAATCTTCGATTTTATTTTTCTTTTTTAAATTTTTCGTCAGTATTTCGGTGCCATATTTTTTAAGAAAACGGGCGTTTTTATTATTGCTTAAACTTAGTATATTCAGCCAAGCATGCACTTTTATCCCGGCGCTATGGGCTTCTTCAATAAGGACCGACAAAGGATCTTCGGAAACGTTTCTAAAGCACGCGTCGAACGGCGTTTGATCTGCCACTTTCGAAGGAAACCAGGATTTGTTTGCACGATAAACCTGCAGGTAAAGATTTTGTATGTGCATTTTGCGGGAAAAATCGATAAGTTTTGCGATTTCCTTGCGGCTTGACAAAACTTGGGGGTCCTGGATGACTGTCACGAAAAGGCCGCGGGATTGATTCACTTTAGTTTCTGCCGGATAATGGGGCAGCGAAAAACTAATTAAAGCGCAAAGCAGAATTATTTTTCTCATAATCAATTTAAACGGTTTCGTGCCAGAGCAGGGATTGATAATTTGAGGCGGCAAAATTTAATCCCTCGTAAAACCCCTGGGCCAAAGGTCGAAGGATGAATGTAATGGTGGAATTCTACTCAGGGTGAAACCCCAATATAGACTAGAGAGGCTTCACTCCGGTAATCTTTTTTTAATTTCCCTTAATAATTCTTCGGGATTAAATGGCTTAGCCAGAAAAAAATGCCCGTCAATTTTATGCCCTAATCGCGACTCCTCTTTTTTAGTTAATAGACAGGTTAAAAATATAATAGGGATATCTTTTGTGTCTGTATCTTGCTTTAATGTTTCTGCAACCTTTGACCCATCTATTTCCGGCATAACAATATCAAGAACTATGAGGTCGGGAAGCTCTTTTTTGGCAAAGATTATCGCTTCTCTGCCGTTATCTGTTTTTATTACCTCATACCCGGCATTAGTTAACCTTTTTTCTAAAACTGTTAATATATCTTTTTCATCATCAACGATTAGAATCTTTTTCATATAATATCCCTTTATCTTCGGGTTAAAAGTTTATGGTTAGCGGCCAATATTCTTCAAATTCCTGTTTTGACACTTTACCATCTTTATTCGTATCCATTTTATTGATATCTTTATTCAATTGCTCAAAGGCCTCCTCTCGGCTGATTCTCCCGTCTTTATTTTTATCGAATTTTTCAAGCATCTGTGTTTTATTGTTTTTAAGTTCTTCTGCTTCGATAAAACCATTTTTATTTTTATCCAACTCATTAAATCTTTTTTCTTGATAGGCTTTCATCTCGTCTAATGTCAGAAATCCATCTTTGTTTATATCCATTTCCTGGAAAGTAGCATCTATTGAGTTAACGCCAACTTGTTGCGCAAACAGGTTAATGTAACAAAACAAATTCAACCATAGTATCGTAATTATAATTTTGCCTGCCTTCATAGCATTGCTCCTTGAGAGCAGCAAGGTTTACCAATAAAGCCGTTTAAACCTCTCGGCATAACGCGCTATCCATTCCTTAGAGGCTTCTTCCAGGGAAATTTCCCTGCCTAATTGTATACTGCGTAAATCGCGGTAACCGGCGATAAGATAAATCTGCTCAACCAGTTTAGCCTTAAAAGCATCACTTAGCTGGTAAAAACTAATTCCTACATTATACAGGTTTGTATCGGAACTTTTTGCGCAATGCACAACTTTCGATTTAACATTAAACACCTTATCCTTAAAAGGCATCTTTACCTCAATTAATGAACCGACTCTAAGCGGGGCCCTGGTTGAAAATAGGAGCCCCCCCAAGCTAACATTAGCCGTTGTTCCAAACATAGCTCCCATATCCTCCGGGGTTTTTTTAAGAACTTTGCAGACAAGCGGGATGTTTAACGGGTGCCTGATGAAGTGTCTGCTTTCTATCGTAGGTAAAATATCGTTATTCTTTATACTTGCTGCATTACTTTTTTTTGTAAGTTGAATTTTATTCATAGAGACCTCCTGCGATTATCACAAAACCATTCTCACCCTTTATCTAACTCATACACATTATTATCTTTTAGAACCTGGCTCTTCTGACCATAAGGATTGCTGCTGCGGGATGTAACCGCGCTTAAACGTGCAGTGTCGATTTTTGACCATAGAAAGCCACAAAATTTACAAGAATAAAAAGTATTTTCCATCAAAACATTGGTCCCGAAAACTGCGTAGAACGGTAAACCTTTTGGCCTGAAATAAGCTTTGGGGGCAACATAATCAGGTTGATTCAAAATGATGCCTTCCACCACAGTCTCATTTTTACATTGCAAGCATTTGATAGCCATTTACATCCTCCTTAAATAGATGTTTTTCCCTAAAATTCTGAAACAAAATTATTTCATTTTGGTCTTTCTGAATTATTCAATATTGAAAATACAAATTGGGAAATGCACTCCCTTGTTCCGTCATCGATCTCAACAAATTCTATGCCGACCTCCTTGCGTTTCTCATTTTGCCCTATTATTTCAATCTCTTCACTCCAAACCACCCTTCCTTTAGCCAAAACCTGTTTACCATTTGACAATTTGAATTCAAGATCAAGAAGGTCGCCTTCATTCAGAATATCATTATTTTCGAGCATTAAACATATACCGCCGGCAGAAATATTTTTGGTATGGGCCACTGAAGGGGTTAAAGCAGTTCTTTTCCACTTTACTTCGATTTTAGTAGTATCAAGCCGTTTAAATTTCCTTCTTTCAACCATTTTCCGCCTCCTCTAAATTTGAAATAATTAGATGCGAAATCCAGTTGGCAAACGCGGCTTTTATATATATTTGTAAAAAGCAGTTTTTACTATATTATCACAATAGAAAAAGAAAACAACTCTGTTGTTTATACCCAACCTTGCGCTTTTTGCTGAAAGAAAGCTATATATTTATAAGCTGAGCGTTTATCACGAATATGCTTAGAAAAAATATGAATGGAATTGCAAACCAAATAATAAAAATAAAAACTGCATTAATAATACGAAGCAATTTTTTATCGCTAAATAAAGCCGTAGCCACGAAGATTGCTGAAAAAATAATCAAAAATACTCTGGAGAGAACTAGTTTCGTTACAAAAGGAATGTTTATATTGTAATTTTTAAATGGGGTGATAAGTTTGCGAAATATTGAATCATAAAAAATAATTATACCAATTTAAAAAATAAATTAGTAAATAAGAAAATCCTGTTTAACCCGTCATTCATCTCGACTCTTTATATAAAAACAACTCCCCTCTGTAATATATTATTACAGAGGGGGTAAAAAGGCGGGCTCTCAGCATTGCCTGCCGCATTTTAGTGGAGCCACGCCGACTAAAGTCCGTGGCTCTCTCCTTAAGCAGAAACCCTAAAAAAGTATTCATCCTTCGGCAAAGCCCGGGGCATTCAGCGAAGGATTAAAATGCATTATTATTTAATTATTTTAATCGAATTAACTTTATTTTTACCGTTTTTCGTTATGGCAATCGTATCGCCTTTCGCTATCTTTGCTAAAGTAGTGACGTTATTATCTTTGTCATAAGTAGTGATATTATTATTTACCATAAAATTTGTTTTTTGCTCTTTATCGTCCACTATCACTATCTGTGCCTTTGTTTTCTTTGTAACATTGCCTAAGGTTATTGAATCGACTTTGCCTATGATAGAATTCGCGGATGTCACCTGAGATTTGTGAGCCGTTTTGTGCGTTGGCGTTTGGGCAAAACAAGTATATGCTAAGAACAAGGTAAATAATGTCGAAAATATTATTTTTTTCATATACCCCTCCTTATTAATTTACAAAAATAAAAAACCGCAAGTAATTTCTTACCTGTCGTAATTTATAAATATTATTACTCTACCGTAAACGCTGGAACCTATTACGGCTGTTGAGTCGATTGTCCTTGCACCCCCTGTTGCTGCTTATGTTCCAGGGATTCTTCGCGGCGGCCCTTATGTTTATTCTTGATTTTTTCGCGGTCTGCTCTCAGTTTTTCGTGTACAGAGCGTAACTGTTCCCGTAAAGATTTAATTTGAGCTTCGAGTTTTTCAATTTGAGAATGAAGCTCCTCAGCTTTCTGCCGTAACGCCTGCATTTCCTGTCGTGCCTGAACGCCCTGGCCATGACCTTGAGAAACACCGGTTTGAGCCTGTTGCTGAGCAAAAGCTTGCAACGGTAAGGTAACTGCAAAGCAAAGACTAACAATCAGAAACTTTAATCTCCATATCATATGCCCCTCCTTTCTTGCTATCAGATAACCATGTTTTCATAAAAAAGTTTTGTAATATATTATCATAGAAGATTTAAAAGTCAAAAACTTCTCGAAAATTTTTATTTTTATAATAGCCGGGGCGGCTAAAAAGTTTGTAAAACATATGGGTGCCATTTTTGCGATAGAGCAAAACTCTCCAAAAAGAGTAAATATCCGAAGTCTTCTATAAGAGTACACGCGGGGCTAAGTAACTCAAAATAGGCAGGTAATTATTTAGATTGGCTCGCTCTCCCGTATCCTCTAAATAGCTATGCATAAGGCTTTGGGGGACTAGTTTGGTCCAAATTAATTTAGTTCGAGGCGTCCCCGAAAACATCTTTGAAGATAACATGGCCTGTCAAGCCTCGGCCTATTTAACGCTCAAATTTCATCATTTATAAAAGCTCTATTGGAAAAACCTGAAACGATTCGCGGCTGCAACATAGATTAGGGCGAGGGCGAAAAATATAGCGAAACCAGTTAGAATAGCCTTATGCGGACCTATCCTTGGCGAAAGATATGCGACAGCCAACATGTAGGGCACCCACGATATAAGTGTACCAACCAGGACGAATTTGGCATGCTCTCCTACGGCCTTGCCTCCCCTGGTCTGCCCTATGAATAGATACGCCACTATAGTAAATACCGGCATGAGAGTTGCGAAGCCGGAAAGTACTCTTTGCCCACTCTCCTCAAGTGCTACAATTATGACGGTAAATAATCCTCCCGTGATAAAATAAATCGCCAGATTAAGAATGTTCATCTTTAGGCATTTTCTTTTTATTTTTTGGCCAGGTATTATATTATTTTATCTTAACTTCCTATCTATGGCAAACCTTTTAAGTAAAAATTTCTACCCACCTAGTCAAGCCCACGGCTTCGCCGTGAAGCGAACTAGCTTGGGCTGACAATATATTATAGAGAGATACGGGGCCAAGTTCAACCATGAACTAACCCCTTACAGCTGTGCGTTTCTTTGTTCACAGAACAGCTTTTCTTCGCTCTTCAGGTTTTCGCCATAGAAAACATAACTCATTGATTATGCAAAGTGTTAACGCTAATGCTAGTGATGGCAACCGCCTCTTTAGAAGTACTAGTGCCTAATATTGCCGGCAAGGTATCGGCAACCGGACGATAATTTCCATTCACGTCTGTAATGCCCCCCCCCGATTGGCATTGGACTGTTCAAGGTTATCAGAAAACCCTTTCCATCCCCAAAGGCTTAATCCTATGCCCTTCGAGATGAGATAGGACAGAATGTAATCAACCACCCGCGCCTGCCCGCTTGTCCCAGAGGGCGGATTCATACTTGCGCCGCATCCCAGCATTGTAAGCGGCGTATTTGGATAAAAAGCGGTAAAATGAGAAAGTCGCGTGGCAAGGTAGTTTGTTATACTCGAATTAGAAGCTCGATTATCCACATATCCGACGCCACTTAAGAAATCAAACGATATCAGACTTTGTATAGGCGAATGCCCCGCTGCGGAGTTCATGTTAATAAGCAGGTTGTCGTGGTAGCCTATCCGGAAAGCCAAGCGTAAGTTTGGCGGTAGGCGTTTAGGAAGACTGCCTAAAGTCGGCTGAAACCGGGCACATAGAATCTTGGCATCTTCTGTCCTCCAATATTTAAGCGTGCCCTGGGAGTCTTCCGTAAAGAAAAGAATATAAACCATATTGCTGTAAGCCGATATTCGCGTTAAAAATTCTTTGACATAAGCTTCAAAGGCGTTATATTGGACGGGGTCGGTTATCCAGGTATTAAAAGTTATGCCGCTCGGTTCCCATCCTTGGCCGAGATAGTTTAGCCCCATTATAACTTCCAGGCCGTTGGCTTTACACAAATCAAGAATCTTATAAAGATTAGCAAACGCATTTGAATCATAAACGGGAGTCGAAAGGACTGTCGGCTCCATCATCTTCCATGGTTTGAGTAGTCTGTAGCGGCCAGCGGTTGCCGAGTAAACAGAAAACATACTGAAAGAGCAACCAGAAGAATGGTTAAATTTTTTATGGCAGCAGTCCGCCTCTTTTTCATTCATCATAAATCTATCATACAAATTTATAAATGGTAATAGTTTGTATCTTACTTTTTATATCTTAAGATTTTTGTGTGAATATGGTTATTATTTCTTTAAAATTATAATCCAATCATCCCCCTGGTTGTCTCTTTTGGGGATAATTTAACTAAGTCCCGATGAACTTTTCAAAAATTTCTAAGAAATTTTTGAAATATATAGGGTCATCGGGACAAGTCTCATTACGAATTTCGCAACTGGTTGATATGAATTATATAAAAACTGCCTAAAATTACTTAAACTACTCTAAAAATATGGTAAAATAAAGATATATAATAAGATGATTCTTGAATCGACCGCATCGGGCCGAAAAATAAATAAAATTATGCGCAATAAAGTTTTGAGGCGGAGAAATGAATTTTAGGAATTTCTTGGCTCACGCCCATTACCTGAACAATCCTTATCTTTCAGGCATCGCAACGCTATGCCTGTTTTTTATGGGCCTTTTTATCTATCTTAATGGTAAACGTGCCGCTTCTAACCGTATTTTTTCCCTGATGATGTGGTGCCTCGCGATATGGTTCTTCTCTAACACGATGTCAATGCTTACCTATAAAAACTTAAATACCGCTTTCCTCTGGTTCCAAATCGGTTATACCGCAGTTCCTTTTATTTCGGTTGCGGGGTATCATTATTACCACGCCCAATACGGAAAGAGAAAAAGAATCATTCTTTTATTGTACATAGCCGCACTCGTAGAAGCACTTTTAGTCTGGAGTTTTCTTCCATCTCAATTAAAAATATATGCGTTGCCGAATGTAGGCGTAGTATTTCAAAATGTGCCGGGTACACTTATTTTCTGGCTTCTTGTTTTCGGGATGGCCAAGTGGATAGCGCTATATATTATTACCACAATATCTTTTTTCCGCGAATATAAACAGGAAACTCAGCCGCTCAAAAGGCAACAGCTTAAACTTACGGCAATAGTGTTTTTGATGTTTACGGTGGGCGCTCTGGAATGGCTGGCAGTTTTCGGTATTCCTTTGCATATCGGCTGGGTGGCGGTGATAGGCGTCTTTACGCCTATGACTTATGCGATTACCCGCTACAGACTGATGGATATCAATCTGATTATTTCGCACGGCCTTGCCGGAGTAATGTTTTTGGTTATTTTCGGTATGTTACATTTAGGCTTATTTAATCTATTTAACAGGATAGTAAATCCAAACGCGGCACTTTTATTCTCCCTGGCAATACTGGCATGGATCTTTTTCTTTAGCCCACTTTGGCCTATCATCCGGCGCTGGACACAAAAGATAGTGCTTAAGGGAAAATATGATTATCAGGAGATACTTCGCGAGGCTACCAACGCGGTAGTTACTATTCTTGACCTGGAAGAACTTATCTTCTATTTGATAGATATGATCAGAAACAGCCTTAATGTAACGACCCTGGCCGTGTTATTGAAAAACGAAAGTAAAGACGGCTACGTCTTACGCTGGGCTGACGGCATAAAACCGGATTTGCTTGGTAATTATGTTATAAGAAACGGTATTGTTGACTGGATAGAAAGGAAGAAAACGGTTTTCATCAAAGAAGAGCAATCGCTGGCTCTCTCCCGTAAAGAATTTGCAACATTAAGCAAGGATATAGAGGGAATCAACGCAGAGATAATCGTGCCTTTGTTTTACAAGGGGTATTTGGAAGGTTTGTTAGCACTTGATAATAAAGCTACAAGGGAACCTTATATGCCCAGTGATATCACTCTACTTGACGGATTGGCTTCCCAGGCAATAATTGCCATAAAAAATGCCCAATTATATGAAGAGGCAATCACCGATTCGTTGACCGGCTTGTTTCACCATAAATATTTTATGTTAAGAGCGCAGGAAGAGATGGACCGGGCAAGGCGCTATAGGCATTCTTTGGGACTGATTATGATAGACCTGGATAAGTTCAAGAGCATCAATGATTCTTTTGGTCATCAGACAGGAGATGCAATTTTAGTAAAAATTGCGCAGATACTTAAAAAGAATGTTCGCAAAAGCGATATTGTCTGCAGGTATGGCGGGGAAGAATTTTGTCTAATCCTGCCGGAACTTGAATTAAGGAAAAAAAATGACAATGCCAAAATAACGGATAGGGTACCTGACGAAGCATTGGCTATGGCCGAAAGGTTAAGAAAAACTATCGAAAAAGAGGTTTTCCAAGCCATAGACGGCGAAAAAATAAAAATTACAATAAGCCTGGGTATCGCCTATATGCCGGACGACAATAATAAGTTTATGATATCGGATTTAATTGAACGCGCAGACAAGGCCTTATATCTTGCCAAACAAAACGGCAGGAACCGAATAGAAGTATGGGGCAAACGGCTTCCTGGCGGTTAAAAAATAAAATCGACACGCCACTTATCCCTCATAAAATAAAACTTTTTGTTTCGGACAAACTTCGCAACTTTTTAATCTCTGGGGAAAGGTCGAAATTGGATAAAGAAATGGCTATAATTGCTTGGATCATCTGCACAAGGCACCTTCCGATGAAACCGCATAGTCTTTAAAGTAATTCGATAATAAAATCCATATCTGCCTTTTGTGTTGTGTCTGCCGGAGAGACTTTCCAGAGTTTAAGGTAAATCTTTGCCGGCAGTTCTTCCCATTTAATTACGAGTTCGGGTTGTGTGGGACTTTTGTTGTTGCATCCACCCGGATAACCACAGCTTCCCCCGGTGTGGATATACTGAATAATGGGTATAATTTGGTCGAAAGCCGCTGTGATGTTTTTAGACTTGGCTGAATCCATTGCGAAATAGTTGAAACCAAAATCACGGGCATTATAATCTGACAAGTAAAGTTTTCTTATGTCGCCATAACCGCAGGCTGATGTCTTTCGATGATAGTCGGTAATGTTATAGGTAACCTCCCCTGACGAAGCGCCTTTTCCCCAAATTAACTTGGTGGGCATGGGATATAGAATCCGTCAGGAAACAAAGGAGCAGAATTAGTAATGTACGCATTAGTTTCTTCAACTCCAATTAAAATATATGGGTTTGAAAGAAATCGTGATTCTTTTGACTTGCCGAGGATGCTTTTCTCTCCATTACCATAATAACAGATACCCAGCAATCCCCACCATGGTTTACCATCCTGAATCTGGCCAAAAACGTTTCCTGAAGGAGTGTAATTTTGGGGGGCAAGTTGCGGGAGTTGAGACACTGCTTGTTTTCTTATCGCATAAATATCTGCTTTTGATTTAAAATTAAATTGAGCCAATGGATTTATAGGAATTATAAACACTTGGCTATCCGGTTTTTGAGAAGAAATTTGAGATATTGCGGTTATCCGGCTTTCCGAAGGCAGGCTACCAGAAGATGATTCGTTAATGCTTGTTATTTCATCCAAATAATAGGTTACAGGTATTCTTTCTGTGTCTACTTTTATGTATTTATCAGTTTTCTCGAGTATTTTTCCTTCGATGGTTTTACCGTTTTTAAGAACTATGGTTTCACTGAATAGGGTTGATGAAAATAATAAAGTTAACAAAGCAAAGATTGGAATAAATTTTTTAGTCATGACTTTTATTTAACCAAAACCCTCTGCAATATATTATCACAGAGAGTTGGGAAAGCAATCGGGTTATCTTTTGACTCTGGCGCGACCCGGCCTTTCTTTGACTTTGCTTGAGGATAAGTCGTCATCACTCACCATAGCTCATGATTAATTTTTGCTTTACGGAAATCACCTCCGCTGGTTGAACTATCCTTGATGACAATTCGACTAAGTTTCGATGAACTTTTCAAAAAAATTTCGTAGAAATTTTTGAAATATAGGGCATCGGGACAAGTCTTATTACGAATTTGGCAACTTTTTGATGTTTGGGGATAGCTAAAATTTAGATGATGGGTCAGCTATAGTTATTTAAATATGTCTATATATAAATAAAATAACGACTATTAATAAAGAAAGAATGATACAGGAGATGGCAGAGTATTATCTATTGGGATAAGACAAAGTTAGTTCGCATTACTAATTACGCCTGAAGAATAGCCAACCGTCCAGAGGCCTTTCGCCTTTTGTCCGGTAACTGAAGCTGTGTTCGTGGCACTTAAAATCTGCACATTATTAAATCCAAGCATTTTAGAAACCAGGAGCGCAGTAACCGCAGGAAATCCGCCGCACATCTGGACTCTTCCCTCTCTTAGTTCGGAATAAATTTCTTCTCCGGACATATGTCTCAATGCTGCCAAGGTCACGGAGTCTGTCTTTTCTGTAAATTCGAAATCATAGCTATGGCAAAGATCCGTAGAAACAACGATTAAGACGTCTTTGCGCTTGCCTATGGCTTTAACTAAATTGTTCGCAAAACTTTCTAGAGTTGGTAACTCTGTGTCTCCGATTATAACCGGGACGATTTTGAAATTTGAGAGCACTTTTTGTAAAAATGGCAGCTGCACTTCCACGGAATGTTCTTTTTCGAAGGCCTGGGGAATAAAGGATGAATTTACTTCAGGATCAATTAATTTTGCTGCAAAATCAGAATCGATATCCAAATCGCCAAGTGGTGTGCGGAATTTCCCCTGGGAATAGACTGAAATTCCGTCAAATGCGAAAAAATGTGCCGGGCCGATAACTACGACGGTCTTATATTGCCTGCCCTGGATGGTTTTATACCCAAATGCCGCCGTAGGTCCGGAAAAATCATAACCGGCGTGAGGTTCGATCAGACAAAGAATGTCTCCCTTTATTTTGGGAGGATTGGCTTTAGCCAGAAATTCTTCTATGGTTTGTCCTAAGATGGTTTTATCTGCGGGATAAAATTGCCCGGCAACATTTGGCTTTTTTATATCGGAAGATGCAAAAGATTTGAAGCATAAAAAAATACAAAAACATAGCAAAGAAACAGCAAAAATACTTCTTTTCATTTAGACCATCCTTATCACATACGTATTACTTACGCTTGGTAATTTTAGCCATCATTATTTTTTGCCAATTGAAAATGCCTTATTTAGATATTTACCCATAGTATAATAAGTGCAATTTGCAGGGTTAAAAGTAAATGGTTTTATTTTATCAATAAAATTGCTGAAAATTTTATTGTTTTTCATTGACGGAGGTGTTTATTTTCATGCTGTTTACAAATCTATCCGTGCTTCTTTGCATTTCACTTGAAAACCTCTGTATCTGGGCCTGCACATGGTTCGTTGCATTACGGAATTGCTCTGCGTAAAGTTCAAAGTAACGGCGCTGATTCTCCGTCATCCTCACCTGTTTCGGCCCTTCGTTTGGGATATAATAAGATTTAAATATATTATATATCTGAAATGCAAAAAATAAAAAAATTAAAAACCAAGACTACCGATAATACCATATCTGCATATTTTATGCTTTTAGGCATTTCCATTATTTTACCTGCCTGTATTTATTGCGCCAGAAATATTGCCTCTAGTAGCAATGATTCTTTATAATATATAGTATCACAGAGAGTTAGGAAAGCAATCTGGTCTAGAAGGGCACAAATATTGATGCGCTCCACGTATTGGACGAATTTTGCAACTTGGTGATATGAAAAAATAAAACTATAAAAAGTTATTTTCCATCTTTATGTCAATCACTAATACTGTCGGGACTAGTATTATGCTCTCCACAAAAGGAAAATACCCAGGCAAAGAAACATGATTGCCATCAATATTTTTACTAAACCGAGATGGCCTTTAAGTAGCGCTGCGAAACGCTCTGAAGTGGTTCCTTTAAGCGCAAATATGAAGATTATTATGAGCGGCAAGACAAATAAAAGATTATATAAAAGAAGATATATCAATGCTTTTACTTTGTATTGGGTAGTCTTTAGGACAAAGACTATAGTAGGCAGATATATTTTAACAACGCATACAGCTTCTAAAACCGACACTAAAAATCCTGTAACCAATGCACTTATCATCAATCCGAACATTGGCCGTTTTACCTCCTGGTTGCTGGAACCATCCTTGGTGACATAGTGTTGTCTGATAACTTTATGAATACTGGCCTGCACGGATTTTGGCAAATGTAATAACATATCCTGCGTACTTTTTGTTTTTCTGAATTTCATAAAATCATAAAGTGCATAACCGCTGAATAAAATGCTTATACAGCCTATGGTAATGTTGATAATTTTTGTCAAAATCCAGAATCCTTGCAGGCGGTATAAAAAACCAAATATCCCGATTCCTATTAAAACATATGTAACATATACGGAACCGATAAAGATTAACCCGACCACGGCGATTTCTCTTTTTCGATATCCCTGAAAAGCTAGAAAAGACATAAAAAATACGATAACTGTGACCGCACAAGGGTTAATACCATCGATAAGCCCTACCGTAATAATTGCAAAAGGGGTCAAACTCTGGAAAAACTTTACAAGGTTTATATTAGGGAGGTTTTCTTTCTCATGTGTAGATGTAATTGGCGTAGATTCTAATAACCGTTTTAGGTTTTCCTTTAGATTATTTGTGCCATTCAAAAAATGCCCTTCAAAGTAAAAAACCGGTGGAGCACTACCAATCGCGGACGGGTATTTCTCTTTTAAACTTAAGAAAAGTTTAACGTTTTCGATATCATCCATATTGTGATATTCGATTGCGATTTTATCTTTAAACTCTTTCTCTATTTCAGGTAAGACTTCTTTTTTTACTTTAGCGCAGCTATGACATTCGGGAGAATAGAAAAATAATAATACCCGGACATTCCTCTTCTCTGCTTGGCAATAAGTAAAACTAGAAGCAATAAAAAAAGTTATAACAATAATTGGAATAATTTTTGCACTTCTCATATCAGCTTGTATCAAAAATTTTTTATCATCGATAAAATAAAAACCCTCTGCAATATATTATCACAGAGGGTTATAAAGTCAAAAACTCCCCGGGCAGTCGTCTGCCTGCGGATTTCTCTGGTATAAAAGTGCCTATTTTATTGCTAAAACGTGGCGAAATCATACGAAAATCGTTGATTTTATTGGGAAATTACCTGTAAAAGAGGTAAAAACCTTGTATAATTCAGGCAATTTGGCTAATTAAAGCCTAGAATGCCCCTTCAAAAATATGAGAAATTTTGAGGGCAATTTCTCTATTTACTTCCAGAGTGGTGCAGAAAAGATGCGACTGTATTCTTACGATATTTCAATGGGTTTACCACCCCTAGTTGGAACAGCTGGTGATGTTTGGGAATACTGAGAAATTATATAAAGAACTGGCTACGATTAGCTAATTCGGCCTTTACTTTGGAGTAGTGGTATTTTCTTGCAAAAGTTTCTCAAAAATCTTTGCTTTATCTGGATATTTCTTCATTGACTCTTCGCACATCTGTTTAAGTTTTGCCGTATCTCCGGATTGTTTATAATCACTGCATAGTTGCAACCTTACTATTATCTCAAAGGGTATTTTTGGGTTAGGCATAATAATTGCAAGGTTTTCACGTGTCCAATCTTCAATATGCATATTCGGATATTCTTTTAGTAAATATTCTAATTCCAATGCTTGCTTCTTAGGATTGGCTGCATTTAGAGTGGCAATTATATACTGTGCGTCATCAGCCCAAATACTTTTAGGATTAGCCTTGATGAGATTCCTTAACTCTTCTTGCCATTCCTTGAATAATCTGCTTTGGCGAGAAAAATTATCTTCTCGTTGTTTCTCTGAAACTTCGTATTGTTTACCTTCAGGAGAAACTGTTTGGGAAAATTCTTTGGCGATTTGGCTGGATATATTCTTGAATCTACTTTCCATTTCATCGGTTGAAGAAACAGATGTTTGTTTAGGAGAAGGCTGTTTGATAATATCGATGAGTTTTCCATCAATACTTATAATATCTTCAAGATAGTAGGTTATAGGAATACCTTCAACGTCAACCTTTACACTTTTATCTGTCTTCTCAACTATCTTTCCTTCGATGGTTTTACCGGATTTTAGGACAATGGTTTCGGCAAATGTTGATGATAGAGATAATAAAAATAATGCTATCGAAAGAACAATTATCTTTTTGCTCATACTTGCCTCCAGTCTTTGATCCTCCCCGCATTGGACGAATTTTGCAACTGGGTGATGTGGGGAGAAAGTAAAGAGTTAGCTAAAATTGGAATCCTATAAAATGGTCAAGTTTTATTTCTCCTCTAAAATCTACTAGCATGTCGCCCTTATTTTCATAGCGTTAAGTATTTACTTTCGATTATTTTTCAGTTGAACCTAATTTTTATTTGAAAAGCTACGGTACTTGTCCCGTTTTGTGCTGCCGAACGAAAGTTTTGAAGAACTCAATAGTAGAAATTGTCGAAGCTGGAGCATATTGTGAGGTCAAGACGGTATCTGAACTTTTGTAATAATTTACTCCGATTAAGCCCTGATACGTCCATGGGAAATAG
>JAJYOP010000005.1 GCA_021796115.1 bacterium
ATGGAAGTCGGCCGGGGGAGAGGATTTGTCCTTGCGGAAAATAATAAACGCGAAGATATGCCGATTGGGGTTATACCGATAGACTCAATATTTACTCCCGTCAAAAAAGTAGCATTTAAGGTTGAAAATACCCGTGTCGGAAAAAGAACCGACTATGACAAACTTATCATCGAAATTTTTACTAACGCAAGCATCGAGCCAAAAGAAGCTTTGATATATGCGGCTAAGGTTTTAAGTAAGCACCTTGAATTGTTCTTTACTTTAGGAGAAATTCCTGAAGAGGAAACTGAAGAATTAACGCCGGAGGAGGTTTCCCTTTATGAGAAACTCAAAATTCCTATAACTGAACTTGAATTGTCCGTGCGAAGTGCAAACTGTTTGAGGGAAGCCAACATAAAGACTTTGGCGGATTTAGTGGAAAAAACAGAAACCGAAATATTGGCCTACAGAAATTTTGGTAAAAAGTCATTAACAGAAGTTGTTAATCTGCTTAAGACCATGGGGCTTTCCCTGGGCATTAAAGTGGATAGAAAGAAATTGGAACTGGTATGAGACATCGAAAAGAAAGCCAAAAATTTTCGCGTTCACGTGCCCAAAGAAAAGCCCTCAAAAAATCGCTCCTGCGTTCCTTAGTTACCTATGAACGCATTAAAACGACAGAAGCGAAGGCAACTGCTTTGCAGTCCTGGATAGACAGGCTTATAACGTTAGCTAAAAACGATACCATACACCATCGCAGACTAGTTTTTAAAGCGCTTGGCGACCATGATCTGGTAAAAAAACTTTTCGATAATATAGGCCCGCGTTTTAAAGGCATAAACGGCGGCTATACTAGAAAATTTTATCTTGGTTGTCGCAAGGGTGATGCCGGAAGGGTTTCTTTGCTTGAACTTACGAAAATTGAAGTAAAAGAAAAGAAGGTAAAAGAAAAAAAAGCAAAAGAAATTGAACCGGAAGAAGCAAAACACAAGGAAGTAAAGCACGCTCCGCAAAAAGAAAAGCCCAAGAAAACCATAATCGAAGGCGTTAAGGGTATTTTTAAGAAAGAGCGAGATTCTCTTTAAAAACACAAATTGACACAAATTTGAGGCCTGTCCTTGCGGCAGGTTTGTGTATAAAAAAATAAAAAAATGATTAGCTCACGCGTTGAGCAATTGAGTTCTTCCGCTACTTTAAAAATAACGGCTTTGACTAAAAGGCTTAAAAAAGAGGGCAAAGACGTTGTTAATTTTGCCGCCGGTGAACCGGATTTCGATACCCCGCTGTTTATAAAAGAAAAAGCCAAAAAAGCCATTGATGATGGCTTTACCAAATATACCCCATCCGCGGGCACTAACGAATTAAGGGAAGCCATAGCCCGTAAGCTAAAAGAAGAAAACGGAATTGCCTGCGAAAGTTCCAGTATAATCATTACCTCTGGAGCAAAATACGCAATTTACGCGGCAATGGCGGCATTTCTTAATCCAAAAGAAGAGGCGCTTATACCTTCCCCTTATTGGGTAAGTTACCCGGCGATGGCGATAATTTGCGGCGCAAAGCCTAAAATTATAAAAACAAAAGAACGCGACGGTTTTAAATTAACTGCCCAAACGCTTTCAAAAGCTATCAGCAAGAAAACAAAATTACTCATCCTGAATTACCCAAGCAATCCAACCGGGGCAACCTATTCAAACGAAGAGCTAAAAGAAATTTACGAGGTGATAAAAGATAAGAACATAATAGTTCTCTGTGACGAAATTTACGAAGCCCTAACTTATGACGGCAAGAAACATACGAGTTTTGCTTCTATAGGCGATGCTGCTAAATTTACCGTTACCGTGAATGGATTTTCGAAAACTTTTTCTATGACCGGCTGGCGCATAGGTTATCTCTGTGCCGATAAAAACTTTGCCGGTGCAATTTCAAAATTAATCGACCATACAACTTCCTGTGCGTCTTCGATATCGCAGGCCGCAGCATTAGCTGCGATAAACGACAAAACATGGCCGAGCCAGATGCTTGCCAAATTCGAAGAAAGGCGCAATCTCTTATGGGAAGGATTGAAAGGTTTGAGGAAGATCAAACCTTTGCTGCCCCAGGGCACATTCTATATGCTTTGTGATATAAAAAAGAGCGGGCTTGCCAGTATGGATTTTTCTTCGCAGCTTTTAGACAAATATCTTGTCTCAACTATCCCGGCAGATAGTTTTGGCGCGGAAGGTTTCGTGCGTTTGAGCTTTGCCACATCAGACGAAGATATAAATAAAGGTATCGCCAGGATAAAATCGTTTTTAGAAGCGCTAAAATAATATGGGAAAAACTATCATCGAAAAAATACTGTCGGCGCATTCAAAAAAACCTTTGGTTTCCGGTGAGGTGGGCATATGTGCGGTTGATTTCTGTTTTTCGCAGGATGGGACAACTTCGCTTGTCCTTGACGGGTTAACCCACTTTATGTCCGTAAAATCGCCCCAAAAATACGCAATGTTTATTGACCATTCAAGCCCTTCTCCGAGCCTGGGGGTTTCCAGGGTTCATTCCAGAATGCGGGAATTTACGAAAATAAATAAGAATATACTTTTCGATGTGGGCTGCGGAATATCCCACCAGCTAGTCATCGAAAAAGGGTTTGCCTATCCCGGGGCACTGATATTAGGCGCAGATTCTCATACTTCAACCGCGGGTACGCTTGGCGCCGCGGCTTTCGGTGTTGGCTCAACCGATTTAGCAATTAGCCTTGCAACCGGCAAAAACTGGTTTAAAGTGCCTTCGACCTATAAAATAATAATCAAAGGCAAGCTTCCCAAGGGAGTTTACAGCAAAGACATAATTCTTCACATCATCCATAAACTAAGTGCTAACGGCGCAACCTATAAGGCAGTTGAATTTGGCGGAGAAGTTATTGACAAACTTTCTCTTGATGCGCGTTTTACGATAACTAATATGACTATAGAGTTTGGTGCAAAATGCGGAATTGTCTCTCCGGATAAAAAAACCTTTGCTTATCTTTCTTCTATCGGCGCAAAAAAGCATAAAGCGGTATTTGCCGATAAGGATTGCAAATACGAAAAAATAATAGAATTTGATGTATCAAAACTTTCTCCCTATGTTGCCAAGCCCCATACCGTAGACAATGGCGCAACTGTGGAGGAGCTTCAAGGTATGAAAATCCAGGAAGCATTTCTTGGAACTTGCACTAACGGGAGGCTTGAAGATTTAGAAATTGGTGCGAAAATAGTAAAGGGGAGAAAAGTTAACCGTGATCTAAAGTTTCTCGTTGCTCCAGCGTCGGCAAAAATATTTATGGAAGCGCTCAAAAAAGGTTACATTAAGACATTCTTAGAAGCAGGCGCTGTGATTCTACCGGCCGGTTGCGGCCCTTGCGTTGGTACGCACCAGGGTGTTCTTGCCGATGGGGAAATCGCGCTTTCAACAGCAAACAGGAATTTCAAAGGAAGAATGGGGAATCCTAATAGTTTTATTTATTTAGCGTCTCCGGCTACAGTTGCCGCATCCGCGCTTACCGGAAAGATAACCGACCCCAGAAAGTATATTAAAAAATAGCATGATAAGTCCGAAGCACGAAATCCGAAATTCGAAAAAAATCCGAAATGGGAAAAATTCTGATGTGCAAAACAATTATTTCCTGTTTTGGGCATTAAAACATTCGGATTTCGATATTCGGATTTATAAACAAACGGAGGTGATATGGTAAATATAAACACGCTTCTTAAGCTGACAATGGAGAAAGGGGCAAGTGATATTCATATTACCGTAAATAGCGCTCCGATTTTAAGAATCGATGGCAAATTGTATTTTACCGATTTTCCTGCTTTGCGTCCCGATGATACGAAAACTTTAATTTATAGTATTCTTAATGATGACCAGAAGGCAATATTCGAAAAAGATAAAGAACTGGATTTTTCTTTTTCTCTTCCGAACATGGACAGGTTTAGGGTTAATATACATTATCAGAAAGGCAATGTTGAAGGCGCATTCAGAAGAATTCCGCAGCAGATTCCAAAATTAGACGAACTTGGCCTCCCGCCTGTTGCATCAGAATTTATTCGAAGGCCCAACGGTTTGGTTCTTGTAACTGGCCCTACGGGTACGGGAAAAAGCACGACCCTTGCCGCAATGATTGATATTATTAATGCCGAGAGGCAAGAGATGATTATTTGTATTGAAGACCCTATCGAGTTCGTGCATAGCAACAAAAAGAGTATCATAAAACAAAGAGAAGTTTATGCCGATACGCATTCTTTTCCTGAAGCCTTGCGTAGGGCGCTGCGTCAAGATCCCAATGTAATTGTAGTCGGCGAAATGCGTGATTTGGAAACTATCGCGACAACTCTTACCGCGGCAGAAACCGGCCATTTGGTTTTAGCAACGCTACATACGCCTGATGCACCGCAAACAGTCCAAAGAATTATCGATGTCTTTCCGCCTCATCAGCAGAAACAGGTGAGGGTACAGCTCGCCGACTGCCTTCAAGGCGTAATGTCACAAATCCTTATCCCGCGTGCGCAGGGCCATGGTAGAGTGCTTGCGACTGAAATCATGGTGGCAACACCGGGCATAAGAAATCTTATCCGCGAAGGCGAAGTCGCTCAGATTCCTTCAATGATTCAGATGGGCGGCCAATACGGTATGTATACAATAGATAAAAACCTTAAAGAGCTTTATAAAAAAGGCATTATAAGTAAAGAAATAGCTCTAACGAAGGTTAGAAATGTTGTTGAGTTTGAAAGTCTTTGACGCGTTTAAAAAAATAATATGATACTAGAGGGAAAAGTTTTTAAATTTGCCGATAATATTAACACTGATTGGATAATTTCCGGGCGGTATAAATTTTCCATAACCGACATGAAAAAATTATCGCAATACCTTTTTGAAGATATCCGGCCGAATTTTTATAAAGAAATTATTCCCGGAAAATCAATCATTGTAGCCGGAGAAAATTTTGGCATGGGCTCAAGCCGTGAGCAGGCACCATGGGTCATTAAAGAAGCAGGCATCGTTTGTATTATTGCAAAAAGTTTTGCCCGCATTTTTTACCGCAATGCTTTTAATATCGGCTTACCTTTGATAGAGGCCGATACCTCATCCATTGAAGAAGGTCATGATCTGTATATTGAAGTTGATAAAGGTTTAATCGAAGATTTGGCCAGTAAGGAAAAAATAAAATTTATGTCCTGGAATAATTTCCGTAAAGAACTGGTTACTTGCGGCGGTATTATAAATTACCTAAAAACGCATAAAGATTTCAAGGTGGAATAATCAGGATGGCATATAGAGTAAGTTTAATTCCCGGTGACGGTATAGGGCCTGAAGTCAGCGATGCAACAAGAGCCTGCATCGATGCTTTAGGCGTCGACATCAACTGGGACGTTGTCCTTGCTGGCGAACCTGCCTTAAAAGAACACAATAGCCTTCTTCCTGAATCGACTCTTGCCTCAATCAGAAAAAACAAAGTCGCCCTTAAAGGGCCAATAACTACTCCGATAGGCAAAGGTTTTCGTTCGATTAACGTTGCCCTTCGGCATGAACTGGATCTTTATGCATGTTTGCGCCCGGCTCGTTATATGGAAGGAACAAATTCCAAATATCCCGGTACCGACCTGGTCATTGTCAGGGAAAATAGCGAAGACCTTTATGCTGGCGTCGAATTCGCCGTAAATGAACCAAAAACCGCAGCTTTAATCGATTACATAAATGGCATCAGCGATAAGAAGGTAAGAAAAGACAGCGCAATAACCATTAAGCCGATATCGATTTTTGCTTCGGAACGAATTATCCGTTTCGCATTTGAGTATGCCAGGAAAGAGAGTCGCAAGAAAGTAACCTGTATTCATAAAGCGAACATAATGAAGTGTACGGATGGCCTTTTTTTGAGCAAATTTCGAGAAATTGCTGCTCTTTTTCCCAATATCCAGGCAAATGACGTAATCGTGGATAACCTTACCATGCAACTGGTGATGCGGCCTAAAGAGTTCGATGTTTTAGTTTTGCCGAATCTATACGGAGATATAGTTTCCGACCTTTGTGCAGGGTTGATTGGCGGTTTAGGTATTGCTCCCGGCGCAAATATCGGCGAGACAATAGCGTTGTTTGAGCCGGTTCATGGCGCAGCGCCGAAATATACCGGAAAAAATAAAGTCAATCCCACTGCGACAATACTCTCGGCAATGCTTATGCTAAAGTATTTAGGCGAAACAGAAAAAGCCGTGATTTTAGAAAAAGCAGTTTCTTCCGTTATAAAAGAAGGCAAATTTGTCACTTATGATTTGAAACCCACCAGGGATGACCCAAGTGCTGTTGGTACAAGGGAGATGGCACAAGCAATCATAAAAGAGATTAAAAAAGAACTTAAAAAATGATTACGAAGGTTTCGGTAATAGGCGCAGGCGCTGTTGGTTCGATGCTTTCCTTTCATCTTTTTTCCCGCCTGTCCCTTTCTGAATTAGCGATTGTCGATATAGCCGGCGATCTTGCCAAGGGCGTTTCCCTTGACATAGAGGATTCAAGAGCATTTTTTAATTCGTCAACCAAAGTTGAAGGCACCGATGATTTTTGCAGTATAAAAGATTCAGACATAATCGTTATCACCGCTGGTGTTGCCCGTAAGGAAGGTATGAGTCGGCTTGATCTTTTAAAAATAAATGCAAAAGTCGCCAAAGACGTTTCCACCTCGATTAAAAAACATGCCAAAAATTGTATAGTTATAACCGTTACCAACCCCCTGGATCTAATTACTTATATTGTGCATAAAGAAACTGGTTTTAGCCGTAACCGCGTAATCGGCATGGGGTCACTACTTGACAGTGTACGATTATTGAATGTTTTGTATAAAGAAAGCAACATGTCGACGGCATCTTTTGAAGCATTTGTGTTCGGCCTTCATAATAACGCGATGATTGTTTCAGAAAATCACATAAGAATAAAGGGAGAGAAAGCAGGAAAATTCTTATCCAGAGATGCAATTAAAAGAATACAAGAGAAAACCGCTCATCGCGGAGGCGAGATTATAAGTTATCTTAAAAATAGAAGTGCAAATTTCGCGCCTTCATTTTCGGTTTTTAAACTTATCAAAACTATCGCCGAAGATAGCAACGAAATTATACCGGTTTCTGTGCTGCTTTCCGGCGAATACGGCCTTAGCGATGTTTGTGTCGGTGTGCCTTGCGTCATCAATAAAACCGGCATTGCTAAGATAATTGAAGTCGAACTTACAAATGACGAGAAAGAAAAACTTGCGAGCGTCAAAGAAGAATTTAAACAGTTAAAAGAATTAGCTTAAAATAAAATGTACGATTTAGCCATAATCGGCGCAGGTGCGGCAGGCATTGCCGCGGCAAAACACGCTTTAGGGTACGGCTTAAAGACCGTGCTTTTCGATACCGAGAGGGGTAATTTTGGCGGCACTTGTTTAAACAGCGGCTGCATTCCTACCAAACTTTTCATAAATTCTTCAAAGATAAATAAAAACTGGCCGGAAAATTTTAGAGAAAAAAATGATATTATTGAAAAAGTTAAAAAAGCTGCGCTTGAGTACTTGGAGAAATCCGGTGTCAAGATTATCTGGTCGCGAGTTTCTTTTATTGACAATAATACGTTACTTGCTAGCGGCGAAAAGATAAAAACAAAAAATATAATAATTGCGACCGGTTCAAAGCCAAAACCATTATTTTCTCATCCTAGAGTGATATTTGCCGAAGATATTTTTTTTAAAGAAGATATCGGCGAAAATTTTCTTATCGTTGGTGCCGGTTATATCGGCATAGAATTTGCCTCTTTGCTAAATAATCTGAATAAACGGGTTACCGTAGTGGAAAAAGAGGAAAAGATCTTGCCGTTTTTCGATAAAAATCTCTCCAGCCGCCTTAGGATTCTTTTAGAAAAGAAAGGCATAAAAATCGACACCGCTTCCGATGTAAAAAAATATGATTTGAACAGTTTTGATAATGTAATTTTATCAGTAGGCAGAGAGCCGGATATAGAGTGCCTGGACATCGAAAAAATCGGAATATTTTTTGATAAAGGAGGATGGATAAAGACCAACAGCTCCATGCGCACCAATATCGAAAATATTTATGCTTGCGGCGATATCGCCGGTAAAAAGCTGCTTGCCTATGCTGCCGAGTATCAGGCAAAAATCTGTGTTGATAATATAATGGGTAAACATATAGAAGAAGATTATACCGGTATAGCTGATTGCGTATTCTCTCTTCCCTCGCTTGCCAAGGTTGGTATTTTAGAAGAAGAAGCAAAAGCGAAAAATCTCAAATATAAATCCATGAAATCAAATTTTTTCAAATTTTCTTCATCCTACGTTTATCACGACCAAGAAGGGTTTATACAAGTCATTGCGGGGCAAGATGATAAGATAATAGGCGCCGGCATCGTTTCTTATCTTGCCGCAGAGCTTATCAGTATCTTTTCCTACGCCATCAGAAATAATTTAGAAATAAAAACATTAAAAAATTCCATTTTCATCCATCCGACACTTTCAGAAATAATTCCCGCCGTCATTAATGAGCTGGCATAATTTTTGTTTTCGGAATATTTCTCATTTTTGGTATCTATGCTATAATTTAATAATATGAGAGCGAATGACTATTGGAATTTTGCAATCGGCGTTTCTCTGGCGGCGCATTTTGGAGTTATTGCCGCGTATTATCCGGCCATAAGCAAGAATATGGCAATCAACGAAAATAAAGAGGTTAAAGAAATAAAGATTACAGTTAAAGAAGTTATTAAAGAAAAAATATCTAAAGATGAGCAAGGTTCAAAGTACGAAAAAGGCTCCAATTCCCTTCCGCCGCCTCCCTACATAAATAATGTAATGCGTAAATTAATGGGAAACGACGAAGAAAAACCATTTCTGGATAAGCCACAAATTCTAGAGAAAGATTCAAATGGCGTGATTATTTTTGAAAAATTAGAAAATGCAAACCTCCGGAATAATCCTTCCTATATGAGTTATTATAACGGGTTACGTTCAAAACTTTATGAAATTTCACGTAAGCGTTACAAAGGTAATATGATTGGAGAAGTTTCTCTTAATTTTTCCCTTTTTCGAGATGGTACGCTTGAATATGTCAAAGGAGAAGGCGCCAACCGGCAACTTGTTGATTTAGCAATAACCATCGTGAAAGAGTCAGCGCCTTTTACGCCTTTCCCTAAAGATTTAAAAAACCACTCCTGCCCGTTTCATATTTCAGTGCTTTTTAAAAATAAATAGAAGCATAAGTAATTATATCCCGGGCTAGCCTGTTGACATTTATAGAGATAATTGTTAATCTATTTTATAAACACGAATATCCCGGAACGGAAAACGAATTTACACTAATGGGAGCAGATTTATTCATTGTAATTCGTATCCTGATTCGTGGTAATTCGTGTTGACAAAGATTTTAATATGATAAGAGATGCGGTAGTAAGCGGACAATTTTATCCCTCGAGCGCTTCAGAATTAAAGAAAACAATTGAAAGGTTTGGCGAAAAAAGTGCTTCCAAAAAGCATGCTTACGCCATAATTATTCCGCATGCCGGCTATGTTTATTCAGGAAAAGTTGCTGCTTCAACTATTGATAAACTACTTCCTAAAAAAAGAATTATAATTCTTGGCCCGAATCACACCGGATACGGCGAAAATTTCGGCCTTTTTGCTAAAGGCGCATGGAACACTCCTTTTGGCGATATTGCAATCGATGAGGATTTGGCCGCAAGAATTATAAATAAAGGTTCGTTAATTGTTGAAGATGTGCTTTGTCATAAATTCGAGCATTCGATAGAGGTAGAATTACCTTTTCTTTATTATTATTTTAAAGAATTTAAATTCATTCCCATAGTCTGCCAGGTGGCAGATTTTGCTACTTATAAAGAAGCAGCAGCGCAGATAGTTGCGGCAATCAAAGATATAAAAGAAGAAGTGATGATTGTGGCATCAAGCGACATGACGCATTATGAGCCTGATCCGGCTGCCCGGAAAAAAGATCGTTTAGCACTCGAACATATTACAAATTTAGATGCCGAGGGGTTAACAAAAACAGTAAGGAAGGAAAATATAACCATGTGTGGGATAGCTCCAGTTGCGATTGCGCTTTTAGTTACTAAGGAAATAGGCGCTACAAAAGCAAGCGTTAGTTTGTATCAAACCAGTGCCGACAGCGGTGGGCCGGCAAGTTCTGTTGTCGGTTATGCCGGTGTTATAATTAGTTAGGTTATTTTTTCACAGAGGGGCACAGATAACGAAGGACGAGAGACGAAGGATGAAATAATTATCTGTGGAAAAAAAGGAGATGAATAATGAGCGATGAAGTAAGAAAAAAAGTTGATGATGAATGGAAAACGCAGGTTGAAAGCGAGAAAAAAGCAGCAAAAGAAAAACAGGAAGCTTATCACGAACCTACCTTTAAGATATTTATTTCCTCATTGAGCGTTCAGGCAATGATTGCCTTAGGAAAGCTGGAGAACCCTGTCAGCGGTAAAATTGAGATCAATCTTGAGCAGGCGCGTTTTCTTGTTGATACTATAGGCATATTAAAAGAAAAAACCAGGGGAAATCTTACCGAAGAAGAAGGCAAATTCCTGGAAGATTCTCTGTTCAGCCTGCGAATGATGTATGTGGAGGAGAAGAACAAACAAAGCGCATAGCAATATAGAGGAGGCGTAAAAAAAATGAAAAAAAAGAGCGGTAAAAAAATATTAGTCATTCACGGGCCGAACCTGCATCTTTTAGGTAAAAGAGAACCTAAAATCTATGGAAAATTCAGCCTTGAGGATATAAATAAAGCGCTTAGGGCAAAAGCAGTAGAGAATAAAATTGAAATAGAAATTATGCAGTCAAATTCTGAAGGCGAAATAGTTGAAAAGATAACGAAATCAAAATATGACCTGCTTATTATTAATCCCGCGGCCTATACGCACACATCAATTGCCATAAGGGATGCGATTCTTGGGATAGATAAACCGGCGATAGAGGTTCACCTTTCCAATATCTACAAAAGAGAGGATTTTAGAAAAAAATCCCTCATCGGTGATGTGGCACTTGGCGTCATAACCGGGTTTGGCAAATATAGCTATACCCTTGCTTTTGACGCAGCCATTTTCTTCCTGAATGATTTAGCGAAATAAGCATGAAGAGCCGTATTGCTAAATGCGCAGCAAAACTGCGCGCCGATAATCTGGATGCGATTTTGCTTTCAAATCCTGTAAATATTACTTATCTTTCCGGATTTCGTGATGCCGAAGGCTGCCTTCTGGTTACTTCTCAAGAAGAACTTTTTTATTTTACTAATTTTATTTATGAATACGAAGCAAAAACTATAGAATGCTGGAAAGTTATTCCATCCGGAGGAAATATCCTTGAAACCATCGCTAACGCCATAAAAAAACTCAAATTTCATAATATCGGATTTGAGGCAAAAAATATTGGTTTTTTAGAATATGAAAAAATGCGGCAAAGTTTTCCCGATAAAGAAGTTAATTTATCGCAGACAGTAAATTTTATCGAAAACTCAAGGATGGTTAAAAGCAAAGAAGAGGTTTCTTTTATAAAAAAAGCAACACTCATTACCGGAGAAGCATTAAATTTTGCAGAGCAGGTCTATGACCGGCACATGACCGAAAAAGATTTAGCTATTGAGATTGAAAAATTTCTCCGGATCAAAGGTTCAAACAGCGTGGCTTTTCCGACGATAATTGCCTACGGCAAGAATAGCGCCTTGCCGCATCATGAGCCGAAGTTTGAGAAAAACAGCGAAAATGGTTCTGTCCTGATTGATTTAGGCGCAAAGTATTACGGATATTGCGCTGACTTGACAAGGGTATTTAGCCTTGGTAAAATACCACCTCTCTTTAGGAAAGTCTACGATATCGTCAAAAAAGCCCAAGATTTAAGCATAAAAAAGATAAAAGACGGCGTAAAAGCCAAAGACGTTGACAAAACAGCAAGAGAATTCATCTCAAAGCGCGGTTACGCCAAATATTTCGGTCATGGTTTAGGCCATGGCGTCGGGCTCCAAGTCCACGAAAGCCCATATTTAAATCCGCGAAGTAACGACATACTGAAAGAAGGAATGGTGGTTACGGTTGAACCAGCCATATATCTTTGCGGGAAGTTCGGTATCAGGATTGAAGACATGGTCTTGGTTGGTAAAAGCAAAGGGGAAATTTTAAGTGGGGATTTCCATAAATAGTATAAAACCGGCAATGGTAATCATTTATAATGATGAACCATATATCGTTCTGGATTGCAACCATGTAAGGCTGGCAAGAGGCCCGGCTCATTGTAAAGCTAAGTTAAAAAATCTAAAAACTTCTCAGATTATCGACAGCACCTTAAGAGATTCTGACAATGTCGAGGAAGCCGATATCGAAGAAAGAAAGCTTGAGTTTCTTTACCGTGAAGAAGATATCTATCATTTTCTTGATCTGGAAACTTACGAAAACATTGTTTGTAAGAAATCTTTGATTGAAGATAAAACAGACTGGTTAAAAGACAATCTTAAAGTTACAGGCCTCTTCTATAAAAATGAACTGATGAATTTTAAGCTTCCGGCGACAATGGATCTTAAAGTTGTCCAAACCGAACCTGGCTTTAAAGGCGATTCGGTTAAGTCCGGAACAAAATCAGCGAAACTTGAGACCGGCGTAACTATCGCGGTCCCGCTTTTTATAAATAACGGTGATACGGTTAAAGTAGATACGCAAAGTGGGCAATATTTAAGCAGAGCGCAATAACTCCCTCGTTTTGCTCGGGGGTAATTCCAATGAGACTTGCCTTTTTGCGAAGCAAAAAGTTTTAGCCCAACAGGGCATCCTATGGGGTAGTCGAATTGTCATTAGGAGGCATTATGGAATTAGAGAAATTAAAAGATTTTATTAAATTTATGGAAGAAAACAGCCTTTGCGAGCTTGAGGTTGAAGAAGAAGGCAAGCGTATCCGGCTTAAGAAATTTTCCGAAAACCAGCCAGTTGTTGTTTCTCATATCAGTCCGCCCGTTAAAGAAGAAAAAGAAACAAAAAAAGAAGGATTAATTGAAGTAAAATCTCCTATGGTCGGCACATTCTATCGTGCACCATCGCCTGGTGCAAAACCTTATGTTGAGGTGGGTGATACGATAAAATCAGGGGATGTGGTCTGCATTATCGAAGCAATGAAGTTGATGAATGAAATAAAAGCAGAAATCGGCGGAAAAATATCTCAAGTATTGATTGAAAACGGACAGCCGGTTGAATTTGGGCAAACATTGTTCGTTTTGGAGCCGGCATAATATTGATGGAGAAATAACCAAGATACAAGAAACAATAACCAAACAATGAACAATAACCAAATCTCAATAACCAAACAAAAAGTAAAATCACTGTTTGGTCATTGGATATTGGATATTGAAATTTGTTTGTATCTTGTTTCCTGGTTATTGGTTATTTAATAAGAATATGTTTTCGAAAATTCTAATTGCCAATCGCGGCGAAATAGCAATAAGAGTAATCCGCGCCTGTAAAGAATTAGGCATTAAGACGGTTGCGGTTTATTCCGAAGCCGATAAAAATTCTTTGCATCTTGAATTTGCCGATGAGGCTATTTGCATAGGCAAGGCCCAATCCTCAGAGAGCTATCTTAATATATCAAGCATCATCAGTGCTGCAGAAATCACTGATAGCGATGCAATTCATCCCGGTTACGGTTTCCTTGCGGAGAATCCATCCTTTGCCGAGGTATGCGAGTCCTGCGGCGTAAAATTTATCGGTCCCTCTGCGGAAAATATCCGGCTCATGGGCGATAAGTTGCGCGCAAAAGAAACAATGCAAAAAGCTAATTTACCGCTTATCCCCGGGACTAAAGGCGCAATAAAATCAAAAGAAGATGCGCTTAATACAGCAAAAAAAATGGGTTATCCGGTTATTCTTAAAGCCAAAGCCGGTGGCGGTGGCAAGGGCATGCGCGTTTGCCACAGTGATGTCCGTTTGGTTAGCGCACTTTTGACTGCCCAGTCAGAGGCAAAAGCCGCATTTGGCGATTCGGAAATATACATGGAAAAATTCATCGAGAATCCGCGCCACATCGAAGTTCAGATTGCCGCTGATAACTATGGAAATGCAATTTATCTTGGGGAGAGAGATTGCAGCATCCAGCGCCGGCACCAAAAAATTATCGAAGAAACTCCGTCTCCGGCGGTTGACCAACGTTTGCGAAAGAAACTTGGCGAACTCTGCATTAAAGGTATAAAGTCAATGAATTACCGCAGCGTCGGTACTATTGAATTTCTTCTCGATGAGAAAGGCAATTTTTATTTTATGGAGATGAATACAAGAATCCAGGTTGAACACCCCATAACCGAAGAAGTTACCGGTATAGATCTTGTAAAATTACAGATGCTCCTGGCCGCCGGAGAAAAATTAAAAATAAAACAGGATGAGGTCCAGGTTAGGGGCGCTGCCATGGAGTGCCGTATAAACGCAGAAGATCCCTCCAACAGGTTTATGCCCTGCCCCGGTAATATTGAATTTTGTTACATTCCCGGAGGAAAAGACGTAAGAATAGATACTCATATATACAGCGGCTACGCCATTCCGCCTTATTATGACTCACTTATTGCCAAAGCTATAACCAGAGGGGATAATCGTAAAGAAGTATTGAAAAAGATGGAAAGAGTCCTTGATGAATTCCTTGTGGAGCCTGTAAAAACAACTGCATCGTTTTGCAAAGAGGTAATTACCGACCCGGATTTTCAAAGGGGTAAGTACCATACGGGATTTTTAGAAAAATTTATAGGCAAGGAGGAAGAGTGAGCAGAAATGTAAGCTCTGAATACGGCAAGATAAAGATACACCGGAGAGTGATAATCCAGGTAGCGGAAACAGCCGCCAGGCAAGTAAAAGGCGTTGAGGCTGTGGGGTGGGAATGCTACGGCTGGCTTGGCCCAATTTTGAAATTTTTTAACTGGGCAGGCACACGGGTTAAATTCGAAAATGAAATTAAAATAGTGCTTCCTGTGATAATTTTTTGGGAAGTAAACATCGTAGATGTTGCCTACGAAGTGCAGAAAAAAGTTATTACGCACATGCTTAATGGTCTGAATATCGATTCTGTAAGCGTAGATGTAAAAGTTAAAAAAGTAAAGAGGGGGTAGAGATGGCTTTTCTTACTATAATTGCCTATGTGGCGGTTTCTTTCTTCGTCGGCTGCGTTTTTATAGGATTGTCTCTCGATTGGGTTGATATAAATTATGCGATAAGTTACTTTCAGCATAAAATAATGTCGGTTTGGCCTTTACGTGCGGCATTTGGCCTTACCGGTTTATTGATTATTCTTTTATGCCTGCGCCATCTTTTTCGGACAATTTTCAGAAGAGAACGCTCCGTGGTTACAGAATCTTCGTATGGAAAGGTAAGCATTACTCTTTTTGCCATAGAAGATATGTTAAGGAATATGCTTGAGAGCGAAAGTGGCTTATCACATGTGCGCCCAAGAATCATTTGTAAAAAACACCGGATAGAGGTAATAATCAGAGGTAATTTAAACGCTGAAGCGAATTTGCCGGTTTTTACGAAAAATATTCAGGAGAAAACAAGGGAAAAACTTCAAAATCTTTTAGGCGAAGACAAAGAGATCAGGATAAAAATTGAAATACGAAAAATGGTTTTTAAAGGCAAGAAAAAGATAATCGAAAGCCCGGAAGAAGTTACGGAAGCGGAAATACCGTACAGATATTATTAATCAAATGAAGCAGCAATTTTCAAGCCTAGACTGCCCGAAGAGCAGCCCAACAGGGCGTCCTGGTGGACAGGCATGGCGCAGAAAATTTGCGTAGCTGAATTTGACCCCCACACCAACTTTTGTTTTTATGTTGAATGTGGCTCATTGGATTGTTTCGCAAGCATATTTTTGTTAAAACAAAAACATTCTTTCAAAAGTTGGTGTGGGGGTTAATTCACAGACGCTTCGCTATAACTTACGCTCGTTTTGGCAAACTCGCGTAAGTTATCTGTTCATTAAAGGAGGTTTCGCAATGAAGTTAGGTGTTCTCACTGGAGGCGGGGATTGCCCTGGCCTAAATCCCGTAATACGCGCCGTAGTAAGATCAGCCATTAACGATGAAACGGAAGTGGTTGGCATAAAAAATGGCTGGAAGGGTTTACTTGAAAAAGATTATATGCCACTTGATCTAAGATCAATTTCCGGCATTCTTCCTAAAGGCGGCACGATTCTTGGGACTTCCCGCACGAATCCTTATAAAAAAGAAAATGGCTTAGAAATCGTAAAGAAAAATTTCAAAGAATTAAAATTGAATGCCCTGGTTGCCATCGGCGGAGAAGATACTCTCGGTGTGGCAACTAAGCTTTTTAAAGACGGCCTTTATACTGTCGGTGTGCCGAAAACCATAGATAATGATTTAGGCGCAACGGATTTTACTTTTGGTTTCGATACCGCGATCAATATTGTTATGGAATGTATTGACCGGCTTCATACAACTGCAGAGTCGCACAATAGAATTATGGTTGTAGAAGTTATGGGCCGGCATGCCGGTTGGATTGCCGCCTACTCTGGTATCGCCGGAGGAGCAGATTATATTCTTGTCCCGGAAATTCCGATTGATGTTGATGAACTATGCGATTCGATACAGAAGCGTCATAAACGAGGCAAAAATTTCAGCATCGTCGTTGTTTCGGAAGGAGCAGCTTTTAACGATGCTTCACTTTTTACTCAGGAACAAAAACTCGATGAGTTTGGCCATGTTCGCCTTGGCGGGATAGGGGATACCTTAGGTAAACTAATCGAAGAAAAAACCGGCTATGAAACAAGAGTTACGGTTTTAGGCCACATTCAAAGAGGCGGTTCGCCTACGGCATTTGACAGGGTGCTGGCCACTCGTTTTGGCGTAAAAGCATACGAATTAGTGAAAAACAAGGAATTCGGTAAAATGGTAAGCTTAAAAGGAACCGAAATAGTGGCGGTTCCGCTTGAAGAAGCAACCAAAGCCCTCAAAACACTTGATTTACGGCTTTACGATCTAGCCAAGATATTTTTTGGATGATGCGAATAGAGAAAATTATTAAAGAATCGCTCGATAACCATCTTGAAGTGCTTGATTTTTTACAAGCGCATCAAGATTCGATAAAAGACATTGCCGCGCTTTTTATTTCTTCGCTGCGCAATTCAGGAAAAATCATATTCATGGGAAACGGCGGCAGCGCTTCGGATGCCAACCATCTGGCAGCCGAGCTTGTGGGAAGATTCAAAAAAAACAGAAAGCCTTTCGCTTCAATTTCACTTTCGAGCAATATTTCTCTTATTACGGCTATCGGCAATGATTTGGGTTTTGAAGAGATATTCAGCCGGCAGCTTGAGGCTTTAGCAAAACCCGAAGATGTAATTGTGGCGATTTCAACTTCCGGCGAGTCATTGAATGTAATAAACGCGGTTAAAAAAGCGAAAAATTTAGGGTTAAAAAGCGTAGGCTTTTTAGGAAGAGACGGAGGAAAACTTAAAAATATCGTAGATTTATCTTTAGTAATACCAACTAAGGATACGCCTCGCATTCAAGAGATGCATATTTTGGTGGGGCATATAATCTGTGAGATTATCGAAGAAGAACTCCTGGCTTAGCCTTCGAATCCATATATTCACTTCAAAACAGCTCTAATGATTAAAGTCAAGGCATTATTATCGCTAAAGAAAATAGTCGCAAACCTCAAAAAGAAAGGTAAACGCATTGCCTTTACCAACGGCTGTTTCGATATTATCCATCCTGGCCACATCAAAATATTAAAAGAAGCAAAATCGAAAGGCGATATCCTTGTGGTCGGGCTTAATTCGGATAGCTCAATAAAAAGAATAAAGGGTTTGAGCCGGCCGATAATGCCGGAGCAAGCGCGTATTGTTGTGCTTTCGGCTATAGAGTATGTAGATTTTGTGATTGTATTTGATGAAGATACTCCTTATGAACTCATCAAAGCATTGAAGCCGGACATATTGATTAAAGGCGAAGATTGGCAAAAAAACAAAATAATCGGAAGGGAATTTGCCAAAAAAATATTTCGCATTAAATTCTATACTGGTTATTCCACCACTTCGATTATCGAGAGAATGAAAAATGCATAAAAAACGTCTTTTAAGGGTTATTGATGCAAATTTCAACCGCCTCAAAGAAGCATTACGAGTAGTCGAAGATATTTTTAGATTTATTTACGAAGATAACGGTTTAAGAAAAAAAACTAGAAAGTTAAGACATGCTTTAGATGTCATAGCAGATGATGACAAGTTTAGTGAAGTTACACTTGAAAGAGATTCCGGAACTGATTTAGGAAGAAAAACCGATTTACTCGAATTAAATAGAAAAAACTTTTCCGATATACTTTTTATCAACTTACAAAGAGCAAAAGAATCATCCAGAGTACTTGAAGAGTTTTTTAAAATTAGTTTTCCTGCTAAAGTTTCAGTGTTGAAAAAGTTACGCTATGATATCTACGACTTAGAAAAAGAAGCTTATAAATATAAAAGGAAATGAATGTTTAACCGTAATTTTTTGAAAAAAATTGCAAAAAAAGAAAATGTCGGTCTTGCCTTTCTGGAAAAGCAAATAAAAAATGGCCAGGCAGTTATTCCGCTAAACCGAAAAAGAAGGATTGATAATCCTCCTGTCATAGGAAAAGGTTTTAAAATCAAGGTCAATACCAATATCGGTACTTCTACGGAAAAAAATAAAATCAAGGAAGAACTGGAAAAGCTAAAAATTGCAGTTAATTGCGGTACGGATACGGTTATGGATTTAAGTACTGGAGGTAATTTACGCGCGATTCGAAAAGAGATAATCAAAAATTCCGAAATTCCTCTTGGCACTGTTCCGGTGTATGAAGCTGCGGAACTTGCTGAAAGCCGGGATAAAAACCTTGACAGGATGACCTTTAGTGATATTTGGGATGTATTAAAAGGCCAGGCTGAGGACGGAGTCGATTTTTTCACTATTCACGCCGGGATTCTTAATAATTTTACCAAAATTGTTAAAAAACAAAAGCGTATCGGCGGCGTAGTCAGCCGCGGCGGAGCAATACTTACGCGTTGGATGTATGTAAACGGCCGCGAAAATCCTTTTTATGAAAATTTTGACAAAATACTTGATCTGGCAAAAGACTATAATATTACACTAAGCCTTGGCGACGGTATGCGGCCGGGCGCAATTTATGACTCGACAGACCAGCTGCAGATTTCCGAATTAATTGTCCTTGGCGAGCTTGTCAAGAAATGCCGTAAAAAAGGCGTGCAGGTAATGGTTGAAGGTCCGGGGCATATTCGTTTTGATGAAATTGCCTATAACATGGCCATAGAGAAAAAAATTTGTCACAATGCACCATTTTATGTTTTAGGGCCACTGCCAACCGATATTGCTGCTGGCTATGACCATATTACCGGAGCTATCGGCGGCGCCTTGGCCGCATATTTTGGCGCGGACTTTCTTTGTGTGGTAACTCCTGCCGAGCATCTACGGCATCCGTCAGTTAGTGATATCCAAGATGGCGTTATAGCTTCTAAAATTGCCGGGCATTGCGTAGATGTTTTGCGTTTTAAAGATGAATGGGAAAAAGATTACAAATTATCATATTACCGGGCTAAGAGAGATTGGAAAAAAGTTTTTCCGCTTACTCTTGATGAAGAAAAAGCAAGAAAATACCGTGAGAGCCTTAAAACTTCCTCAATGGACATGTGTGCCATGTGTGGAAAATTCTGTTCATTAAAAATATTGGAAAAATGTAAAATACTACACCGCTGAAATGCAAAATCCCGCAAAGTCGCAAAAAAGTTTTTTGTGTTTTTGCGGAATTTTTCGGCTTTGTGGTGTAAAGATAATAATTACGCGGGATTAGCTCATCTGGTAGAGCGCCAGCTTCCCAAGCTGGAAAGACGGGTTCAAGTCCCGTATCCCGCTTTTTGAAGTAGAGAGTAGAGAGAATATCAGTGTTATCGGAGCCAAGGTTTTTAAAAATTACTGGATTTATTTTTATCTCTCTACCCTCTACTTTCTACTTAGTAAAATCTGTATTGAATTACTTACGAATTTAAGGTATCATATATACCCTGTGGCTATGAAAGTAATATTGTTTTTATCCACAATTCTAATCTTTATTTCTTGCGCTCCAGCCACTGTGTCTAACCAGCCGTGTGTCTACACCCCTCAAAGCCCGCATGTCAATTATTCAAGTTATGTCAGTATTCCCACCGGAAGTTTACATTTCATCTGGCCTATAAAAGGTGAAGTTGTTGATTCTTTTGGCGAGAACATAAATCATGTTTGCAACAAAGGGATAAATATACGGGTAAAAACCGGGGGAGCTGTTGTTGCTTCCGAATCAGGAAGGGTGATCTACGCCAATCGCATAAAAGGTTGGGGTAAAACATTAATACTGCAGCACTCCAATGATTTCTATAGTGTCTATGCTAATTTGGATGATATTTTTGCTCAGGAAGGGTTTGTTATAAAGAAAGGCGAGACTATCGGTAGGGTAGCATCGTTGGGAAAAAAAGGCGAAACCATACTGCATTTTGAGATAAGAAAAAAATATTACGCCCAAAACCCGTTGTCGTATCTTAGATATAATTAATGCAAGTTCAGGATTTTTGGAAAACAAAACTGAATATATTGGACAAAAGGCTTAACGCTTTTTCTCAAGGATACAGGCAAAACCTTGCCGTTCTGGGTGATGACAATGAAGAAATTTCTTATCTTTTCGATAATTATTTTAAATCAAATAAACTTTCGGATATCATCCATATCCGCACTTCGGCAACGCATATCGACCGTAGAAGTTTTTTTAAATGCATAGTCTTCTCTATTTTGAGTGAATATCTAAAAAAAGAAGATACGCTGGATAACTTACTTATAGCTAACGAAAGTCTCCTGCCCCTTACCGTTGAATTTGCCAAAGACATATTAAAACGTACAAACGTGCCTTCCTTCCTCGATATTCTCGAGGCCATAAACAAATTTGTCAATGAGAGTTCGAGAAAATGTGTTTTTATCATTGAGAATTTCCTAAGCTTGCGAAGCATTTTCCCCAATTTCCATCAAGATTTCTCAAAATTCATTATTCTTCAAAACAACTGCATGCTTATTTTAGCGGATATTAACAGCCGGGATTGCGAAAAAACGCTTTATTCTGATTTAAATTTCCTCTTCGGCAATTTCGAGAAAATCTGCATAGACGAAAATAATTTTTTAGATAGCTATATCTCTTTTAGCAATTCTTTTTCGGATTCTCCGCGCTCTCCATTTATGATATCATTTTTTGCAAATATTCTTGGAGCAAATACAATTTATCACAATCTCATAAAGCTTGCGCTGTTAAAAAACATTTCTGCTGGCGACGAAGAAATCTCAATAATTAATACCCTGGAGGAGACTATTTATACGAAAGAAACCTATTTTTTTCAAAAATTTATCAAAAAAATAAATTCCATCGAAGATACTTTCCGTAATCCTTCTACGCTTATCAAGATATTGATATCAATAAGCGAAGGTTACATCAGAGAAGCGGAACTTGCTTCTTTACGCATCTTTGACTCGAAAAGCCTGAAAACCAAGCTTCAGAAGCTTTGTGATTTAAATTATGTGGAAAACCTTGGCGATATATATAAAATCAAAGATCCGTTATTTTCTTTCTGGCTAGCACATGTTTTTAAATTACACTTTAGCGTGCCGGTTTTTGATACGGAAAGATGCCGCGTTTTGTTTCGAAAAAATGTTCAAGAAACTATTTCGCTTTTTAAGGAAGATTTTTATAAAGAAAAGATTAAACGTGTCCTTGAACTTTTTGGTTCTTTTAAGAATGATGTTTTGTGGCTCGGGAAAGACAGATATAAACTTCCCTTGATTGAAAAAAGCCGGCTGGTTTCTTATCCGCAAACGCGCACGCATTTTCTTATCGGGGAAGGAAAAGAGATAGTTTTCGTCGGCATTAAAGAAGGCCGCGTAGATGATACCGATATGTTTGATTTTATGGAAAAAGGCGGCAGTATAAAAGGCAAAAATGTAAAAAAAATATTCATTTCGCTTGATTTTTTTAGTTCCAGCGCAAAATTAATTGCAAAGAATAACAAATTCATCGCCTGGGACATTAATGAAGTGAACAATCTCTGCCGCGCATATAATAAATCCATTGTTTTATTAAACGAAACATCAGATAAGGCATTTTAACAATGAGAATTTTGATTATCTCGGATACGCATATTCCGGCTGTCGCCAAGGAACTTCCGCCAATAATCAAAGAAGAAGCCTCGAAGAGCGACTGTTGTATTCATGCCGGCGATTTAATCGTTGCTTCGGTCTTGGACGATCTATCCCGTCTTACAGAAACCTACGCGGTTTGCGGCAATATGGACAGCTTTGATTTAAAAAAAGATTTGCCGGAGAGAACTGTCATTGAACTGGAAGAAGTCAAAATAGGACTTATACACGGCAGAGGCTCTCCCGCCACCCTTATGGATTACCTAAAGAAAGAATTCAAACAACAGACAAAAGAATTAAATATGATAATTTTTGGGCACACTCATTACCCTTTAGATAAAGAAATGGACGGTTTAATCTATTTTAACCCCGGTTCTCCCACCGATAAAATTTTTGCTCCATATCCTTCCTATGGCATTATTGAGATTGCTGGTAAAAATATCAAGAGGAGGATAGTTAAAATTGGATAAATTGTGGGCTCCCTGGAGAATCAAATACGTTTCCGGAATCAAAACGCGCGGCTGTATTTTTTGCAAAGCATTTAAGGGAAGAAACGATAAGAAAAATTTAATCATTTATCGTTCAAAGCATTCCTTTGCCATCTTGAACGCATTTCCTTATAATAATGGCCACGTTATGATTGTGTCAAACCGTCATGTGGCTTCGCTTGATAGGCTTACGGATATGGAAGTACTTGATATTAATAAGGCTATCGTGGTTATGGTAAAAAGATTGAAGAAAGCGCTCAATCCGGCAGGCTTTAATATGGGTATTAATTTAGGCAAGGTTTCCGGCGCAGGGATCGATAAACATCTGCATGTGCACCTTGTTCCGCGTTGGCTTGGCGATACGAATTTCATGCCGATTGTTTCAAATACCAAGATAATTTCTCAAAGCCTCGGGGAACTTTATAAAAAGATAACTAAAACATGAGCGTAACAGGAAGTATTAAAACAGAAAAAAACCTAGAAAGGCTTAGCCGGCAGGATATTGAGGCGTATGAAGAAAAATTTCTTTCGCCGCTGGCCATGAAAGCAAGGTGCTCGCGCGGAAGGCGTTACGAGGAGAAAGAGCACTCTTACCGTTCGCTGTATCAGCGCGACAGAGATAGGATAGTGCACTCCGCAGCTTTTAGAAGGCTTGAATATAAAACGCAAGTTTTTATTTACCATGAAGGTGATTATTTTCGTACCCGCTTAACTCACACGCTTGAAGTTGCGCAAATTGCCCGCACCATAAGTAAAATTCTACGTCTTAATGAGGACCTTACTGAAGCAGTTGCGCTGGTGCATGATGTCGGCCATACCCCGTTTGGCCATGCAGTCGAAGCAGTGCTTGACGAATTCATGAAAGAGGAGGGAGGATTTAACCATAATGAGCACGGCCTCAGGGTCGTGGATATTCTTGAGGAGAAATACCCGGATTTTAAAGGTCTTAACCTTTCCTGGGAAACGCGTGAAGGGATAATCCGCCACAGCTTAAATACGGGCAAAGACTTTGCCGTGCGCTTCGCAGAATTCAATCAAGACAGGCAGCCTACCCTTGAGACGCAGGTTGTAGATGTCTCTGACGAAATTGCCTACGATAATCATGATATCGATGATGGTATAAAATCAGGGCTTATCGCTGAATCGGATTTAAGAAAAAAATCAGCGCTCTGGAACATCACTCATAAACGGGTCAAAGCACAATATTCTAATTTGGAGGAAAAGCTTTTAGTCTATCTGATAATACGCAACCTGATTAATTTGCAGGTTACAGATTTAATTGATACCACGCAAAAAAATGCAAAAAGATTAAAAATAAAAACTTATAAAGATGTAAAAAAATGCGAGAAAAGAATCGTAGCCTTCAGTAACGAATTAGATGCGCTGCGCAAGGAAATGAGGCATTTTCTTTTTGATAACCTGTATTTTAATTGGCACGTTCTGCGTATGTCGGATAAAGCCAAAAGGTTTATCAGTTCGCTTTTCGGTATTTATCTTAATAACCCGCGGCTTCTTCCGCCGGAGTTTACAGCAGAATCAAAAAATATCCATGACATAAGACGAAAAATATGCGATTATATAGCAGGGATGACCGATAGGTATGCTCTTAATGAGCACAAAAAACTATTCGAACCATATGAAAAGGTATAAAACAATATTCTCGACGTTTCATACGGTATACCGGTTGATTACTACAAGCGGCGACGTGAGGAATTTTGCAACTGGTATTTGCCGGCTTTACAAAAATGCTTTTGGAGCAGACAGCGTAACCATCGTGCTTAAAAACGTAAATAGCCATGGTTTTCTAAAAATGCGTCTCAAAGACAGGCGGCAATTCTTTAAAAAAGGAGGCATTTCGATATTAACACATGCGGAAAGGGAGATGCTGGACCATGAGAAAGAAGCTATCCTTGAGAATCGTTTAACTTACCCATTTATTTTTTCAGATACTCTTGGTGCGGTATGTGTCAGGCGTAGCTTGAACGATTTCGGTTTCAGCGAACTCGAAAAAAGATGGTTTTTATCGCTTTCAGAAGAAATAAGCGTGGCGCTTCGGATTTTTAACCTTTACCGGGAAGAAAAACGCCTGATGATCAATTACATAAAATCCTTGACAAAACTGCTTGATCAATACGTGCCAACATCATATTTACATACAAAGAGTATCTATAAATTAATTAAAGCAATCGGTAAAGAAATGAGCCTTTCTGAATCAGAGACAAAATCTCTGGAATATGCCTCATTACTGCATGATGCCGGCAAGATTCAGCTTCCTTCAGGGATTTTAAGGAAACAAACGCCTCTTACGGATGAAGAATATAAGATGATAATGAAGCATCCGCGTAAAGGTGTTGAGATGATTAAGGATTTAGAAATTTTAAAGCCGGTTATACCCATTATCTTGCATCATCATGAACGCTATGACGGCAAAGGCTATCCTTCTAAGTTTAAAAAAGACCAGATACCGTTGGGCTCAAGAATATTGTCATTGCTTGATGCATTTGATGCCATGTATTTCGGCCGGCCTTACCGCAAAAGAATACTTATGAACGATATCGAAAAAGAGTTGCGGTTGCAAATGGGCAAGCAATTCGACCCCCATATTGTTGAGATTTTCCTGAAAATATTAAAGCGTAAGAATATCAGAAAATACTTGCGTTCTTTTTTATAAAACCTATAATAACACTTTACCCCGCCTTTGCATGAATAAGTCTATAAACGTTAATGAATGCTAAAACATGTTCGGCGGGATGTTACTGTATAGGCAAAACTTGAGGTGTTCCATGCGCAACGAACAATTAAGGCTTTTTACCCCGGATGACGATTCTAATTTAAGGAACCGGCGGCGCCTGATAATCATACCACTTGATACTTTCATTTTATCTTCGGTAGTGATAATTCTTTTGTTTATTCTTGCCTTTTCTTTAGGGGTTGAGAGAGGAAGAAAAATTTATTATGCGAACTTAGAGAGTAAAGAAAATTTAGAAAAAGACATAGTGCCAGATGATGGACAACCGGCTAAAATTCAGACTAAAATGGAAAATAAACTAGTTGCGGAAACAAAAAACGAGCCAGTTAGACCGATAGTTTCTATTAGCGTGCCGCGGCCAGCCCAGCCGCAAGTAAAACCGGATACTACGGCTAAGATTGAAACGCCCAAAGCCGGTATAAGCGGAAACTACAGCATACAGATAGCAACTTACAATAAAGAAAGCTATGCACAGATAGAAGCCAAGGTTTTGCAGGCGAAAGGATTCCCGGCATTCATCGCGAAAAAATCCAATTACGTTGTTCTTTACGTGGGGCCTTTTAAAACTAAACCGGAGGCAGATAAATATCTATCAGTAATTAAAAAAACATATAAAGATTGTATCTTAAGGAGGTTGCAATGAGTTTACATTCATCGCTAAAAAGAGCAGAGAAGCTGGCTTCTGCACGCTCGGTAATGAAACGTACGGAAAGATTAAAATGGCTAAGAGAAAGAGGCACATGGAAAGAAGGCGGCCGTGTGTCCGGTCTTCCGAAGATAAAAGTAGTCAAACTTAAGACGGTTAAGAAGGAAAAGAAAGAAGAGAAACCGGCAGAGGGTGCAGTTACTCCGGCTGCAGCTACAGCGCCTGAAAGCTCGCAAGTTGCGGCGAAACCCGAAAAAGCACCGGTTGCTGCGAAAACTTTGGCCGCAAAACCTCAAGCCCAGCCTAAAAAATAAGTACAATGAATAGCAAGAAAGCCCCGTTAATAAGGTTTTGGCCGTGGCCAAACTCTGGATTAACGGCCATTTTTCTTTTATTTTTACTTTTCTCTTTTAAAGGGTATTGTGTGGAAAATGCTCAAGTCAAAAAGAAGAATATAAATGTCAGGGTAGACGCAACCGTTGCTTCACCTGTTTTAGGCACCCTTAACAAAGGTGAGATAGTAAGCGTCGTCGAAGAGAAATTTGACTGGTCTAAAATTATACTTCCCAAAAGATTTTCTGCCTATGCCGCATCGCAATTTCTGAAAAAAATTGACGACAATAAAGTTGAAGTCATTGTTTCTGACTTAAATCTTCGAAATGCGCCATCGCTTTATTCATACACAATAGGAAAAGCAGACAAAGGGAATGTATTTTTTTATCGGAGTGAAGGCAATGGATGGTTTGAATTAAGAGCTTACCCGTATATTTACGGATGGGTAAACAAGAATTTTTTGACTAAGGTTGAGAAGCCAGTCAGTGTGGAGGGAATAATTTCTCCTGCGCAGAATTATACTTGCGAAGCAAACTGCGTTCTAAAAACAAATGTCACAGAGTATCTGGTAAGCCTGCTTTATAAGGGCAAAACGAAATTCATGAATAAAAAAGTAAGAATCGAAGGCGTACAGGTAAAAGGGAGCGGATGCACTTATATCTATGTAGAGAAGCTGGTATTTGTAAAATGAGCGCCCTCCCGGTTATCTTGCTTTTATTCATTTTGTTTTTTTCGCTTACCCTGCATGAATATGCCCATGGATGGGTGGCGTATAAACTTGGCGACCCCACAGCTAAAGCGAGCGGGCGCCTCACTCTGAACCCGCTTGCCCATATCGATCCCTTTGGAACCATCATTTTGCCCATTCTTCTTTTAATTATCAGTCATTGGAATTTTTCGTTTGGTTGGGCAAAACCCGTGCCGATAAATCCTTATCAATTTAAAAATCCAAAAAAAGATATACTTTGGGTTGGTTTAGCCGGGCCTTTAGCAAATTTTTTCCTTGCAATTTTCTTTATTCTTATTTTAAAAGTTTTTAATTATTCTTTCCTGCCAGAAATACTTAAGGAAGCTATAGTCATTAATATAATATTCGTAGTATTTAATCTTGTGCCGATACCGCCACTTGACGGTTCCCGAATAGCTAGCGCGCTTTTACCGTTTAAATTGTCTCTTTTATACCGTAAAATAGAGCCGTTTGGAGTATTCATCGTTATGTTTTTAGTTATGATTGGTTTTTTTCGCTGGTTTATTTTGCCCATTGTAATATTTATTCTTTCTCTGTTAAAAATAAAAATTGTGATGTAAAATAATAAAACATGAAAACTATAAAGATAAAACTTCCCGAAAGTTCTTACAATATTAATATCGGACCCAATTTATTCAGAAATATTTTGCCGAATATAAATCGACTAAAAATTGGTAATTTCGCAGTTATTGTCAGCTCAAAGGCCGTTTATTCTTATTATAAGGCGCAGATTGAAAAAAATTTTAAAGGGTTGCCTTGCAAAATTATTGTGCTTCCCAATGGCGAAGGAGCAAAGACTAAAGAAAGCCTTTTTAAAATCATAGACGGCATAACAAATGTTGATAAGCTGGGCAGGAAAATATTTCTGGTGTGTCTTGGCGGCGGTACAATCGGTGATGTTGGGGCTTTTGCTGCATCAATTTATAAACGCGGCATAGCTTATGTGCAAATTCCTACCACTTTGCTTTCCCAGATTGACGCGGGTATCGGTGGAAAAACCGCTATCGATTTAAGGCAAGCGAAGAATATACTCGGCACCTTCTACCAGCCAAAAGCAGTTTTCATCGACCCCCTTTTTTTACGTACATTGTCAGAGAAAGAGCTTAAGGAGGGGCTTAGCGAGGCGGTTAAGTATGGTATTATTCGAGATAGCCGTTTTTTCTATTTTTTAAAAGAAAATTATCGAAATTTACTGTCTTTACGGCCATCCGCAATATTGCGCTTAATCCAGACTTGCGCTGCAATAAAAGCGAAAATTGTGGAAAAAGACGAAAAAGAAAAAAAAGGGATACGGACGGTGCTTAATTTTGGTCATACTCTCGCGCACGCCATAGAGGCTGTCTCAAAATATAAAAAGATTTCACATGGCGCAGCAGTTTCTGTCGGCATGTTGTATGCCGCATATCTTTCGCATAGCCTTGGACTTTGTAGCCACGCCGAGATTAAAGAGATTAAAGATATATTGGCTAAACTAAAACTTCTGGTAAAAATTAACTTTGATTATGCCAAAATTTATAAAGCAATGAGCTACGATAAGAAGTTCATTCGTGGCAAGTTCCGCTTCGTAGCTTTACGGAAAATCGGGCAAGTTAAAGTTATCGAAAATATTCCTAACAATTTGATACGTAGTACGTTACAAAAACTTAACGCCTCGGTTTGACAAATGGGCAAAAATATGTTATATTAATTAAATTTATGGCATACGAAAGAAGAAAAAACACACGCGCCTATGTTTCGTTTCCGCTGGAATGTAATGTCCTTCCTGGCAAGGGCTATTTCTATACCGTCAGTAAAGATTTAAGTGTTGGAGGAGCAAGGATACTCTGCAACGAATTCCTGGTAAAAGATAACCAACTTTTGCTTAATATAAATTTTATCGATAAAGTTATGGATATCAGGGCTAAGGTTGTTTGGTGCAACAAAGAGCGGACATCAGACAGGTATTATGCCGGAGTAGAATTCCTGGAATTGTCCGAAGATAGCAAAAAATATTTGAATTCAATAACAAGGTAAGATTATGGCAAAAGCCGAAGAAAAAAGAAAAAATTGTCTTGCCTGCAATAAATCATTGAAACGCATAAAATGGTACTACAGGAATAACGGCCATTTTTGCAATAAAAATTGTTTTAAGGAATTTCTTAAAAAACAAGCTGCAAAAACTTAATGGTTGAGAAGAGAAGTTACCCCCGCATTGAAGGTATATTGCCCCTTAAGCTTTCCGGTAGCGAATCCGATATCGTAACCGAGACAAAAAATATAAGCGCTAGCGGCGCATATTGTATTGTCTGCGAATCAGTTGAGCCCATGACAAAGCTTGATATGGTTTTGTTTATGCCTGCCACCAAAGGCAGTGTCAAGGCAGTTAAAAAAATATGCTGTAAGGGGGTTGTGATAAGAAGCGACCGCTTCGAAGATAACGGGAGAACATCTTATTGTCTCGGCATATATTTTAGTGAAATAAAAGAAAGCGACAGAAAAAGCATAATTACCTACGTTAATTCAGCCCTAAAAGAATCCGGCCATATTTCAAACGTCTTCTAATAATCCTATAAATGCTTTATAGGAATTTTCCACTACCGGTCAAATTTATTTGTTCCCTGATATATCATAAGGAAGAGGTGTATCAGAAAACACGCGCCATACTTCAAAAAAAATTCGGCAAGATAGATTTTGAAACGAATTGCCTCAACTTTAATTTTACCCATTATTACGAAAAAGAAATGGGCGCACCGTTATCCAGGCGATTTATCTCTTTTGCGAAGCTGAAACGGCCCGATGATTTGGTTTCGGCAAAACTTTTTTGTATGAAAATCGAGAAAAAATTCGCCAAAGCCAATATGCGTTCGGTAAATATAGATCCCGGCTATCTAAATGAAGCAAAGTTAGTGTTAACTACCACGAAAGATTATCATCACCGTATTTATGTCGGCCGCGGTATATTTGAAGAAGTTACTTTATATTATGCGAAGTCCGATTTCAGGAATTTTGACACAACATATCCTGACTACCGGACAGTGGAATATAAGAATTATTTCCGGACTATCAGGGGAAAATACCGGCAGGATATAAAAAAGCATGAAAAATAAGGTAAAGTTAATCGGCAAGAAAATCAATGATTTAGAGAAGAATCTGGAGAATTGTTCTATTTGCCCGAGAAACTGCAGGGTTAACCGTGTTGCTGGCCAAATTGGCTATTGCGGAGCTGGCCTTAGGGCGGTTACCTATACTTCGTTTTTGCATAGGGGAGAGGAGCCGGCGATAAGTGGAAAGATGGGTAGCGGCACGATATTCTTTTCCGGTTGCAATCTAAGGTGCGTTTATTGCCAGAATCATAAGTTTTCACACTCCATTCAAGGTGAAGTTTTGACCCGTCAAGCACTTTGCAGCCTTATGCTTAAATTGCAAAAAGAGGGAGCGCATAATCTAAATTTAGTCACCCCAGCGCATTTTATGCCGCAGATATTGAGAGCGCTTAGCATGGCCTTATCTAGAGGGCTAAATATCCCTATTGTCTATAACACTTCCAGCTACGAAAAAAAAGAAATTATCGAACTACTTTCCGGTATTGTTGATATCTACCTGGCTGACCTACGTTATATCGATGGAGAGGTTGCTAGTTTGTATTCAAACGCCAAAGATTACCCCTTTTATGCAAAACAAAGTATCCTTGAGATGTATAAGCAACAGCCTGAGCCGGTATTTGATTCCGGACTATTAAAAGAAGCCCTGGTTATCAGACACCTGGTTCTTCCGGGATATATAGAGGAGTCGAAGAGGATTCTGGAGTGGATAAAGAAAAATACACCCAACGCTATCTTAAGCCTAATGTTCCAATACCAGCCGTATCATAAAGCCGGTAATTACCTTCCTATAAACCGGACAGTTTCAAGGGAAGAATATAATAAATTGATTGGATTTCTGAAGGGCCTTGACCTTAATGGTTGGGTTCAGGATTTAATTTCTGAAGAGAGCCTAGCGGGGGTGCATTTTAAGCCATCGGCCAAAAAAAGTTAACTGGTTTATTTTATTCTACAAAATGAACAAACTTAAGATATCCTTCCGCAAATTTTTACGGTTTCTCTATGTCGAATTAGTAAAAATCAACGATACGCCCCAACGTGTGGCGCTTGGCCTTGGTATAGGGGTATTTTTTGGTATTATGCCCGCCATGGGACCTTTAGCGGCAGTATTTACGGCCTCAATATTTAAAGCTAACCGCGCAAGCGCTCTTATTGGAAGCCTGCTCACCAATACCTGGATTAGCTTTGTCACCTTTCTTGTGTCAATAAAACTAGGCTCTTTTATAATGGGTATTGACTGGCAAATTGTTAAAAATGAATGGTATTTACTTTTCAAAGATTTTCACTTTAGCACATTGCTCAAAGCATCGCTCTTACAGACGATTTTACCGATTATGACAGGCTATCTGGTATTGGCAGTTTTTTTTGGTTTTTTATCCTATCTGGCAACTCTGCTATTTTTTAGTATTCGAAAAAGGCTATTTAGGCGCTCATAGGCTAATCTAAAAGGCACTAAACGTCTGCTCTACAAGAGGCTAAAAACCCGCTTATAAGGATATCCATCCCAAAACTTAACCCTGCTTTTGGTACTTAAATTTAGGCCATTTCTGGCATTTTTTAGGGCATTCCTATCGATAATATATATAAAAATACTCCTAAATATACCAGCTAATCCGCAAGTAGGAGAACAATTGATAAAGTAAGAATATATGGATAGAGGTAAGAATGTTTTCGCCAATTCACAGGGTTTTCTTGAAACTCGTAAAAGCATTGATTTTATTAACTTAAGAAGCATTTTTGCCAATAATAAAAGTTAACATAAGATATATTATAGGAAGTTAGGTATACTCTCTGATTTTCCTGTGGGGTATATAAAATGTAATTTTTAAGGGGGCGAAAATAAAAAAATATTTGACGTTATTTCTGCGCTACTACCTGATCTTGAGGATTATAATGGATGTTTAAAAAATCCAAGACTATTTTCCGGATATATACCGAAGGTTCCAGGTGTGCCTTTTGCGCCCAGTTCAGGATTTCAACCCACTGCTCACGCGTAAGCCGGACATTTATAGTTTTAGTGTATTTTACCATCTTTTTTGGCCGTCCTCTTTTAGTATTAGGCATTTTTTATCTTCTTGGTTGCAGAAAGCAGATTGTGATTTTTGAGGCTACAGAAAAACACAAAAAACCACCAAAAAACACGTAAAAAGTATAGCATAAATATCTGGATTTGTAAACTATTTATCTAAGGCTATTTTTGGGTTTTATAGGGTTTCTTGGACCAGATTTATGGTGGTCATGGGGGTGTTTGGCGGGCCATCTACGCCATTGTACAGCACAAGAATGCCGTCGCTTTCCCTAAACCAATAAAAAGCATGCCAGAATATAGAACGAAAACCGGCGAGTACAACTTTTACCTTATAGGCACGAATTTCTTTGCAGTTTACCTTAACGGTCTCAATACCGTAATTTAAGGCTTTTATCTTGTAGGGTGTTAAGTCAAGCGGATTTAATGTCCAAAATATGACAACTTTCTTCTTCTTAGCTTTTATAAATTTTGACAAAGAAAAAGACATCGGCTGATACCAGGGGTCAACGTCTATACCAATTTTTGTATTTAGGGGTTTGCCCTTAAAAGTACCATTAATTTGTATGGAATTTTTATTACGTTTAGCCAGGATGTCGGTTTTTTCTACGCTATTCTTGTATTGCCACTCTAAAGCATTAAGGTTGAAGTCATTGGTTGTTATATAGCTTTCCTCTCCCCGTTTATACCCAAAAGTTACCCAATGTTTTTCATTCTTTATATCCCAGAATATTTCCCGGCACCGGGAACCTGTTGTTTCAATATATTTTAAAGTTTTAGCTTCAGCACAAAGGCTAATAGTAAAAAACAACAAAAGATATACAAACAAATACCGCATACTATTTAGATTTTATTACCGCTATTTTTAAAGTAACATGCTCTTCGTCATTCCATGGCCAAAACATTGCGATTATCGTTCCGTTTTGAGAGTCTTTCTTAAAAAGTGCCTGATTGTCCCATATGCCGCCATAATTTCTTGTGAGTTCGGCCATCTTATTACTAGGCTTTTCACCAGGTTTTTTAACAGCCGGGCCAAAGATATCCGTTAACGTTTTTAATAAAGCAGGCGTATTTAGCAGGACTAATTCGTTATAATCATCCCGTATCGAGCGCCTTTCCTGAATGCCAAGTTCTTCTAATTGCGTAACAATTTTTGCTATATCCATTTGCATAGTTAAAGTGAGGTGACCAGCTTTTTAAGATTAGAAACGTCGCTTTTTAGCTCCATTCCATTTCTTTTCAGGGCTTTTTGCATGCGCTCATAAACCTGGAGTAAGGTCGTGCCTTCGGTCAGATAATTTACGCAAACAGCGGCATAACCACGGCGATTCTTTATTTTAAATATTTTAATTTTGCGCGCATTGATTTTCATACCGCCTCCTTTTTATTCATAGATATAATTAAATTAAGCGTCATGGTCTATATCATTAATTATATCGTTACCGCGGGTATTTTGCCCGATATTCTTCGGCAAATCGCTCGCTTGGCTTTGCGATTGGGCGTTTGACTTTTTATCCGGCTGAATCTCCTTTTCAGCTAAGGCGGAATTTAATTTTACGGTAAGTTCTTTTACCTGGTCGGCTAACTTTTTATTTCCATTTTCTTTTTCTATAAGTTTTTCTTTTAAGCTTTCATTCTCAGCTCTTAAGAGGTCAATTCCAGACTTGTTATTGTCTTCGGCAAGGCGCATATTCTGCAAGTCTTCTCTCATTGCATTTTCATTAGCGTGAGCCTCTTCTAATTCTGCTTTTGCCGCTTCCAGGGCTTTTTTTATCTTTTCGGTCTCATCAGCTAAGCCCGTCCGTTCAAATTCTAGCTTTTGGAGTTTCACGTTCTGAGAGATTACTTGTTGTTTTAAATCGTAGATAGTATTTTCTCTTTGGTGCTTATTTTTTACTTCGCCTGAACTTGAAAAAAAAGTATATAAGGCAAACCCAATACCAAGTGTGACAATAATTATTAACACGAATTCCATTTAATTACTCCTGTTGGCTATGGCTTAAATTTCTTTCAACGAAATCGATTATTTGTTCCTGTGCCCGTTGGCTGATATCGTGAAATTCTATGCCCATAGCCGGTGATTCAACGGGTTGTATTTCTTTATCGGCTTCCCATACCACTTTAGCATCGACTTCCAGGATACCCGGCACTGGTTCAAGATGTAGGCGCGTGGTCAGCATTTCGCCGACAGAAAAGATCTTTTCGGCAATGATGAAGGCACCTATGGCGCTCAAATTTTCAATCTTTCCTTTAAGGTATGCCAGATTTGCAGCATATTTTTGTTTATATTCGATGGTACGCTGTAGCGGCACACGTTTGAAGCGCCGGCGCAAGCGTTGTTCCAGGATATGCGAGAACAATTCTTCTTCTTTGAAACTTTTTATAGCGGTTTCTTCGTTTTCATAATAATCGAATACTTTATCTAATCCAACCACAGAAAATAATTTTTGTACGTGGCTTGGCACGTGAACCAGCTTCATTTTTCCTTTGTGGTTCAAGACGTTTTTGTATGCCACGGCTATCAAGGAAATGCCCACATAATCTATAAGGTTTATCCCTTCAAAATTACAGAGGATATTTTTGGATTTAGTGACCAGGGCCCAGCCGACAGTTTCGACAAAATCCGAGGCATTTATGTCGATGCTTCCTTCTATATCAAGAATGACGATATTTTCAACTTCGCGTATATTTATTTTCATATATGGTTAAGAATAGATTCAGTCATATTAATGCTTTAATAGCAAGAGAAGGAAAAATAACAGTATGGCAAGTCCTGTTGCAATCATAATATATTCTAATAGATGGGAGTTTTTTGTTGCAGGGATTTCCGGGAGGGATTCTTCTTTTTTTTCGGTAATGCCTGGCCGGTCCATTGTTTGACCAAGGTACTCACGGCACTCGTTACACACACAGAGATGCTCTTCGACTTTCAGTATCTCGGCTTCTGTTGCCGTGTGTTTTATGTAGGCAGGAATTATGGTTTTGATTTCTTCGCAACTCATATAAAAAGGTAGAATTTTTGCCTGAACTACCGTAACACATTTATCCTATGAGCATAAAAATCGGAAGAGAAGGAATTAGCGTTTCCCTTTTGCAGCTTTTCGTCTTTTTTGAGAAGGTTTTGTATAATATTGGCGCTCTTTAAAATTTTCAACAATGCCTTCTCTCTTGCACTGTATTTTAAACATGCGCAAAGCTTTTTCAAAATCTTCTCTCCTGTCTATTCTAACTTCAGCCATCTGCGTTAAACACCTCCTAAGTTACTAACCAACCCCACTCACTTCGCCTCAAGCTTTGCTTGGGGCAACTCGACTAACTCTTTTTGCTTTGCAAAAAGACAGTTTCATTGTTTGGGGATAATTCGCACTTATCTTTTTTAGGAAAATCCTAAAAAAGATTGTGTCCTTATTATATCAAATAAATCTAATACCGCAAGCAAAATAAGCCAAAAAATACCCCCCTCCTCAACCGATTGATAAAAACTTTTAGAACTCGCAAATCATGCCCCCACCCCGAGTCGAACGGGGATTTCAGCCTTAGGAGGGCCGCGCTCTGTCCGTTTGAGCTATAGGGGCAATTAAACAGATGATAGATAACACCTGCCTGCCGGCAGGGATGACAACAAGAAATAGGGTTAAAACTTTATTAATGAATAAACCGGATAATTTCTTAACTTATCTTTTCCATTCAAGCCGGTTAATTCAATAAGAAATGTTACGCCCACGATGTCAGCTTTTAGTTTTTTGGCAAGCGCAATAAGAGCGAGAGCTGTTCCGCCTGTAGCAAGAAGGTCGTCGAGTATCAGGACTTTTGAATTTTCAGGAAAGGCATCTTGATGGATTTCCAGGGAATCGCAGCCGTATTCAAGCGAATATGTGTGCTGGTATGTTTTATATGGGAGCTTCCCCGGTTTTCTTACCGGCACAAGTCCACATCCTAATTTATAGCATAAAGCTCCAGCAAACAAGAACCCGCGTGATTCCGCAGCAACAATGTAATCAATTTTTTTATTTTTTAAAAGTTTTGCCAAATTGTCAATGGCACTTTTAAATGCTTTTTTGTTATTCAAGAGAGTGGTTATATCTTTGAAAAGAATCCCTTTTTTAGGAAAGTCAGGTATGTTGCGGATATACTTTTTCAAATCCATATTATGCTAGCTTTCTAAATCTTTTTTTTGCTCTTCTATTGCATATTTCTTCAATTTATCTAAGGCGTCTTTTTCTATCTGTCTTATGCGTTCACGCGAAACGTTCAAAGCTTTCGAAACGTCAGCCAGTGTATGCGATTTACCATTGATTATCCCAAAACGTAAATTCAATACTTGGCGTTCCCGTTCGTTAACGAAATCTAAAAAGTGGATAACTCTTTCGTGGTTAAAAAATTTCTCAACCTCCTTATTGGTATCAGCGTATTCCTCGCTTTTAATAAAATCGCCAAGCTGTGATTCACCTTCTTCTCCAACCGGCGCTTCAAGGGAGGCTTTTTTCTGCATCCACATCTCAATTTCCCCGACCTTTTCCGCCGGTAATTTCATTTTTGCGGCAATTTCGCTTCTTGCCGGCTCTCTTTTTAGGCTCTGGCGCAAATGTTCGTGAATTTTTTTGTATTTCGACATGAATTCGCTCATGTAAACCGGAATACGGATGGTTTTGCCCTGATCGATTAACGCCCGGGAAATCGCCTGGCGTATCCACCAGGCAGCGTAAGTTGAAAAGCGAAAACCTTTTTTGACATTGAATTTATCGATGGCCCGCATTAGACCAATGTTACCTTCCGCTATTAAGTCCATGAGCGGCAGGTCAAAATGGCTGTAATGTTTTGCAATGTTTACAACAAGCTTGAGGTTTGCATTGATAATTTTGCGGCGCGCCTCACGGTTGCCTTTTTTTGCTTTACGTATCAACTGCTCCTCGTCTTTTTTTGAAAGAAGAGGTATGTTTTTAATCTTATCCAGATAGGCTTTGATTGCTTCCATGGTTATTTTTTCTTTTTGCTTTTTGCGCTCGGTTTATTATTTAAAACCGCCTGTGCTGCGGAAAGCCTGGCTATAGGCACTCTGAAAGGCGAGCAGGATACGTAATCCATGCCTACTCTATGGCAAAAATCAATCGATCTGGGCTCTCCTCCGTGTTCTCCACAAATCCCAACTTTTAATTCTTTACGGGTTGTTCTTCCTCTTTCGATGCCGATTTTAATAAGCTGGCCAATGCCTTCCTGGTCAATGGTCTGGAAGGGATCGTCGGATAATACCCCTTTCTTAAGGTAGTCCGGAAGAAATCCGCCGATATCATCACGTGAGAATCCAAAGCCCATTTGCGTCAGGTCGTTGGTTCCGAAGGAGAAAAATTCCGCAAGCTTTGCGATTTCGTCAGCAGTTAAAGCCGCGCGCGGAATTTCAATCATGGTTCCGAACATTGACGGCATGTTTTTTAACGAATATTTCTTCATAACCTCATTCTTAATGCGTTGTACGATAGCCAGCTGGTCGCTTAATTCTTTTACTGTGCAGACGACAGGAATCATAATTTCCGGCTCAATTTTTTTCCCAACCTTGATTAATTCCGCAGATGCTTCAAGTATTGCCCTTACCTGCATTTCGGTAATTTCAGGATAGGTAATACCGAGCCGGACTCCGCGATGGCCCATCATTGGATTACTTTCATGCAGGGCTTCGGCGCGTTTTTCAAACTCTTCAATAGAAATTCCCAAGCTTTGGGCTAATTCTTTACGTTGCGCTTCTTCTCTTGGCACAAACTCATGTAAAGGCGGATCAAGCAAACGGATAGTTACAGGATAGCCATCCATGGCCTCAAGGGTTTTTTTGATATCATCTTTGGCATACGGGAAAAGTTCGGCTAATGCCTTGCGCCTTTCTTCCTCGGTTTTTGAAGCGATCATTTTACGAAGAAGAAATAGCGGCTGTTCCGAACCTTTTCCGTAGAACATGTGTTCGGTTCTGAATAGGCCAATTCCTTCCGCACCGAATGAGCGGGCTTTTCTTGCATCTTCTGGAGTGTCGGCATTAGCGCGAATTTTAAGCCGGCGCACGCCATCGCACATTTTTAAAAAATCTGCAAGCACTTTATTTTCTTCAGAGGCATCCACCATTTTTAGTTTTCCAAAATAAACATTTCCTTTCGTGCCATTTAAGGTCAGCCACTCGCCTTCTTTAACGGTTTTGTCGCCGATCTTTACGGTTTTTGTATCATAATCTACATGCAAGGCGCCGCAACCGACGATGCAGCATTTTCCCCAACCCCTTGCAACGAGTGCAGCATGTGAAGTCATGCCGCCTCTTGCCGTAAGTATGCACTGGGCAGCCCTCATACCTTCAACGTCTTCAGGATTTGTTTCTTCTCTTAGAAGAAGAACTTGCTTGCCTTCTTTTGACCATTTAACTGCGTCATTTGCGCTAAAAACAATCATTCCAGCTGCACCACCCGGACCGGCAGGAAGGCCTTTGGCAATGGGTTTATTTGCCGCCTCTTCTCTGGGGTCAATTATCGGATGAAGCAATTCATCCAACTGCGCAGGGGTGACCCTCGATACTGCGGTTTCTTTACTGATGCGTTTTTCCCTGACCATATCAACAGCCATTTTTACTGCAGCAGGGCCATTGCGCTTTCCAACGCGGCATTGAAGCATGAAGAGTTTACTTTTTTCAATCGTAAATTCGATATCAAGCATGTCGTGATAGTGTTTTTCCAGGCGGTTTCTTATATCAACAAGTTCTTTGTAAATCTTAGGCGATGATTCTTCTAAACTGATCAATCCTTTGTTATGTTCGCTTTTTGAGTATTTATTAAGCGGCGCTGGCGTGCGGATTCCGGCAACCACGTCTTCGCCTTGTGCGTTTACGAGATACTCACCGTAAAATGCGTTTTCTCCGCTACCCGGATTTCTGGTAAAAGCAACGCCGGTTGCGCTATCGTCGCCCATATTTCCGAAAACCATGGTTTGGACAGTTACCGCTGTTCCCCATTCATTAGGAATATTTTCGATGCGCCGATACGCAATTGCTCTTTTTCCGTTCCAGGAAAGAAATACTGCAGAAATTCCTCCCCATAATTGTTCCATTGGGTCATCGGGAAATTCTTTCTTCAGTACTTCTTTTATTTTTGTTTTAAACAAGGAGCAAAGAGTTTTTAAGTCACTCGCGCTAAGTTCGGTATCGCTCTTTGCGCCTTTTTTGCTCTTCATTTCCGTCATGATTTTTTCAAGCTGTTTGCGGATGCCCATTTCATCATTTTCCGGTTCAATGCCGGCAGCCTTTTCCATGACGACATCGGAATACATCATAATCAAGCGCCGGTAAGCATCATATACAAACCGTTCATTCTTGGTTTGCTTGGTTAATCCAGGTATGGTTTTTTCGGTAAGGCCCACGTTTAAAACTGTTTCCATCATTCCCGGCATTGACTTTCTTGCGCCGGAACGCACGGAAACAAGAAGCGGATTGTTAACATCGCCAAATTTTTTGCCCATTAAGGTTTCTACTTTTTTTAACGCTTTCACTACGTCTTCCTTCAGAATTTTAGGATAAGTACGTTTGTTAGCGTAATAATAAGTACAAACTTCGGTTGTGATTGTGAATCCCGGGGGAACCGGTAGACATAAATCTTTATGGCCGGCCATTTCAGCAAGGTTGGCGCCTTTTCCGCCAAGAAGATTCTTCATGCTTTCATTGCCGTCGGCTTTTCCTCCACCAAACGAATACACATACTTTTTCGCCATGATGCCATTCCTCCTTGCTTATTTTAGTCCACACCCCGTAGACCATAAGTCACAGTTCTAGATCTGTGGGTCATCAACTGTCGACTGTGGACTGTTTCTTGTTGCGTTCTTTTATGTAATCAAAAACGTTATCTACTGTCACTCTTTCCTGTTTCATGGTATCCCTATCCCTTATCGTAACTTTTTTATCATTTATGCTTTCGACGTCGACGGTTATGCATAACGGTGTGCCGATTTCGTCTTGACGGCGATACAGTTTTCCGATGGCGCCTGTATCGTCATATAAAGCAGGCAATTTCTCTTTTATATCACAAAAAATCTTTTTTGCAAGTTCAATCAATTCCGGCCGATTTTTTAAGAGCGGGAATATCGCTGCCTGATACGGGGCAAGCGCACTATTTAATTTTAAGACGACGCGAATTTTGCCATTTACCTCTTCTTCCTGGTAGGCATCGCAAATTACGGCAAAGAATGTCCGGTCAACACCGGCTGAAGGTTCAATAACAAAGGGTACTACTTTTTCCTTGGTTTGTTCGTCAAAAAAGGAAAGGTCTTTTTTGCTGACTCTGCCATGTTCGGTTAAGTCAAAATTTCCGCGGTTGGCAATGCCTTCCAGTTCGCTGAAACCAAACGGGAAATTGTATTCGATATCAGTGCAGGATTTTGCATAATGAGCAAGTTCGTCTTTCGTATGTTCACGCAACCGTATATTTTCTTTTCGCAATCCGATTCTTGAAGTATAAAAATTATAGCGTTCGTTGACCCAGTATTTATAGTATTTGTCGGCTTCTTCAGGCTTTACGAAATATTCGATTTCCATCTGCTCGAATTCTTTCATGCGGAAAATAAAACTTCCGGTAGTTACTTCATTCCGGAATGCTTTTCCGATTTGCGCGATACCCACAGGCAGTTTTCGATGACAGGAATTTAAGACGTTTATAAAGTTTACAAAGATACCTTGTGCGGTTTCCGGCCGCAAATAGCCGTAATACGGCTCATCTTCTGTGGCGCTGACATTAGTTTTAAGCATCAAATTAAATTTACGTGCTTTGCTTTTTTGTGTATCAATATCAGTGCCGCATTCCGCGCATTTATATAAATTCTCGCTTTTCTTTTCAAGCTTATCGATACGGAAACGTTTCTTGCATTTAGGGCAGTCGACCAACAGGTCAGTAAAACCTTCGAGGTGGCCGGAAGCCTTGAAGACATCCTCGTGCATAATTATACTGCTATCAAGGCCAAGAATATCTTCCCGTTTCTCAACGTAAGTATCCCACCAGATATCTTTTATGCGTTTTTTAAGTTTAGCGCCAAGGGGCCCGTAATCCCAGATGCTGGACAGGCCACCGTATATTTCGGAGCCGCCAAACACAAATCCGCGCCTTTTACATAAAGATACTATCCTTGCCAGCTTATCTTCCGCCATATGCATTATAATTATTAATTATTATCAATTTGCTGAAAATGACTAACAAGACATATATTATACATTAAAATAATATTTTTTAAAGCACTAATCTGAATTTCTGACTTTTAAATTGCAGGGATTTTTGAGGGCAATTAACCCGGCTAATAAACTAGGGTTAATTCAAATTTCTTTGTTTTTTGTGCCAGATCCTTGGGAAACGGCGGAAACGGTACTGCCTGTTTTAGGGCTTCTAGGGCATAAGGGTCGAGCTTGAAATTAGTGCTTTTTGTTACGGAAGGATTCTCTAACAACGTGCCGTCATCTGAAAGGGTGAACGCGATTTTGACTTCGCCCCTCTCCTTGTCAGGTTTATGGGCCCGGCTTATTTCTCGTATGCGATTTACAAGCAGGCTGTAATAACTTTCCGGAGGTATATCGCCCGAAAGATTTGTCTTTGGATTGACGATTCGTTCTTTGACGAGTTTCCCACCGACCATGCTGATAACAGCACCGTCCTGTGGTTTTATTTCCGCAAAATCCGTATATGCTGCTTCTCCAGAAACAATATGGGGCGTTAGAAGTATTATTAAATCGTTTTTATCAACTTCATCGGAGGTGCTGCTGAAAAGGTAACGTAATCCCGGTAAATCACCAAGAATAGGTATCTTTTTTACGGTTTTCTTATGCTGGTCCTGCCGGAGGCCGCCGATGATTATGGTTATGCCGTCTTTTACCATAACGGTTGTCTCTGTTTCCGATGAGGTTACGATTGGCACGTCAGTTTTTTTATCCTGAGAAATTATTGTTTTTGTTTCGGCAGAGCTTATTTCTGGTTTTATTTTCATAGTTACAAAACCCTTGGTGTTGATAGTCGGCGTTACAAAAAGCTTGATTCCGGTTTCGACAAAATTAACTGAGTCGGCAGTAACGGCATTTCCCTCGGTTTGGGTTACGGTTGATGTTATGTAGGCATCCTTGTAATTGGCGTAATCTAATTTTTTCCTGACTTTTCTCGGTCAAAATAGCATCGGGTGCAGACTAGATTCTCTATATCACTAATTTGATGATTTGTCAAATAATTTTTACTTTTTCGCAAACAAAAGATTATATCTTTTTAAGGTAAGAACGAATGCCGCTGGTTTTGCTGAATCGGACGTTAATCCATTTTGCCGGAATTCCGCGAGCTTGGCCCGTGGGTTGGTGGCGGAAAGGGGCGTCGCCCGCTTTAAGCGGGCAAGGTAAAAAGGACCCGCGGGCCTTGCCCGTGCGGGCTCCAGTCAGGGAAGGGTTATTTCGTCAGGTGAGCTTGCAATTATTTCGGTGTATTTATTGTATTGCCGAATCCTTGCACTTACTTCAACGGTCTTTCCAATATAGAATTTAAGGGGGTCTATCCCCTTTTTATAAAAATCCCCAGATGAATTATTGAATATGATTATCCTAACAATTCCTTTTCCCTGTGTGGCGAAGCTAAGAGCAATGAATTTCTTTGTCTGACGGGAATTGTTAATTTTCCCCCTGACTGTCCGTATTTGATTTACATATTGAGGGGCTTCTTCGGCACTCACGGTTTCGTAAACACCCCACATTCCTTTTTTGTCTTTCCGTGCAGCACGCTGCAGGGCGACGAATGTGTCGACATATTTGACATTAGGGGGGATTGTATAAGTTACGGCAAAGCCCTCTTCTATTAGTTTTGCGTTTACGAAAGTGTTTCCAAGAAAACAGTAGCCAAGCAGTCTTCCGTATATGTCCTTTTTCTCGACATCAAATTCTATGCGCACATATTTATTCTCTACTAATTTTTGATTTAATCTTTTTGCATCGATGGCAAATGGTTGAGGGTTATAGATAAAGCGTCCACCTTTCTTTATCCGCACTTCCGGTGTGTCAAGGCCGATGTAACGCAGGTTTTTTCCATTTTCAAGTTTTACAGTATCTCCATCGATTACTTTTATTACCTTTATGCGTGAGTAATCGCAGGTTTGATTGCAGGCACAAAGAAAGATTAAAAAAGGTAAAAGTTTTTTTATCACCGTAAGTCTTCCGCAATTTTCACGAATATTTTTTGGGCAAATTGAGGCTTTGGCATGAGGTGTCTACGCGCGGAAATTTTTAATTTCTGCATTTTCGGACTCATTTCATCTATTTTGACCGTAACGTCATGGCCAGATATTTTTGCTTTAATGAAGCCTTTTGATTCATTGGAAACAGATATATCTGCCTGCATGCTTTGCAGCTTATCGACAGTAATATCCCAAAGAGTGCGGTAATCACATTTTATATCTCCGATAGCGGAATCAGTGCTTAGTGAATATCCTATTATAGCGCCGGTACCGGCAATGATGACAGGAACACACGCGATTAAAGTATTTAAAAATAAAGCAAAAGCAATAAAATAGGTAATTTCTTTTAAGGAAAATTTTTTAATCGGTGATATTTTTTGAAAATTCATTTTTTTATCAATTTTATGCGGGAAAGTTTTTAATAAAAAAGCTGCTGATTATTTCCTCGACCCGCCCGACCTCTTCGCTTGCCGTCCCGCCGAAAGAAAAATTATGGGCGCCGATAGCAAGGATAAGTATATCAAACCGGGATTCGCTTTGCAAGTATTGCGTTGCCAGTTTAAGCGATACATCGTGGGTAAAATACAAAGAAATTTCCTGTGCTTGCGTACTTTCGTAACATCCGAAGGCTATCTCCACTCCCAATGCTGCCGCATCAATGAAAATTACAAGATCGCTTCCGGAATTAGATATTTTACTTAAATAACTTTCTAAAGCTGTACCCGCCTCAATGACAGTTAAGCTGACACGGCCTTTTACTTTCTGTGCTATCGTTACACCAGCCCTGTCATCGGACTTCAACGAATTTCCAATTCCTACCAGAAGAGTTTTTTTGTGGCTTTTAATCTTTTCTCTAATCCCTCTTAATATTTCTTTCTCTTTTTCTTCAGGTATGAGTACGGAAATCATCTTAAGCTCTGATATTAGATTTTCAAAACTGGTAAAATGTATGGCCGATAATTTAAATTGTTTTGCTTGATGGATTAAGTCGTGGCGATCGTCAATGTAAATTATGTCTTCATATTTACAGCCACTAACCTTTTTTAATTCTTCATATATAGCTTTTTCTGGTTTTAGCGCCTTTACCTTAAATGAAAGCACTAGGTGGTCAAAAAAAGCAAAAACTTGCGGATATTTTTTCTGAAGATATTCGTAATGTAGCTCATTGATGTTTGAAATAAGGCAGGTGGGATACAAAAGGCTGATTTTTTCGACAAGTTTTATCATTTCCGTATTTGGAGAAAAAATTTCCGTCCAAACCGTAGAAAATTCTTCATACGTAACTGACGCCTTGAACCGGATTTTAAACTTATTATAAAAATCAAGGCCTGAAATAGTACCTTTCTCAAAATCGTCGGCAAAATTATTTACGAAAAGCTCATTTATAATTTCGTCAGGCGGGACTAAAATCTTGTCTTTTATTTTATCCAGAGCAATCTCGTAATCAAAATCAAAAAGAACCCTGCCTAAGTCAAAGGCAAAACATTTCATGAATTTATCCTGCTATAAAGTTCCAAATCCCGATTTCCAATGACCAAACAAATTCTAATATCCAATGACCAAATTCTCAAGCCTAAAATTTTGGACATCGGAACGCGAAAATTAAATTTGTCTGGAATTTGTCCTTGGAGGTCGAATGGGTTTGAGCTTGGTGCTTGGAATTTTCTCATGCGCTAGGAACTAAACACTGTTTCTCGGCGGCAATCAGGGCACAGGATACTGAACCTTGAAGCGCGTTTAAGCAGCTTATCTGCGGCATAGCATTTTTTGCCGAAAAGCATACTTTGAGCAAAGGTAAGTAGTGTTGTATTTGGCGGATATAAGGCCCCGAGTTTTTTAATTGTCCAATCCAGGTGGTCTTTGCAGGCAAAAGCTCTATTGCAGCATTCGCAGAAAATCATCTCTTTCTCTATTGTCTGGATAAGACTTTTTCTGTTTTCTGTTGTTGCAATGTCGAATTCGTTGGAGAGCATTATTCCTTCAACACTTACGCAGTTTAATTGGCATTGCCCACAGGCAATGCATACATCCCAATTAACCGTGAACACTCTTTTTGCGCGGCCATTCTCCGCCACGTCCTTAAAGTTTAAAGCTTTTGTCGGGCAAACATTAACACAAGCGGTGCAGCCGATACACTTATCTTCATAATAATAAGGCCGGCCGCGGAACGCGCGAAAAGGAATGCAAGGCTTTTTAGGAAACTTTGTTGTATAAGCCTTTGAAAATAAAGAAGTTATGGCGCCTTTTATTTCGCGTAATTTTGGATATTTCATTTTATTACCCGGTTAAATCATTATTACTTATATTCGTTGCCGACACTCCCTTCGCACAACTTCTCTCCTGATTTATGCGCTGCGCGCGCCAAGGCGTGAGAAGAAGTCGGCGAACTAAATAGCAAAAATATGAGTGCAAGTAAACATTTTATTCCCGCAGCATTAAAACCTAAAACTAAAAATGTGCCAAATAAAATATTACAAGTGCCAAAAGTAACGCATTTTGTCGAAGCCTGTAATCGATTATACACATCAGGGAATCTGAAAAGGCCGAGGCACCCAATCAAGTCAAATGCAAGGCCTAGAGTAATAAAAATTACCCCGATTATATTATTCATCGAAATCCTTTCCTTCTAAAAACTTTGCAAAGGCAAGAGTTGAGATAAAACTTTGTAATGCCCAGGCAATGCCTATATCCATATACCAACTCCTTTTTGTGCTTATGCTTAACAGCGCACATATGCCCACAATTAAAATTCCAAGCATATCCATACCGACAATTCTGTCGGCAGCATTCGGTCCGCGTAGTACACGAAAGAGACAAAAAAATGCACTTAAAAGAATTATACTCATTCCCCTTTTTAGGATATTTAAAAACGGCAGATCAGGATACATTAAAATATTAAGTGGGTGGAACAATAGCGCAGAAAGAATTACTGCCAGCAATAAAGCACTGATAAAATAACGCACTGTTTTCACCAAGCCCTTCCTTTTTTTAAACATTTTCCGAGTGCATCTTTGTTTTGTTCCAACCTTTCCATATCTTTATAGATAAACATCGTTTGTTTTGGAAGGGCTGGGTTCATCTTATTCAAATATTTTCTTTATAAGATTCTCAAATTTATTGACCGCGGCCGTTATGATTTCTTTTTTATCGCCAACTTCAATGCAATGGAGATATAGACAACTCTCTTCTTTATCTAAATCAACGGTTATGGCGCCCCGAGTTAAGGTAATTATATTTGCAAGATAAGTCAAGCCTATATCTGTTTTTAGCGAGGTTTTTACCTTAATAATTCCTGGTTTGAGGGAAAGATTGGGGCTGATAATATAGCGCGCGATATCCAGGTTTGCTTTAAAGCATTCCCAGATAAAGACGGGCATAAGGTATAAAAACCATAAATAGCGCTGCACTTTGAAAAATTGGGCCGGACGATTGGTAAAAAGGTCGCCCAAGAGTAACGTCACGAAAGCGGCAACGATAATTCCGATGAATATATGTTGTGCGTCTACTGGAAAGCGCAACAAACACCAAATAATAAAGCCAACGATAAATAATATTAACTTACTTCTCATTTGTCACCTTTAAAATCATATCTTTATAATCTTTTCCCTGCGCTAATACGTTTTTGGCCGGTTCGGTAAAATAATTGCCGAATTTCGGTAAAATAATTACACCGCTAAAGATGCAAACGATTGATAAAATTACCATTGAGGTTTGCATTAGGAAGGGGACTTCCCGCGTACTTTCCAATTCTTTAGGTGCCGGGCCAAAAAATGCGGATTTTTGGAATTTCATAAAATAGGAAATAGTTAAAACACTACCTATAATTGCCCAGATGCCATAGCCGATGTAACCGCTTTTTATGCAAGCAAAAATAATCAGCAATTTGCTGAAAAAACCATTAAACGGCGGTATTCCAGAGATACCCATAGAAGCGATTAAAGATGTATTCGCGGTTATCGGCATTTTTTCGCGTAGCCCTCCAAGCTTTTCTAAATCCCGCGTGCCGGTGGCATATTCCACTGCTCCGGAGTTTAAGAAAAGCAGAGATTTGAATATGGAGTGATTAAATAAATGAAACAGCGCTCCAAGTATAGCCATAGGAGTACCGATACCTAAGCCTAAAATTATATAACCAACCTGGCTTATGGATGAATAAGCCAGCATTCGTTTTAAATCTGACTGACCGAGGGCGAGTAAGCCGCCTACAATTATTGAAACTGCGCCTAAAAACATTAATAAGCTTAAAAAAGACGTAGTGACGCCTAAAACGTTATAAAAAATCCGGCAGAGGCTGTATATTCCCAGGGATTTAATCAGAATTCCGGAAAGCATGGCCGAAATCGGTGCCGGTGCTGCCGGATGAGCATCGGCAAGCCAGGCATGAAACGGAACAATTGCTGATTTTATGCCAAAGCCCAAGATGAATAAAATACTTGAGAAAATAACTGTCTTGTTGATTCCTTGGTTTGAAATAACCTCTGAAAGATGAGCCATATTTAGCGTAGAGGCGTTTGAATAAAGAAAAACAATTCCCAGAAGAATAAAAAGAGAACCCATTGCGCTCATGGCCATATATTTGAAAGACGCTTCCATCTCTTCCGCTCTGCTTCCGAAGGCAACAAGTGCGTAACTTGCGATTGAAGCAAGCTCAAAAAAGACAAAAAGGTTAAAAATGTCTCCGCTGATAACTACGCCGTTCATTCCGCCAACCATAAGGAGAAACAAAGTGTAAAACTTACTTTTTGCCGTAAATTTTTCCATGTAGTTTACCGAGTATAAGTTAATCATAAAAGAGATAAAATTTACGATTAAAAGCATAAAAGCCGTTAAGCTGTCGACAACCAGAGGTATGCCAATAGGCGGAGCCCATCCTCCAACTTTATAAATAAGAGGAAGTATTTGTGTATTGGTATTGTAGAGCGTAATCAGAGAAATAATAAAAAGAAGCAAAGTTATTGCGTTAGAAAAAATATCGCAAAAAGCCCCTTTTCTCTTTCCGGAAAGCGAAAGCAAAAAAGCAGCTCCAAGCGGTAAGATTATGAATAAAGGAATTAATTTCACCCAGCCCTTCCTTTTCTAAAACATTTTTTTAGTAAATCTTTATCTTGTCCCAACCTTCCCATATCTTTATCGGTAAACATAGTTTGTTTTGGAAGGGATGGGTTCATATCAGCCTTTTAACCTATTTATTTTTGTTATATCGAATGTGCCGTATTTTTCATAAATTCTTATGGCGATTCCGACAAGCAACGCCGTAGTAGCCAAGCCGATTACTATAGAAGTTAATGCCAAGGCCTGCGGCAGCGGGTCAACCATGTTTACTATTTCCTGCCTAGGAGAGTATATCGGGGAACGGCCGTTCATTTTGTATGCAAAGAGTGCAAGAAATAGATTGACCGCATATTCGCAGATGATAATACCGATAATTATTTTTATGATATTTCGTTTTCGAACAATTGCGTAAAGCCCTACGCAAAATAATATCAAGCAGAGAAAATAAGTAAGCATTTTATTCCTCGTCTTTTTCCAAATCTTTTTTCGGAGCAAATTTCAATAAGACCAGCACCAGAAATATTCCAAATAAACCAAGCGATACCTCCAAGAGCGCAAGCGCGACATTTGAAATTGGTATGGTTCCGGCAGAGAGAAGTTTAAACGGCATTCCTTTGGGAAGCCAATTGTAAAAGAAATATCCGCCGCTAAAACCTAAAAGTGCAATAACTAAAAACATAATTACGCCTAAACTTTCAAGGATGGAAATCATTCTTTCAGGGATTCTTTTTAATATTTCTTCTTTTCCGAAAGCAAGCATGAAAAGAATGTAAGAAAGCGCAATAATAAATCCGCCGGCAAATCCTCCGCCCGGAGAAACATGCCCATGCAGGACAATATAGATTCCATAGAGAAGTATTAAACCCACAAAAATACGGGTAACAGTCTTAACGATAAGGCTCATTCCTTTATTATCTGAATTGTTCTTAGCCTTCATCTTTTTCCCCTAATTTTTTACGTGCTTTTTTGCGCATTACACTCATTACGCCTATGGCGGCAGCAAATAAGACAGTAGCTTCACCTAGGGTGTCATAGGCACGGAAATTCAGGTTTATCGCCGAGACCAGGTTGGTCGCATGAGTTTTTTGGCTCGCTTCGTTAAGAAAGAATTCAGAAACCCGCATCACAGGGCTACCGAAAACCGGCAGATTTTTTAAAGCCTGATAGCCCGCATAGAGAAAAACAGCTAAAAATAGGCAAGTTGCCACAGTATTGAAAAGCCAGCGCCCCGAAGTTGAAAAAGGCAAATCGTCTCTCGCGGTCGCCCTGATTAAAATAGCTAAACACAGGATTTCAACGACCAATTGGGTAATTGCTAAATCAGGCGCTTTTAGCATTAAAAAAGTTATGCAAAGCCCAAGGCCGCTTGCGCCAACCGCAACAACCGCCGAAAGCAAATCTTTTACATTAATGGCAACGAGCGCACCAAGGATAATGAAGATTAATAGAAAATTTATTTCAAGCATTTTAAGTTTTCACACCGTAAAGCCACTAATACCGAAAAAGCGCAAAAGATTTTTTTGCGACTTTATGCCTTCTTTACAATTGGACGGTATTAATTTCATTTAAAAAGATAAAAAAATAATCCGATTGCTCCAATCAGACACCAGACTAGATAAGTAGACAATATCCCATTGTGCAAATAACGCAAAAATCTAATGATAATGAACGCAAATTTTTTAAGTAGTTCATAAATATCAAATATTTTTTCTTCTGCGAATTTATAAATATTCTTTAAAAGTGGCATCTCTTTGATGGCATTATAAAAATCCCCTATTTTTACCTCTTCTGTCGGTAACAACTCTTCTCCTCCGATAAAAGAAGCGCTTGTGCGAACTTTTTTCTTCATTATCGAAAAAATGATTAATCCTAACACTAACCCCGCGATTATCAGGTATGTGGCAAGTTGCGGTTGCCATAGGCCGATTTCGACAAAACTCCCTGCGCTTTTTTGTATGAATTTTAAAATGGTAGAATAAGCGAAAATACCGAAAATTAAACAAAGCAAAGAAAGAATAACCGGTGTAAATAGAAGTAATTTTCCGGCTTCTTTAACCTCCTTTTCGGGATTACCTAAAAATATTCCCGCATTCAGCTTTAAGAATGAGGCAAGCGTAAGCCCGGAGCCAATAAGCGCAAAAACCAGCGATAAAGCGATGGTGAATTTTAAAGTGAGAGAACCGGCGGAATTCATAAAATCAATTAAACCCTGGTAGACCATCCATTTGGAGATGAATCCATTTAGCGGCGGGATGCCGGAAATTGATAAAGACGCAATTAGCGTTGTAAGAAATGTTATCGGCATAAATTTGCCTAATCCGCCCAGCTTTTCGAGCTCAACCGTGCCGGAGCTTTTTTCTACATTACCGATGTTCAAAAACAGGCAGGATTTGTATATTGCATTGTTAACCATATGGAATAACCCAGCCGCAAGCCCAAGCGGTGAACCACAGCTAATGCCAAGTACCATATAGCCAACCTGGGAAACCGCATGATAACCTAAAAGCTTTTTAGCATTATGCTGGATGAGCGCCATCATTACCGCACAAATGACCGTAAGACCGCCAGCAACAAGCAGGATAATTTTTGCAATATCGTTAAGGACAAAAAAATCTTTAACGATTCTGGCCAAAAGGTAAATTCCTAAGAGTTTGTCTAAAGATGCCGGCAAGTAGGCAACCACCGGAATACTTGCTTTTTCCGCTACTTCCGGAACCCAGATATGAAACGGCATACATCCGGCTTTAGCAAAACAGCCGATAGCAATAAAAATAAAGGAAAGTAAAGAAAGAGGCGTGTTGATAAGTATAATATTTCCGGCTACAAGGGTACTTGCGGTTATGTAACTATAAATCAGAAATCCAAATAAAAGAAAGCCATCGCTCCCGCCGACAATAATGAAACTTTTTTTTGCGGCTCTGGCGATATCCTTATCAGTATAGGAGTAAAGATTGACTAACTTAAAAAGCGACATCCCGAGAAAGCCCCAGAAAATAACGATATAGATTAAGTTAGCACTAAAAACTACCCCCAAAGAGACAATTGATGTCAGGAAAAACCAAAAGTAATACTCCAGCTTTTTGCTCTTTATAAAACCTAAAGAGTAAATGAAAATTACGGCAGTAAAGAAAATAATAAACGTGCCGACCAATTTCGAAAGCGAATCAAAAAGTAAAATATTTTTAAAGTCCATTTAACCTCGTTTTGCCGGTAGAGTACAGATAACAGAAATAAAAAAATTATTTTTTATCATTGCCGTAAATTTTTTTTATTTTTTCCGTTTTTTCGATAGATAATCTAATAAGATCCTCGCCTTTTAAGATTTTTTCTCCGGTTAGAGTGAATGCCGCGCTTCTTTCTGTGCAGCAATAACAAGGATCAACCGCGGCAAGAGTCAGCGCAGCATCTGATATTGTATAACCCGGAACAGTTACGAGATTTGTTGCAACATTTACGAATGAAGGCGCTCTGATTTTGTGGCGTACCGGCCGGTTTGTGCCATCGCTTCGGATATAATGAAAGCACTCGCCTCTTGGTGCCTCTACCCGCCCTATGCCTTCACCTTGAGGGATATCGCGCACTTCGGTTTCAATTTCGCCTTTTGGGATTCTGTCCAAACACTGTTCAATTATCGAGCAGGATTCAATCATTTCCAGAACTCTTACTAGTAGCTTTGCGTGGATATCGCCTTCGTTTCGGGTTATGACTGACCAGCTTAGTGTATCATAGCGCGCGTATCGGTCATCTCTGCGCACGTCAATATCTATTCCGCTTGCTCTTGCCGTAGGGCCCACTGCGCCAAAGGATATACCGTCTTCTTTTTTTAATATCCCCACACCTCTGGTTCTTGTTTGAATAACCGGGTCATCCTGTATGGCTTTCTGGAACATTTTTAAAGTCGGATATAAATTCTTTATGGTTTTTCGAATTACAGGGTAAGCCTCTTCCTTAATATCACGCCTTACCCCGCCAATTTTTAGCATCGCGTAGTTTTGCCTATTTCCGGAAATTAGTTCGAATAAATCCAAGACAGGTTCTCTGGCTTTCCAGGCCCACATCCAAATTGTGTTGTAACCGATAAAGTGTCCGGCTAAACCAAGCCATAAAAGATGCGAATGCAGCCTCTGTAATTCATCGATAATCATCCTAATGTAATTGGCTCTTTCCGGAACCTCTATCCCCAATAAATCTTCTCCGGCCAGGCAATAGGCAAAAGGATGAGAATTTGAGCATATGCCGCAGATTCTTTCAACGAGGAACGTTATCTGGTCCCAGTGCTTTTCTTCAGCGAGCTTTTCTATCCCCCGGTGGTTATAACCAATATCAATTTCAAGCTCAACAACGTGTTCGCCTTCGACGATGAGTTTGAAAAATTCAGGTTCTTCCTGAAGCGGATGATAAGGGCCAATTGGTACGATTTTTCTTTCAGCCATTTTTTCTGCTCTTCCTTAATGGAAAATCATCTTTCGGCCAATCGTCGTCAAGGAGCAAATGCTTTAACTGGTGATGGCCAACAAAATTTATTCCCAACATTTCATGTATTTCACGTTCGACCCAGTCACTGGCTCTAAAAATTTCTACCAGCGAATCAATTTCTGGCTTATCTTTTTCCAGGAATACACGCACGCTAAAGATTTCTCCGGTTGCATCAAGCCCGAAATGGTACAGGAGCTCGAAATTAATTTCGTTATCAGCGCCGGTTATGGTCGATAAACGCATCTTTTTATCCCGGTGGAGAAATTTCGCTACAGTTTTTATATCTTTTTTGTCAATGGTAAAATAAATTCTTTTAGGATTTTTAACTATCCAGTCTCTGATTTGGTTTTCTAAATTATTTTTTATCTCGTCTTTTATCATTTTAGTAATTATTTATTTACCTTATTTATAAGTTTAGCCAGCCCTGCGATAATTGCTTCCGGTCGCGGTGGGCATCCTGGAATATATAAATCTACAGGCATGATTTCATCTAATGGCGACTGCATGGAATAACTCCCCTTAAACATGTGCATTGAGCATGGGCATATCCCCACCGCAACAATGAAGCACGGTTTTGGCGCCTGCCCGCAAACTTTCTTAAAGCGTTTGAGGGCTTTTTTGTTCATTGCGCCGGTAACTAAAATTACATCCGCATGCCTGATACTTCCAACAAGCTGGATTCCCAATCTTTCAACGTCGAATCTTGGGGTAAGGCAATCAAGGATTTCGATATCGCAGTTGTTGCAGGAGCCAACACTGGCATGAAACACCCATAATGATTTAGTTAAAATTTTTTCTTTTATACCCATTATAAACCTTTTATGGCTAAAATTATACCTAATATTCCCAGCGGAAAAAGGAAAAACCAGAAAAATCCCAGAATTTCTTTTATACGCAGGCGCGGATTTATGTTTTTAATTACCGAAATTAATAAAAGAATTAGCACATATTCGATAACGAATGCCGAATATTTATGCAACGGATTATTTATTGCGATTTGCCCGAACAACGCGATTACGAATAAGGGTAGCGAAAAATAAAGCAAAGTTTTTGCGATGCGGTAAAACCCGAGAAGCGGGCCGGAATATTCAATGGCTGTTCCAGACATTATTTCTTGTTCGGCTTCTGCAGCATCAAATGGCACTATGCCGAGTTTAGCCTGGATATAGAAAAGAGCCAGGATAAAACCAATTGTGCCGGAAGCGCTTTTAAGATACATTCCGCGGTTTATCTGGTTATTTAGGATATCAGCAAGCATCAAATTACCGTTGGATTTGATTATGATAATTACCAGGCTGATTATAAATATAAATTCATAAGAAAGCATGAGCTTTGTTTCCCGTGAAGCGCCAACTAAAGCCAGCGGGTTGCGGGAACTCGATGCACCAAGAATTATGAAAAGCGAAGGGATAATTAAAAGATAAAGCATAACCAGGATATCGCCAACAAAACTTTTATCTAAAAAGTAATTTTCTGTCAACATAAGATTAAACATAAGCACCGCAGAAAATGTCAGCAGCGGCGAAAGAATAAATAAAATCTTCGATGCTCCACCAGGGATAATCGTTTCTTTCAGAAATAGCTTCAGGATATCAAGAAAAGTTTGATACCACGGCGGGCCAACTCGGTATTGAAAGCGGGCGGTAAATTTGCGCTCCAGCCACCAGCCCATACCGCCTATAACCAGCGAAAAAATAAACCCCGGGAAAATTAAATAATTGAACAATGCTTTCATCTTTTTTTATATAAGACCCTATCGTCTAAAAACCATTTTTTCGGATGTTTTACGGCAAGGGAATCGGATACAATATAAATATTTTGTACAATATCATCCGCAGCTATGTCTCTGATTTCGATTACATTATGCGGACAAGTTTCCATGCATAGCTTTTTATCTCTCCCGATACAGAAATCGCATTTCGAATCAAGGAAGTCAAGGAAGTCATCAAATATAACGCCGAATGGGCAGGCAATAGCGCAGGTTTTACATGAAGTGCATAAAAATTTTGCCCGCTTGATGATTTTATTCTCATCTTTTGCCAGTGCGTTATGATAACAGGAATTTATGCAAGGCGCCTCTTCGCATCTGTGGCAAACAACTGCGAACGTTGCTAATTCCCTAAGCGAAGTTATGCCTTTGTTTTGCGGATGGTAAATGTAACCGCACTTAACTACGCACTCCAGGCATTTATCGCACTTTTCCAGGTCTAACAATAGTCTTTTCATGTTTATCTAATCACGAATGATTATTCCGTCCTTCATCCTTCGTTATCTCTGTTCATCTGCACTGCATATCAATCCCAAATATCCCACATATCCTTAATATCCTGCAATTTAAAAACCGGACCGTCTTTGCAGATATAATATTTACCCAGCCGGCAATGTCCGCATTTTCCCAGGCCGCAGCTCATATTTTTTTCCATGGAAAGATAAACTTTATCTGGGGCAAAGCCTAATTCAAGTAATTTCAGGCTGACAAATTTCATCATAATCGGCGGGCCGCAGACGATACCGGTAGCGGATTTTGTATCGATAGGTAATTTATCCAGCGTCGTAGTAACTATGCCGACATTTCCTTTCCAGGTTGGCTCTGCCCTGTCAACCGTTAAACGGAACTCCACCTTCGTTTGGTCCTTAAATTCATCAAGTTGATACTTATAAATAATATCCTGCGGGCTTCTTGCGCCATAGCAGATAACTATTTTTTTAAAATCATTTATACGGGCGTAAAGCGCGTAAATTAAAGAGCGTAAAGGCGCAAGCCCGACGCCACCGCCAACAATGAGCAGCTCCTTGCCTTTAAAATCATCAAGCGGATAACCGTTTCCGTATGGACCGCGTACCCCAAGGACTTCCCCTTCTTTGGCATTGTGGAATAATTCCGTAACTCTTCCGACACGCATAATCGTTACTTCGAATTCGTCTTTTTTGTTTGGGCTGGAAGAAGGTGTAAAAGGAGCTTCGCCTGCTCCCGGATAGGTCAATTCTACGAATTGGCCGGTCTTAAACGAGAAAGATACATGGGGTTTAAAAACAAATGTCTTAATCGTGGGCGTTTCTTCGATTATTTTTATTAGGGTGACTTTATTGGGCAAATACAGGCTCATGTTTTAGTGTTTCTGGTTTTTGTCAAGTGTTGCAAATATTTTTCTTAAGTCAATCTTTGCCGGGCAATCTTCGACACAGCGGCCGCATCCGGTGCAGGCGTAAGTGTTTATCCGGCTAGGAAAAAACTCGAATTTTTTTATATATCTATTTCGCAGTCTATATTCGCGAAACCGTAAGGCACTCGCTCCGCCTGCCACACGGGTAAAATTCTTATATTGGCAGCCATCCCAAATTCTGCCTTTAAAATAACCATTTTCATCTTTTGTATCGAAGAGAAGAAAACAATGACAAGTCGGGCAATTCATGATGCAAGCTCCGCATTCTACACAGCGCAACGCTTCACTCGGCCACACCCCATCACCGTACCCATTTTTCATTAAGTCATAGAGTAATTCTTTTTGAGGAAAATTTAACTGGCTTACCTGAAGGGTTAATTTTTTTACAATGTCACTTCTTTTTCTCTCATGTTCTTCGCGCATTTGCCAGGTAATATCTTTGAAAAGATCTTTATTTTCCGCTACGATTTTTTCTCCCCTATCCGAACCAATTCTTACGGCATAACCATTTTCAGCTGGTGAGATATTTAAATCAAAAAGTTCTTCCGGGTAAGGCTTGATTCCGAATGCCAGACAGAAACATGTTTCTTTAATGGCTGTGCAGTCAGATGAGATAATGAGGTTTTGCTGTCTCATTTTTTTATAATTTTCATCAACATCTCCTTCAAGGAATACGTAATCCTGGACTTTTAAGGCATTGCTCAAATCGCACGCTTTTGCACCTACGATGCAAAACGGCTTAGAATTTTCAGTTTTTGTTTTAAAATAGTCGCCTATAGGCTCAACAGCCGAAGTCAAAAATTGACGAATGGAAGTAACAGCGCGGTAATTATTAAATGCAAAATTCCCTGTATAACTTTGCCAGAAATAATTTTTTTTCGTTTCAGCAGGAAAGAATACCTGGTAAGCTTTCGTGAGGTTATTAAGCAATTTAAGAAAATTATTGCTCTCTATAAAATCAAGGGTGTGGTTCATGTTTATATGTGAATTTTTTCACAATTAAAGTTAAAATAAAAATAAACTTTTACAGTATAACAGTGAATGGCTTTTTGTCAAGACTAGCGCTTATTGGACCGGAGTTTTTTCAAGGACATCTCTCTGAAGCTTCAGAGCATTTTCGATATCTTCGGGCGTGACATAGCCTAAGTCTTTAAGGATTTCGCCAAGAATGACCCCTCTCTTCCAGTGCGTCGTTAATGCGTTGTCAAGCTGCTCATCTGATATTTTTTTGTGTTCAAGCAAGATTTGGCCAAGCGGCCGATAGTAATTTATGAACAAATTTTCTTTTTTGTATACCTGCAAATCCGAAGTGTCGCCCGAGGTTGTTCTTCTGTCAGCCATGAATTTGCTTCCCGGAACACTTTTTAAATAGCGTTTTATTTCCGCAATACGCTCGTTTATTTCAACGGTATTTTTAAACTCATGGGGCTTGTTTTTGTTAACAAGAGCAACGGTTACGCTCATTAAAGGCATTCTTTGTATTTGTTTTAACCGGTTACGGGCAATGACAAAATTCTGCTCACGGTCTTTTTTTGTATAATGAAATGGAATCAGATTGTCGAATAAAAAAATAAAATGCCGGCAAATTTCCTTGTATTTTTCCGGTGTTGTTATAAATACGAAATCATCCCCTCCAATATGACCGATAAAGTCATCATTACTGCTGAATTTTTTAATTACAGTATAAAGAATATAAGCGGTCTGCATGAGAACCCTATCCCCTTTTATATAACCATACACATCATTAAAGTATTTAAAATTATCGATATCAATATGCGCAAAGGCAAAACAAGAATCCTTCTCGATTTTTTCCTTGAGAATATCTTCAATAAGGCGACCGCCCGGCAATCCGGTAAGCGGGCTTGAGTAGAAACTATATTGTGAGCGCTTTATGGCAATTTCTATGCGTGTTCTTAAATCAAGAGGATCCGGAGGCTTTATAAGATAATCGTCTACGCCTTGTTTTAAAGTAAGAAGCTGCTCGCGCAGATGACCTTTATCGATGAGGGTGATAATCGGGATAAGAGCGGTAATAAAATCTTCTTTCAGCTTCCGGCATATCTCAAGATGAGGTTTCGTTGCGGAATGAACATCGATAATTATGGCATCAGGAGAAATTTTTTTAATTACCACGATATCATCTATACGTGGTTCGTGTATGAAGACTTCATAGCCCCATCCGTCAAAACAAAAATGTAAAATGTCACGCAGGTGCTTATCGGTGGTTATTATCAGGAGGCGCCTTACTCGCTTTTGCATAAAAATATTATATCACTTCTTTTTGAAAAGTTGCATTTACTTTTCAAAAGGTGCTTTAAGAATTGATAAAGCAATTTCTAAAACTTCCTGGGGAGTTATGTTTTTCAGGCAAACAAAATTTTTCTTACAATTATGCGCAAGACATTTTACTTCTTCGCAGCCTTTATGGAGATAAAATGATTTTCTTCCAAGCGGCATCCAGCGTTTCGGAGATAGCCCCGGATCGTTTCTCCCAAAGATAGAAATAACCGGTATATCCAGGCTGGCCGCAATATGCACCGGTCCGGAATCGTTAGATATGAATAATTTTGCCTGTTTAAGAAGGGATGCCGTATCCGATAAGCTTAGAGTTTCGCTTAAATCGATAATCTCATTTTCCCGGCGCAAATTTTCCAGGAAGTCGCGTTTTTGTTCGTCAATTATTATAATTTTTAGGCTGGTTTTTTGTTTTAATAATCCGATAAGTTCTACGAAGTATTCCTTGGGCCAGCGTTTCGAAATGCAGGATGCCCATGGATGCATGACAAGGAACCCCCTATTTTCGATGCCGGCATTTTTGAGAAGCGCTTCAATTTTTTGTTCCGAAGATTTTTTTAAGGGGAAATATGTCTGTCTATCCGTAGCGCTGATTCCTGTTGCGCGCAAGATATCAAGAGTATATTCAAGTTCGTGTTTCTTGCCTTCGTGCTTTGTGTCTTCAATTTTATGGCTCAAAAATCTACCCATTTTTCTATTTAAACCTACTCTTGTTGGAATACCGGCGAAAAATGTAATCAAATTGGCGCGGCTCGAAGGATTTAAAATAAATGCGATGTCAAATTTCTTTTTGCGCAGGAAAAAACAAAAGTTAATTGAAGAAAAAATACTTTTATGTTTGTTATTTTTATCGTAAACGATAATTTCGTTTAAATAGGGATTGCTTTCTACGATCTCTTTAGTATATGGGCGCAACATAAACGCTATGTGTGCGTCAGGATATGCAAGGCGTAAGTTCTTAATTACCGGAGTAGATAGAATTACATCACCAATCCTGTCCGTCCGTACTATAAGTATCTTTTTAATTTCTTTTTTTAGCATAATATTTTAGATAAACGACTGACCGCATCAACAATTTCATCCGGCCCTATATCCATGCATTCATGATTATAGCGGCAGCAAGGCATCTGGCATGGTACGCAGGGCAAGTCGTTTCTCCCTAGCAGGATGAATTTTTTTGACCATGGCCCGTATTTTTGAGTGCTGGTTGGCCCAAACAATCCTATTATGGGGGTATCAACGTAACTTGCGATATGAAGTATGCTTGAATCTACGCATATTGCCATAGAAGCATAATTTTTCAGAAGGTAAAAAATTTCATGAATTTTGGTTTCTCCAGTCAAATCAATGACGTTTTCCATAGAACCGATATCGCCATAAAACCTTTTATCCGATTCCTGCCCGATTATGACTATTTTTTCCCCGGTTTTTAATTTTTGGATCGCTTCCTTCAAACATTTATACGGGTAGCGTTTAGGATCTGAATTAGAAGCGCAGGCGATAAATATTGAACGAGAAAAATTATAGGCATTCCATTTCCCCCTTTCTTCTTCGGTCAGTAAAAAATCCCCTGCCTTATCGGTTTCCTTGGGAGCAAATTTTTTTATCAGCGAAAGATATATATCTTTTGAATGCTTATTATCTGTAAAATTTCTGAAAAACGAGGTATGCCGGCAACCCGCGAAAAATGGCAGCATCGAATTTTTTAAATCAACCATAAGGTCATATTTTCCCCGAAGTGATAGCGAGAATTGTATTTTGTTCCGGATTTTTGCGTATTTATCGTAAAGAAGCGTATTGTTGATAAAACTGTGCCGGCTTATGAATTCTATTATGCGGTTTGAGCAGATTGCGGAAATGTTTGCGTCAGGATAATTTGCGTGCAGTTTGTCTATTACCGGAAGAGCTATCACGCTATCGCCGATATTTGTAGGCAGATTTACCAGGATATTTTTATACATTTTCCAAAAGTAATTTTGCTTCAACAAACGCGTCATCAACGCTTATATTTTTCATGCAAACATTGTCAACGCAATCAAGTTTATAGCAAGGCACCTGGCATCCATGAGGTTTTTCTAGTATTTTAACATTTCTTCCTCGAGGCGATGTCATTTTAGGTGACGTAGGGCCGAAGAAAACAAGCGTTGGAACGCCTAATGATGCCGCAAGGTGGGCAGGCCCTGAGTCATTGGATATAAAAAGATCCATATGTTCGATAAGATGCGCCAACTCTTTTACATCAGTTTTGCCACAGAGATTAAAATATTCATTCTCCATCATTTGAGTTACGGCGCTAACGGTCCCGGAGTCGCTTTTTGCGCCAATAAAAAATATACCGCAGTTTAATTCCTTTATCAATTTATCGCATAGTAAGGCAAACATTTTCTGTGGCCAGCGTTTAAGCAGCCAATTTGCCGAAGGATTTATCCCCGCGAGGTATTTGTATTTATTGTGCGCCGCACTTATTAAATCTTCGTGCCTTTGAGTTTTGTCTTCGGATGTGTATATTTTAGGAAGCCGGTCTTTTATCGTTATCCCCGACTGCTCAAATAATGAAAGATAATAATCCTGGCGATGGATATCGTTGCAAACCGGCGGTTGGACCGATTTATTTATAACGAAAATATTTTTTGGGCGCAAATATCCGATTCTTTCCGGAATCCCGGCCAAAAAACACACAAGAGCTTTGGTGAATGATCGGTGGATTAGAAATACTGTTTCGAATCGCCTTTTTCGTAATTTACCAACGAATTTAATTTTTTTAAAAATACTTTTATGATTCTTTTTTTCATCGAAAATAATTATTTCATCAATGTAGGGATTATTTTCAAATACTTCTTCAACTCTTTCAATGCAGAGTACGCCAACATACGAATCAGGAAATTTTTCCTTTATGGCTTTAAATACCGGCGTGGTAAGTATCGCATCGCCTAGCCAATTAACATTGACGACAAGTATGCGTTTCATGTGATTTTAGTAGTTTGTGATTTACAGTTAGCATGCAGTCGAATTGGAATCCCGAAATTTTTGTTTAAGCAAACTGCCAGCTGCAAACTGCTAACTACATTTTAATATGGTTTTTTTATTTTTTTAAAGATATTGTAATATCCGCTTAATTTTGCCCAGAGAGTAAAATCGTTGTCATTATCCGTCACTTTTATCCGGCGTAGCGCAAAGCGATTAAGGCTGCGGCTGAATCCTCTATTTGTTGCGCAGGCGCAAAGATAGCCGGAATCATCAGCATCTTTTAGCACTTTTTCGTTAAAAGCACCGCCAGGATAGGCAAGGGTTTCTATATTCTGGTTGAACATTTTTCCAAGTGCGCTTTTTGAACCTGTAAGCTCCTCTTTTAATTCTTTATCGGAAAGCTTTGATAGATCAGGATGTGTATTTGTATGCGAACCTATACCTATTTCATCATTTTTTAATGATGAAATTATTTCTTCTTTGGATAAGAACCCGGGGTTTCCTATCTCGTTTGTTATCAGAAAAACTGTTGCAGGGAAATTAAATTGTTTTAATATTTTAAAGGCCGGTAAATTATCTTTATATCCGTCGTCAATAGTTATTACAATAAGATTTCTGGGTATCGGTTTTTTATCTTTTAATAATTTACAATAATAAGAGAGACTAGCCACATTATATTTACTTTTCTTGATGAATTCCATTTGGCGGTAAAATTTTTCAAGCGACACCGCGGCATAATCTTCAACTCTTTTTTTGTCAAAAGAATGATACATCAAAATTGGCGTTGCATGGTGCAGGTAAAGATACAGGTAAAAAGCTAAAAAAAACAGAACAAGAAAAGAAAAAGTCAGCTTTAATAATTTTTTCATGAGAAAGCTTGTTTATAAACCGCCTCGGTATTATGTGCCATTTCTTCCATGGTAAATTTCGCAATACAGGCGCGGGCATTTTCTATTATACGGCAACGGAGCGCATTATCGGTCATAATTTCTTCTATCGCATTTTTCAGGTAAAGCTCGTCGTATTTATAAAAAAGTAGGCCGTTTTCTCTGTCTTTTATTATTTCGGCGATTCCTCCGGTGGCAAATCCGACAACCGGTATCTGTTTTATAAACGCTTCCACTATTGCGTACCCAAAACCTTCGTGTTTGGATGGCACGACAAGAATATCCGGTATGTCGAGAAAATATTTTGCTTCTATATCGAAGAATTTTACTTTTTTCTCCATCTCCGCAACCTTTATAAATGTTTTGAGCTCTTCCTCAAGTTTTCCTCTTCCAGAAATTGCCAGATAGACATTATCATATTTATAAGAAAGCAATTTTATGGCGCTTGCGGCAAGGAAATGCCCTTTTTCTTCCGATATTCTCCCAAGTATTCCTACCACAAAATCCGTATCCTTAAAATCGTAATCATTTTTGGAAAACTTATGCGGTTTAAATTCTTCGACATTTACACCGTTATAGACAACGCTTATTTTTTCACTTTTTATATCAAAATCATTAACAAGATGTTCCTTTACCGCTTCGCTTACTGCGATTGTTTTTATGCCTTCGAATTTCATTAATCTGCGTTCAAGGCTTTTACGGTGGAAGCCATGGAATGCGCTTATATAAGGTATCCCCAGGCTTTTATAAACTAGGAAGCTTAGAAATTGCGTTACGCGGGTATTAGCATGCAAGATTTCAATCTTTTCTTTGCGCAAAAATGAAAAAAGTGCAAATAATGAAAAAAATATTTTATGGCTGCAGATGGATTTCGTATCGATGGGGATGATTTTGCAAGGTATATTTTCTTTCGCTAAAACGTCCAGCCACTGGCTATTTTTAGCACAGCCAACCCACACTGAATGGTTTTGTCTTTTTAGTTCATGCGCTAAAGTTAATACGTAGCGCGATACCCCACCGGGATTTAAATGGGTAGTTAAAAGCAATATTCGCATATATCTTTAAAAGTTTAGGATTAATCCTTCGCAGAAATCCTTGGATTTAAAACTGAGAGGCGAATGCTTTCCTTGAGATTTCTGCTTAAGAAGGGAGCTGCAGACTTTAGTCCGTCGGGCTCCACTCGGTTTTTGAGATAATTTCGTTTATTTTTAAAAAAATTTCCTGTGGCGTTATTTTTTCCATGCAAGGTATGTTTTTACCGAGTTTACATTTAGGTTTATAGCAAAAAGAACACAATAAGTCCTTACAGAAAACATAAAGGTTATCGCCTTTTACCGTATGGCGCCGTGGGTCAGTCGGGCCAAAGAGCGCAATAGTTGGAACATTTAGAGCTTCGGCAAGATGAAGAGTCGCGGTATCCGGGGTAACGAAAGCTTTCAATTTTTTTATTATTGCCGGTAAATCTTGCAAAGAGGTTTTACCGCAAAGATTATATGGTTTTGGTGTAATATAAGATTCTATTTTGTCTGCAATCTCCTTTGCTGCCGCATCGCCAACTAAAACTACCCTATAGGAGGATAAATTTTTATTAATCAATTCAATGAAAGTTAAAATATTATTTAATGGCCAATTTTTAGTCTGCCACTTATTTGATGCTGATATATTTATGCCGATTAGTTTTCTTTCGGTAGGAAGTATTTTATTTTCCTGTATATCTGTTTTTATTTCCCAAAATGCAAGTTTTTTTTCTTTTATTCTCAGCCCAAGTAACTCCAATATCTTTTCTTGCGAAGAAAGCGGGTCAAGGTCCCGGTCTAATTTCAGTTTCTTGGTTAAAAGAAAACCCAGGCGCAAAGAATAGCCAAAAGAATACCGCGGGAAACTCAAAAAAGAAATAAGATGCGACACACGGTTGTTTTGAAAATCAATTATATAGTCAAATGCTTTCATTCGTAATTTTTTAGCTAAGGCAAAAACGTTCTTTAATTTTTTATAGTCATCTTCGAGGGTAATGATTTCATCAACATATGGACAACCGTAAAGTATGGGAGCGTACTTTTTTAGTGTTAGCACGCTTAGTGTTCCGTATGGAAAATTTTCTTTTAATGTTTTTAAGGAAGGTATTGCCAGTATAATATCTCCAAGCGAGGATATTTTTATCGCCAAAATTCGAGTAAAATCAGCCGCTTTTTTGTAAATTTCTTTTGTTTCGACAAGAGACTTTTCCATTGAATATAATTTCTCGACTTTTTCTCTGGCATTTTTTGCCATGTTTTCGCAAAGGCTCGGCTCGTTAAGGAGCCGGATCATTGCCTGAGCGATTTGGTCGCTATTCTTTGGCTCAATAAGAATGCCGCTTATATTATTTTCTATGATTTCTGATACCCCCCCGACTGCTGTAGCGATTACCGGGGTACCGGAGGCACAGGCTTCAAGAACGGCTCGCGGGAAAGCTTCGTCTATCACCGAGGGGATGATTGTCATTCTTGCTTCGGCAAGTACATTTTCTACATCGGAGCGAAAGCCGGTAAATTGTACATTGTGATTTAATGAAAACCGGTTTACCAGGGTTCGTAAATGATCAAAGTAATCCATCTTGGTCGGCTCAGGCGCGCCGACTATTTTTAATTTTAAATAAGGATTCTGCCTTACGATTTTTTTGAAACCTTCGATTAAATACTCATATCCTTTTGAGGGAGTAATTCTTCCGGCGCTGACTATAACATTACTGTCTTTACGCGCCTCTAGCCCGCAAAACCTGAATTTTTCAAGATTTACCCAACGATTTATGATAATTATTTTTTCTTCAGGCACCAGGAAGTTTTCCTTCATATGCCTGGCAACTGCTCGCGATGGACAGATAACGAATTTACCCCAGCCCATCACCTGGCTCGATTTGGGACTTTTATAAATACCGTGAATTGTGGTTATGTAGTGTGTTTTAGTACCGCGTGTGGCAAAAAAACTTATCCATCCGGGAACACGTGAACGAGCATGGACTATGTTTATATTTTCGTTTTTAAGGATTTTTTTTAATTTAGGAATAACAAGAATTGAAAATAATGATTTTTTGTGGACAGGAAGCTCGTAATGTTTTATTTCTTCCTTGTCGAGTTCTTTAAGCAAGCGTCCGCCGGAAGAGATAATTATATTTTCTATAACGTCGGAATTATCTGTGCGATATTTTTTAAAGAAGGTAGATAAATCAAGAACACCGCGCTCAACTCCTCCTACTTCCATTTTTGGCAAAATCTGAATAATGCGCATTTTTTATTTATAGTAATTTCCGGATAGCTTCCCGTACAATTTTCCGATTTTCTTCAAAAACCGGTGCGATAACCGGCTTGATTTCAGATATATTATACGGATTCTCCAGAAAATTTACATCTTTTTCTATTGAGGCGAGAAACACCTTGTGTTTGTCGAAATAATTTTCGAGTAAAACGCAAATGCAGGGTTTCTTCAGCGCTACCGTTTCGGAAATCATGGAAATGCTTTCCCCGCTCGTGAAGACAATCTCCGAAAGTTCAACAAACCCCTCAAAAACAAAATCATAATTGTTCTGGCTTGGAATTACGATTGCCTCGGTGTCAGCAAAGGTTTTTAACTCTTTATCAATCAATTCCTCGACATTTTTTTGCGTTCTTCGGGAGGTGCTTATGAGTATTTTGTAGTGTTTTTCTGTTACGAAGGCTTTTAGTTTTTCCAAAAATAGTTTTAAATTATTGAGATAAATCTTTTCGCTGGAAAGATATCCACCGACAAAAAGAGAAATCTTTTTATTATTATCGAGCTTAAATAAATTCCTGCATTCATTTGCCTTTTCTTTTGGATTCAGGGGGTAGGAAAGAGCGCCTTTTATAGTTATGGTATTTTTTGCTTCAATGCGATCATGCGCAGGAATGATACATAAATCGAATTTTCTAAGAGGCGTGTTTGGCCGTAAAATTACAATTGATTTAGCTCCAACCGTAAAAGCGGCTATGCGATTTATTGGCGCAGGGATACTGCCGGTGCTTACAACCATGTCGGCATAGGTTTCGTCAATTTTTTTACAGGTATCTTTATCTAAAAAAATCCATAGCGGTGAATGCCCCAGAAAATACTTTCCGGAAAAAAAGGCGATAACTTCCGATATAAAACGTTGGAATCCATTAATTGCTTTCAACTCGATAGTCTGGCTTCGGATTTGAAAATCTTCTTCCTTAAAAAATGAAAGGAATGCCTCGGATTGCTTCAGGTGGCCAATCTTGCCATCGCTTAATATGAGGACATCCATATCCCGTTTTCTTTTAAAGCGTTTATAAAACCAAAGGTATTCGCGCGGGTATTTTGTTAGATATTTTTCATATATGCGGTTTAGTTCATTTAAGAGTTCTAAATCTGTTTTTGTGCCTGGCTCGATTGGCTTTCCGATTTCGATAGTATGTGAAAACCCTGATTTTCGATAACCAAAGCAAGGATAGATTTTTTTATTTAGTTTTCTTGCTAAATAAACTGCGCCTTTGGGAGTTGGAACTAAATGCGAAAAGAAATTAACCAAAAGAGCATTATCTTCCGCTCCATGGTCAACCACCAGGCCGATTAAATAATTATTTCTAATACTTTGTATAGCATCTTTTAACGAAAAACAAAGCTCCAATGAATATTTTTTTCTCAGCTCCGTTAAAAACAAAGCGAATTTTTTTTCTCTCTGTTCTTTGGCAAACATTTTATATTTTAAATCTTTGGCAATGAAAAAATTATAAAGTTCCCAGCTGCCCTCATGTATTGCGACAAGTATCCCTCCGTCTTGGGCTATGTCTTTTGCACCTTTTAATTCCACATAAGGAAAAATTCTATCAGCAATAAGGCTTTCCAGTACCCCCAACCCTAAATTTACAAACGAATTTTTAACGATACGATTTATTTCGCGGTTACTTTTGGCAGGAAAAACAGATTTTACATTTTTATAGGCAACCTCTCTTTTTTTTCTATCGAGATAAAGGATGTTACCGATTAGTTTACCCAGAAGAAAAACTAAAAATAACGGTAATTTTGCTAAAATTTTCTGCACTATCATTGCGGCTTTATGCATAATTAGTTGATTTTTTGTTTAATTTCTTCGAGAAACCGGGATTCCTCGTCGATTTTTATTTCTATCTCGAATATATAGAAATTTATTTTATGATTCATCTCGGGCAAATGATATTTATCCTTATATGTTATCAGGCAATTTCTTATGCCATTATTTTCAAGCCCTTCTTCGACAATACCGAATTCATTTTTTGTAAATTCATAATGATCGGGATAGGCTATCGTTTTTATAACTCTAATTCCGGATTTTTGTATTTGGTTGAAAAACCCTTGCGGGTAGCCGATTGCTGCCAATGCCGCTATTTTTTGATTCTGTAAAGCCGAAATGGGGATTTCTTTTCCATTCAAATCAAAAATGCGTTTGAGCTTATAATATGCACCAAAAACTTTCAGATGACTGTATTTGGTTTGTATTTTAGACTTAATTTCCGAAAAATTCACCATATCATCCGAATAATTGATTATAAGTATGTTTGCGCGTTTTAAAGCAGACAATGGTTCCCTGAAAATTCCCGCCGGTAACAGGCGGATTTTTCTCTCAAATTCCCTTGCGCCCATAACCACGATATTTAAATTGCGGTATAACTTGCGGTATTGGAAGCCGTCATCAAGCAGAAAAAGATCAAAATTTTCCGATAATTTTTTCACCAAGTTCACTCTATTTACGGAAGAGAACACTTCAGCCTTCTTTTCTCCGAATAGTTTCTCTTCATCATCACCGTAACCTCTGCGTAGAACACATAACTTATATTGGCTTGATAGTTTTTCGTATAAATAAAGCGCCAAAGTGGTTTTGCCGGTGCCCGACCAGGAAAGATTTCCGATGCTGATTATTTTTTTATCACACCTGTATATAGGCAATATTTTCAGGCCATAAAGGAAATCTCTAATGCTTATGATTGCAGCATGAAGTAACGATAATAGCCATAACAAAAACAGCAGGATTGTTTGCCGGACATTTAGTTTGTTTTTTTCTAGAAAATTTATATACCAAATTTTTATTTTATGCATTTTAAAATTAATTTTAAATTTTCCTCAAGAATCTTTTTTTCTCCGGCGAAAACGTCAAGGCAATTTAAGCGCAGCTCCTCTCTTTTATTTTTATCGGTTATAAGCGAAAACATAACTTCTTCAAAGGCTTTTTCATCCATAATTTTTATTCCAGACTTTTTTGAAAGGATGATTTCTTCAATATCTTTGAAATTTTCCATATGTGGGCCGAAAACGGTTGGTTTTGAAAAGAAAATCGGCTCAAGTATGTTATGCCCGCCGTAATCCGCAAGACTTCCGCCTACGAAACAGATATCGGCAAAGCTATAAAAATAAAGAAGGTCGCCTATTGTATTCAGAATGAAAACATTTTCCTTTTCTGGATCATATCCGGATACGTTGCTTAGTTTGACAGGATTAAGCCCTGCAGTGATAATAATTTTTTCTATAGCGGGAACACGTTCTATGTGTCGAGGCGCAATAAGCAAGGTTAAATCTTTGGTTTTTTCTTTTATTTTGTTATAGAGACTCAAAATAACGGTTTCTTCAGGCGGGTGAGTGCTGCCAGCTATAAATAATAAAGAATTATTTTGTTTGAAAAAATGCAAATATTTTTTTCGCAAGATTTCAAGCCGCACCTCATCAATGTGAATGCCACCAAACTTCATATTTCCGGTAACGGCGATTTTATTTTTATCCGCGCCCAGATAGATAAATTTTTCTTCATGACTGGAATTCTGCGCCCCGATATGATCGCATTTTTTCAAAATATTACCTATAATCGGACGCAGCATTTTATAACGCTTGAAAGCTTTTTCAGAAATTCGAGCATTTATGATCACTATCGGTATATTCTGTTTTTTAAGGCAATGAAATAAGTTCGGCCATATTTCTGTCTCAATGGCAATAAAAATCTTTGGTTGAATGAAACGAATCAACCGGTTTAGGGCAAATGAGATATCAAACGGAAAATATAATATCTTAGCGAACGCACCATATTTTTTTTGAGCAAGTTTGTTGCCGGAAAGGGTGGTTGTGGTGATTATGATGTTGCAATCGAGAAGTTCATGCAATCTTTCAACCAAATTTTCGATCAGATTAACTTCGCCGACACTTACTACCTGTATCCAAACGGAAGATTTAGCGGCTAAATTTAATTTTCCAAATATTCCGAATTTTTCCTTGAAAGCGGAAAAAGTTATTTTTTTACGGCCAGCATAAAACGGCAGATAAATAACCAGTCCTATAGTAAAGATTAAATCGTAGATGAAAAACATTATCTTTGACATATCTTTGTATGTTCGTCTATCGGTTGCGGTTGCGCTGCCCATATCGGTTACGTTTTACGTCATACGCAGGACGATAGACGAATCGAGTTACGTAACCGCAACCGAATAGTTCAACCATCATGCCCGGGGATGTGCTTTCGCGTAAACTTTCTTAAGCCCATCTATAGTAAGATGTGTATACACTTGAGTTGTTGATATACTTGAATGCCCCAGTAATTCCTGTACGCTTCTTAAATCCGCGCCTCTATTCAAAAGGTGAGTAGCAAACGAATGCCGGAATGTGTGTGGCGATACTTTCAGTGATATTGCCGCCTGTTTTATGTATTTTTCAATAATAACCCGAACGCCCCTGTCTGTTAATCCTTTGTTCTGCTTGTTTATGAATAGCGATTGGCACTTATCGTTACGCGTATCCAGGTATTTTTTTAAAGCCAATATCGCCGGTTCGCCCAAAGGAAGAAGCCGTTCTTTCCTGCCCTTACCCATAACCTTTGCTATCCCGCTTATCAAATCAACATCATTTATTTTAAGTGAGACTAATTCGGATACTCGCGCGCCGGTTGAATATAAGACTTCCAATATTGCTTTATCGCGTAAAGCGAGCAAGCTTTCGGGTTTAGGAAGGCTGATAATATTCAAAACTTCGCTTTCGGTTAGAAAATTGGGAAGATTTTTTTCAAGGCGCGGATAGATTAATGAAACTGCCGGGTTATTTTTGATCTCCCCCTCCTTTATCATAAATTTAAAAAAGCTTTTTAAGGTGGAAATCTTGCGCGAAATGCTGCGTTTATTTAGATTTTTCTCAGAAAGCGTTGCTAAAAATTTACGTAATACAAAATAATCTATTTCTTTTATGTCAATTTGGCCGGCCCGATTGAGGAATGTTTCGAATTCTTTAAGATCAATCTCATAATTAATGCCGGTATACTGCGAGTAGTTTTTTTCAATATTAAGGTAATTTAGGAATTTTTCTATGTAATACGAAAAAGGAACCATATCTTGGTTTAATTTTAACTATCAGTTTGACTTGGTTGTTGCTCATTATCGATTTCCGGCCCGTTATTAACATTATTATTTGTATTATTTTGTTCTCCGCCTTCCGGTAAATTTCGGCTTGTGTAACGGCATTCCGGAAATTTTGAACAACCATAAAAATGTTGGCCCCGTTTATTACGGCGCTCGATTAATTTTCCAACCTTGCATTGCGGGCAAGTTACCTCGGTGGTAATACTTTCGGCGTAACGGCATTGGGGGAATTTCGAACAACTCAAGAAACGTCCTTTTCTCGACCATTTAACAACCAGCGGGCTTTGGCATTGCGGGCAATTTCTTCCGGAAAACTCAACTTCTTTTGTGATTAGACTGGTAGCATTGTCGATTTTTTCTTTAAAAGAAGGGAAAAAACCGGAAAGGACACTGTGCCATTCCATTTTTCCTTCCTCGACCTCATCGAGCTTCTCTTCCATTGAAGCGGTAAAATCTTCATTTATAATTTCGTTGAAATATTTATCCAGAAGGTCGCTTACCTTTATGCCTAAGGCGGTAGGTACGAAATATCCTCGCTCCCGGCGCATGTAATTTCTTTTAACCAGCGTATATATAATTGGCGCGTATGTTGATGGCCGGCCGATGCCTTTTTCTTCAAGGATTTTTACCAAAGACGCATCGTTAAAGCGTGCTGGTGGTTTTGTGGTATGCTCAACCACTTCGCAATCAATAAAGGCAAGTTCCTGGTTTAACGCCAATGGCGGAAGTTTTATATCTTCATCGTCTCGGCCATAAACTCTAAGGTAACCGTCAAAGACCATACGTTTGGCTTCGGCAATAAATTCCGCAGAGACAGAAGCGATTACTGCTTTTGTATTTTCGAAAATTGCGGCACGCATACGGGATGCGGTAAATCGTTTCCATACCAGCTCATATAAACGTGCTTCATCTTCGGATAGAAACATGATGATTGTTCCTGGTTCACGGATAACACTACTCGGGCGTATCGCTTCATGGGCCAATTGCGCCATCTTTTTTGCTTTATGTTTGTGTTCTTTTTCGGGGATATAATTTTCTCCGAAGTTTTTTATGATGAATTCATTAGCTTCTTCCTTTGCGCGGTTACTTATGGCAAAGGAATCGGTACGCATGTAAGTGATAAGGCCGACCATAGTTTCGTTAATTTGAATACCTTCATAAAGTTTTTGCGCTATCATCATCGTCCGCTGCGAAGAGAAATGCAGTTTATTAAATGCATCCTGTTGAAGCAGGGATGTGATAAATGGTGATGGCGGGTTGCGTTTTGATTCTTTTTTTATGATTTCTTTGACCAGAAAAGCCTGTTTTTTGATTTCTTCTTTTATCCGGTCTGCTTCTTCCCGAGTTTCGAAAATTGCCTTTTTACCGTGATATTTTTCAAGTTTTGCGTTAAAAACTGCATCATTAGCGCGAAATTTTGCTTCGATGGTATATGTTTTTTTTGAAATAAAGCTGTTTATTTCTTTCTCGCGGTCAACAATAAATTTTAGCGCTATGGATTGCACCCTTCCCGCCGAAAGGCCGCGCACGATTTTTTTCCAAAGAAGCGGTGAAAGGTAATAACCAACAATCCTATCCAATACTCTGCGGGCGGTTTGGGAGTTTATTTTATTGATATCGAATTCTTCAGGCTTAGCAAAAGCATCTTTCAGCGCTTCTTCGGTTATTTCGTGGAAAATAACGCGTTTAAAAGTATCTGCATCTTCGGCGAGTTTTTCTTTAATGTTCCAGCCTATCGCTTCTCCTTCCCTGTCAGGGTCGGTTGCGATAAAGACTACTTCTTTTTTCTTTGCGCTTTTTTTGAGTTGTTTTATTATTTTTTCTTTGCCGGGGATTACTCTGTAATTAGGCTGGAAGTTATTTTCTATGTCTACAGACAGGCGACTCGACGGCAAATCTATTACATGCCCCATCGAAGATGTTACTTCGTAATCTTTCCCTAAAATGGCATGGATTGTTTTTGCTTTCGTCGGAGATTCGACTATCACAAGATATTTACTCATCTTAACACTTGGCAAAACATGAAGGGGTGATCTCCCGGATTAACCCATTCAATTGAAGGTTGAGTATTATTTTATTTATAACCGGCTGTGCAAAATTGCTTTTTAGAATTATTTCTTCAAGATGTGTTCCATCGCTTTCGATCATTTCGAAAACGACCCTTTCCTCACCCTTTAACGTTATTGGGCTCTCTTTTTCGTTGGTTGCTTCAAATTTTATATTTAACTCGTCTAATATATCGGTAATCGAATCGACTAATTTCGCCCCTTCTTTAATCAAGATGTGCGTACCTTTACTTAACGGCGAATTGACTTTACCGGGGAGCGCAAATACTTCCCGGTTCTGACTCACTGCAAATGAATTCATACGGTTTATCCTGCTCGCCTGCCGGAGAATCAAGAATGGTTATTATATCAACATCACCATTCTTGTAAACAATTACCTTGTCTAAAGCATCTCTAAGTAATTGCTGTTTCTCTTTTTGGCTAAAATTATCTATATTACCCTTAATGGTCGAAAGGTTGGCTAACTTCTGTTCTTTTATGTTACTACCTGCTATCTGTAGTCTTAAACTGTTTATTTCCCCTTGAATACGGGATTTCCTAAACTTTATCTTAGGCATCTGCTTTTTAAGGTCTTCTTGTGTTAAGTCTCCCATAGAAAAAGCATCCAATAGCCTATCCTCTGCCTTAATTAAACCATCAAGCTGTTTATCTAACTCCTTAAGTCTATCCGGAATAATCTCTTTCGCTTTGCTTAACTCCTTCTGTTTTATGCGTATAGTCTCATCTAAGGCTTTTTGGGGTTGCTTAACCAAATATTCTATGGCTTTCCAGACCTTGCTGTCTATCTCTTGCGTTTTTAGATAAGGCAAGGCGCAGTCTTTCTTGACTCTACCATAGCATTTATAATAGCTGGCTGTCTTCCACCGTTTAATCAAATAACCCCTCTTGTCCCTTATAAGATTGCCATCCTTATCTTTTTTTTCATAGGCCTTGAAGGTCGCTCCCTGTAACTTGCTTTCGCACTCCGCACAATACAATAAACCGGATAAAAGATATTCGTTCTTAGTATTCCTATCAGCCCATTTCGCCCTGTTCTTTATGTTATCCTGAGCCGTCTTGAACTCTTCATATGATATAATCGGCTCCACTGTTTGCTTAATCCATTCGCTTTCCGGTCTTCTGCCTATGGTCTTGCCATTTTTGTGTTCTACCTTGTTATAATTGTAAACTCCGTAGTATATAGGATTAGTGAGTAATCTCCAAACAACCCCACCTGTCCAAGAGCCTATCTTAAAACCCTTGCCTTTATATGAACCTTTCTTCTCCGCAAACTCTAAAGGTGTTGGTATTTTATTTCGATTAAGGTATTCTGCAATTGCAACTGTGCCTAAGTTCTGCGCATTGCAAAGTTCAAAGATTTTCTTTATAACCTCAGCCTCTTCCTGCACAATGCAAAGTTTCTTCGTAGTCTTATCGTATTTGTAGCCAAGCCTAAAATGGTTACCAATATAAACCCCCCTGGTAACCGCCTCAAGAGAACCTCGTTTCATACGCTTAAGTAATTTTTTCTTCTCTCTCTTCGCCAAAGCACCAAATAAGTCTGAAAGAAAATCATCCTCATCATCACTTAAATCATAGGTCTGATTAGGAGTAGCTATCTTAATCTTATTATCCCTAAAGGTCTTCTTTATGGTAAGCCAATCAAATAAATCCTCATCTCTTGAAAGACGCTCAAGCTCTATAACAAGACAAACGTCAAACTTCTTTGCCTTTGCGTCCCCTAAAAGCCTCATTATCTGAGGCCGGTTCTCTAAGGTTTCCCCTGAGCCTGCACCCTCGTTATAAAAAATATAATCCCACTCTTTAGTCTTAGCATACTCAACAAGAATTTTTTCTTGAGCTGGAAGACTAAACTTCTCTCTTTGTCTCTCTGTAGAAACTCTTATATAGATTGCGCAGGTCATTTCTTTTTTAAGATATTCGCCCATTAAAGAATTTTTCACTCAATTTATTTAAAATATTATCTGTTTTTTCTTTCCCGCCACAAAAAGTAGGCTCTCTCGCTATTGTTATGAATGGTGCTCTCTGAATCAACTTATTTAAGAATTTCTTACCAGACCATCCAGCTGTAGTATGATAATTACTAATTACATCAAATTCATCATGATAAAAACGCTCATCCCAAATATAATGACCTCTCGAACAGTAAAAAGTAAAATAGTCTAAATCGAAGTCAAGCAAAATAGGCTCTTTATTCATAGTAGCAGTTCTTCCTTTAGAACCTAAATACCAACCTATAATATCTCGAGTCGGTTTAAATAATTCTTCATGATAGTTATTACCAAGTATTTTTTTAGAATCGAAAACACCCTTTAACATTCCTATATTCTTAAATTGATGCGTCTTCTCATCTACATCCACATAACCTTCTTCAATATACTTTTTAAAATCACTATTTGCATTTCCTCCAATCAAAACTGCATCCTTGACAATCGCCAAATCCATCAACACCTTAAGCCAAGTATCGTTTGATTTTCTTATCCCGCCATTTTGAGTAATTTCAAAAGCTTCTTCAAAGCTTTTTGTTTTTTTAAGAATTTTGATTGCTGCTTTAAACTTCTCGTCCCTATCTTCTTTTTGGTCATTTGCATCATGATGCTGGTCAAAATAGACCATATTAAGCGGACACTTTATCATACCAATTGATTTAGCCAGCCATAAAATAGGCACAATAAACCTATGGTCATCATAAACAATTACAGATTTGCCATTAAAATCATAATGGCTATAATAATCGCTATTTTTAATGACTGTTAAAAACATATCTATTGGTTGACTCATCTTCCCGTTATCCTCTTCAACTTCTTTAAATCTTCTTCTGTCCAATATCTATATCCGGACATAGGGTCTCTTTTGGCCTTTGGGATTTTCTTAGCCTCTTCCCAGAGATATAAGGTTTTTCTGGATATATCTAAGATTTTAATTACTTCGGAAATACGATAGCGTTTTTGCATATTTATTTTTCTCTCCCAGAAGCTTTTTTAAGTTTTTCAATAAATTCAGAGTCAACCTTATACCCTAAGCTCTCAGCTTTATGCATATCATCCCAAGATTTATTGTAGTCTTTATTATAGAAATATGCGGCCCCTCTGTTATAGTAAACGCCGCCATTGTTAGGATTAAGCTCTATTGCCTTATCGCACTCGATAATAGCCTGGTCGTATCTACCTGTATTAAGATAAGCATAACTTAACCCAGCATAAGCATCTGTATATTTAGGATTTATTTCAATGGCTTTGATAAAATCAGAAATAGCTTGGTCATAGTTGTTCTTATCATTATAAGCGTTTCCTCTGCTATAGTAAGCAACACCATTGTTAGGATTAATTTCTATTGCCTTGTTGTAATCTAAAATGGCTTGGTAGTCGTTGCCTTTACGCTTATAAGTAAATCCTCGGAGCAAGTAAGCGGCGTCGTTATTAGTATTAATTTCTATCGCCTGGTTGTAATATATGATAGCTAAATCATAGTATCCTTTGGCAGAAGAATCGTAGCCTTTTTGCAATAGGTCTTTATAGTGGTCTACATTTGAGAAGTTATTTTGCTGCTCGTTAGCTATGCCATTATGTTGAACCTCTATTGATTTAGAATAATAAGCAGAATGAAAAACAAGCCAAACTAACCATGCGATAAAAATAAAACCAAGAACTAAACGCATAGAACCTAAAATCTTTTGTTTATTTTCTATTCCTTTCTCTAAAACTTTATTTAACAGATAAATGGCGGCAAGAACGAAAGCTATCCCGCGCAAGGCTGGGAATACCATTATTCCTATAATGCCTAAAGTCCACCATAAAGCAGTATTATTTTTCTTCTCTTGAGTTGTAGACGTTGAGCTCTTTCGCTGTGAATCACTTTGTTTATACTTATTATTATTTTCAGAACTATAACTTTCTTGATGAGCTTTGCTTTCGTTTTGAGAATAATCATATTTTTGATAAGTATTGTAAGTATTAGAATATCCTTGGGAATAATCATACTGTCTTCTTTTATAAGGGTCGCTTAACACCTCATAAGCTTCGGAAATCTCCTTAAACTTTTCCTCTGCCAAATCAGATAAAGGATTATTGGGATGTTTGTCTGGATGGTATTTCAAGGCTAATTTTCGGTAAACTCTCTTTATTTCTTCTTCTGTAGCTGTCTTAGAAACACCTAAAATTTTATAGTAATCTTTTTTTATAGCCATACTTGATTCCCGCCAAGATGATGAAACTAGTCATTTTTCTTTGTAAAAGTTATCATAACACAATCTTTTCCATTTATTGTATCTTTCATTAAACAAATGTCTTCTTCTTTTCCATTCCAACCAAATAATTTTGTGAAAAAAGGATGTTTAGTGTGTTTGCCCATATTTTCTGTAATATATTTGAAAGCTTTTTCAAATATAGATTCACCCTCTTGCTTACTTTTTGCCTCGTGATAAAGGGCAATAGTCTGAATTTTATCTCCCTTAGACAATATCTTAGTAGTCCAATCTACATTTAGAAGTTGGGCATTTTCACCTTCATATATTTTTTCGCAAATGTCCCTTTTTATACAATTCTTATAATCTTCTGCAGAGAAGAATCTCTCACTTATATTTTTCATATAACTAGGGTCATTTTTTAAAATACCTGCTAATTCAGCGTATGAAACTTCCACTTCCTTTAAAGATGAGGTATCAATATTCTGTCCTAATTCATAATCACCTATCTTTGTAATCATATTATTTCTCCTTTTGTTTTAACATCCTAATCGCTATTACACTAAATCCTGAAGTGGATGTTTTCTACTTTTTCTTAATCTTAACTATGATTAGCGTAGCTACCACATATGAAATAACAAGACTAATGAACCCACCAATTATTTTTGCAATAACATTATCTTTAAAAAATAAAGATAGTAAAAAAAGTAGAATTGCGTAGCCGACTATATAGACAACTGTCGAAATGCAGAACCAAATCATTATCAACATAATTGTACTACCGATATTTCTTATAGTTTTTGCTTGCTTTTCTGATTTTTGTTTCTTGAGTTGAGCAAAATATTCTGCCCTAAGTTGTTCAACCCTATATTTTATGTAAAGTGAGGCTGCCTTTTCTTTATCCCCCATAGCGTCACTATAGGCTTTGCCAAAGATAGACTTAATGGGTCTATTTTGCTGAACCTCGTTAGTTGCTGTTTCGTAAAATTGTTCCTCTATTTTGTCCATCTTATCTCTCCTTTTGTTTCAACGTCATAATCGCCCAGATAATGAAACGTATAAGTAAAATAGAAAAATAACAGATTATCAAAAACCAACCGAATCTACAGAATAACTCTGACCTTTGTTGATACACAAGAGCATCAGCACAGATTTTACTGAATAAAGAAGTACCAGAAGGACAAAGTTTCCAGAAAAATGTAGCTCGATTATAGTAATATAAGCTTACTAGGAAACAAATAATTCCAAATATAAGTATAATGAAATAAAACCCCTCTCTCGCTATGATTTTCTTTGTTTGAAGTTTCATGTATTTTGTTTATTTCTTTAAGAAACGTTCCCATCCAGGCTCAGGCCTTATAGTATTATCGGTATAGCATCGCCCTACAGGTTTATATTCTAAAACCTTACCGTCTCGAATATAAAATATGTTATCACAACCAATCATTTGAGCTGAACAACCTTGAAATGAATTGAAATTAGTATAGCTTACAACTGCGCCGTTGATTGCCCCATTTTGTATACAATGAGATATACCTATTTTGTTGACATAATCACGAATTTCAAGACCATCCCCTGTAATTGTTTTCACCATGGGAACGGTCAAGAAAAGCGAATGAGTGTCTAATGCCTCAACGGGAACTCCCTTCCAGGCTTCTAAATCAGATTGTCTAACAGTTGCACAGGCACTTGTTACTATTATTAAAAAGAATAAATAGATTATTTTTTCATATTATCATTATTATGTTTATTTTGTATTTGAACAATCTGGATAATAAGGTGCACATTTTTCAGATAAAGGTGTGCCATCACAACATTGGCAACCGCATACGCCACCATGATGTGAACAACATCCACTATGCGCTTCAGTGTAGCATATCCAGCAAAAGGTCAATAGAAATAGTGAAACCATTAGACTCATAAGTATCTTTTTTATCATTTTCGCCCTCTCTATTTTTTCAATATAAACTATTTACTTTTCGTAGGCGGTTTGCACACTTTACAAGGAACATATCCTGCTGCGATTGCTTGTTCAGGAGTATCAAAACTAATCAAGTTTTCTGGTTTAATTTTCTGTGCCCATTTACACCAAGTGTAGTGATACTTGTTAGAGTTCTTGCTTGCCACAAACTTATCAGCAGTTATCGCTATGCCACATACACCCAAAATGAAACAACCAAGTAAAAGAGCAATTACCAGTCTTTTCATTCTTCGCCACCTCCTTCTTTTAATTCGCCTTTCCGGCCATTTTTCCATAATAATTCAAACCTTTCAGAATATTTCTTAATTAAGTCTTTGTCAGTTAATATCAGAAGGTTTTCTTGGTTCTCCTTATCGGCGGTTGGCGTCCAGTTGAAACTACCTGTTATTAAAACTTTATTATCTATAATGGCAAATTTATTATGCATTAAAACTTTACCGATGTAGAAACGAACCTCTATGCTTCGTTTTATTAGATATCGGCTTTTTGAATATGAGGCATTCTCTTGATTTTGGTCTAAAAATATTCTTATAGTAACACCTCTTTCTTTAGCTTTAACAAGTTCTTGGGCTATTTCTCTACTGGTTAAATAATACATCGCTATATCTATACTTTTTGTGGCTCTACCGATTTCATTAACTATAGCTTGCTGGCAACCACCATTGGGAGAAAATAGAACTTTTGCATTGTCAGCATTGTCAGCAAAAACCAGCAATGGTATTAACGATAATAGGAAGATTGCACAAGCAACTGTTAATGTTTTGTTATTCATTAATCGCACCAGCATTCACAGATAACATCGGTATCTAAATCCTTAAATGTTGCCGTGGCACAGGCACCGGAAGGACTACCCTCTAAAAAAATTACCCTATCGCCTTCGTTAATATTAAAACAATAAGTTTTAGCTTCATATTTTTCTCCATTTATTATGAACAATTCATCATTATATGATGTCTCTATTTTATAAACATCTAAAGCAAAAACTGTAGTTGTTATGGTAAGAATTAAAAGAATAATAAATGTTATCCTCATGCTCGCTTTTCCCTGAAACCAAAAAAAGCAACCCCTATTTTAACTTTACTATAGTTTACCACTATTGACTAGATGGTAAAGTTATTATTGGCCTCAAGATTAGGGTAATATATAGCCATCACAGCCTTCTAATGATGGAATACCAATTTTTTTATTTTTTTTACCAAAGACATACCTTGTCCTTTTTGGATTTTTTGAATTTATTGTCTGTTGCCTCCACCACATAAACTTATCTTCTTTTTTTTCTTCTTTAGGTAAATGTTCGCCCTTAGTAATAAATTCACCATCAAATAATTGGGAGTGACAATCCAAAATATCATCGTGTTCGCTGAAAGGAAATTGGCGATACTCCAAAAGGTATTCCTGCACAAAATCATAAGCCCTGCCATCGTGTTGATAAACCTTAGATAGTTTTCTTGGAAAAAATACTTTGCCAGCGTGGAACTGACCTACGAGCCTCTGTTCTATCCTATCCCGCTTTGAGACATTGGTAGATTTAGTTTCCTGTGGGCTTATGTGCAGTCTTGACTCCAAAAACTTGTCTTTAATATTCTCTAAATCCCCGTGTCTACCCCCAATAACCTCATACTTAGCCCCCCTGAGCCGATAACATTGCTGAGCTACCCCAACATACTTATCTACCCTTTCGTGAGCTAAAAGCTTGTCTCTAATACCATCAAGTAGATAGATGTTATACTCACTATCAATCCCCCAACGCTCTATAACCGTGTAGTCAGATTTCTTTTTGACTACGGAAGCAGGGTCGCATAAGACATATTCGCTCAAACCATCCGGCAACTCATCATAATATTTTATCCACTCGTCCCTGAATTTCCTTTGAGCAGGGTCAATAGGGTTAAGTAAATACTGCGATTGGATATCGTAAGGGTTCATAGCGGAGTCGTTGCATATAGCCTCAAATCCTTCTCTAGAAATTCTTTCTGGGAAAACAAAATTCCGTTTCTCATCGTAAACAGGAATAAAAGACTGCTCAAACTCTACGTTTTTTCTCATACAGCTATGTAAATCGTTAAAATGATAAATTGTTCCAATAATATCTTCTCTGGGTATGGTAGGGTTATCAAATATAGGTCTTAGAAGAGAGTAATAATCTTTTGAAGATTGTATTTGGGTGTCATTGGTTACACTATCCCGATTCACTAAATCATCAATTTTCATAAAATCAAAATGCAGACCTGTAATGTTTGTTCCAACACCTGCACACATCACCGTTGGTTCTTTAAGAGACTTGGTCCTATTTGGGATGGTAAAGTTCTCCGTAGTCCCAAACTCTATTTTACCGTCCTTATTAGAAGCTGGGCAGAATTCTTTGAAGAAATACCTAAAGTCCTCATTGCTTGTAAAATGATTTCTTATCGCACCTAAAGGCTTCTTAGCAACCTCAATGGTATAAGATACAATCAAAACCCTGATGTTTGGATTATTAACAATAAGCCATAAAGTATGCGCCTCAGTTATAAGTGAGGTTTTAAAAAAACCTCTACTCCAAAGCCAGAGCCTTCTCGTGGGATTATCATTTATAAACTTTGACTTAGATATTTTAACTAATTGTTTTTTGTGAAATTCTCCGATGTCTCGATAACCTAAGAGATAAACAAAGGCATCAAAATTCCTTTTAAAGAATTCCTGAGCAAAGAGACGCTTGGCTTCCTGGGACTCCATTCTTTCATAATCCTGCTTTTCTTGCTCACTGAATAATTCGTAAAGGTTCATAACTTTCTCAAAAATTTTATAGATGGGACTCCAATAGACACCTTACTATTATACCCCCCACTATGCCACCCCACAA
>JAJYOP010000022.1 GCA_021796115.1 bacterium
GCGCGATGAACCGGACTTCGCTACCTCCCGATGAAAAAGAAAACTATCCAGGGTTATCCCTTATTTTTCATCGGCATTGAGGCGACCCCGCCGAAATGCCTTAAATTTACCACATTATACCCGCTTTTAAAATTATGGCAAGTCTGGCTGGTGGTATGCTGGAAGTTAAGAAATTCGCTCCGTTTGAATCTTCTTGAATTTATTCCGGTAAATTTTTGCAACCTTTACCATTAGTTCTAAAGATTCATTCACTTCTTCCCATTTACGTGTTTTTAGGCCGCAATCCGGATTAATCCAAATACTTTCCGGCCCGAATATCTTTATGCTTTTATCGAGTATAAAGCGTATATTTTTCTCATTAGCATGGTACTTGGAATGCGTATCCCAGACGCCAGGGCCGATATTCCGGTTAAACTTTACACTTTTAAACGAATCCAATATCTTTGCTTTCTCCCTGGCTGTTTCAATGGTAATAACATCAAAATTCATCTTCAATATCCACTCGATGATTTCGCTAAACTCGGAATAACAAAGATGCATATGAATTTGTATTGAGTGCGGTAATTTAGCCGCGATATTAAAACTGCGTATCGCCCAGCTGAAATAAAATTCTTTATCCCTGTTTTTCAAAGGCGCTAACTCTCTTATGGCCGGCTCATCAATCTGGATTATTTTTATGGATCTTTCTGCCATTTGCCTTGCTTCTTCATTAAGCGCTTCGGCTAACTCAAACGATATAACGTAATTTGGTTCGCTCCTTAAATTATAACTCCAGGCAAGGATAGTTACCGGACCGGTAAGTATTCCTTTTACCAATCTAGGCGCTACGCTTTGCGCATAGAATATTTCTTTAAGACTCAATGAATTTTCTCTTTTTATCTGGTCATAAATTAAAGGCGGCCGGTAAACTCTTGTGCCATAGGAGATAACCCAACCGGCATCGGTTGTGGCAAATCCTTTCAGCTTCTGCGCAAAAAACTCAACCATATCTGTCCGCTCGAATTCACCGTGCACTAAAACATCTATACCGATTTCCTCTTGCTTTTCTATAACCTCAAGAATTTTCTCTCTTATAAAATTATCATAATCATGAAGCGAAATCCTTCCTTTAACAAATTCGAGCCTGGTTTTTCTTAATTCTTTATCCTGAGGAAAACTTCCTATGGTAGTAACTGGAAATAGCGGAATATTAAGTATATTTTTCTGGGTTTTCTTTCTGTAGATCAGCTCCTCCTCCATGAGAGAAAGGGTATCAAAAGGTTTTTTTATCTCATTTAGTGGAACCTTAGTATGCTTATACCACTCCATAGCCTTTTTGGTTTTACCTTCGTAAAAATCAGCGATAAGTTTTAATTCGTATAACCGTTCTCTGGCAAAACTTATTTTTGCTTTTATCTTAGGTAAGAGGCGCGCTTCGGGTGCAACACTAACAGGTAAATGAAATAGCGGGGCATTGTTTGAAACTAGTATATTCTCCTCATCCAAGCGGGTTATTTTTTTGATAGATTCGATAAGCTTTATTTTTTCGGAGATATTGGAACGTAGAGGGCACAGCGCATCAACCACGCCGCAGATTATTTTTTTATCGCGGGGGAATTTATTTTTTTTCAATATATCAAGATTCCTTCTTCCGGCTATAAAATCAAGGCTAAGAGACTCGAAAGGAATATCATACAATGACGGGAGAAAATCAACGCTATCGTAATAAGTTATTAAATTAACTTTAAGCCCGTCGGAAAATAATTTTTTATAATTTTTTACGATAAGATTGACCTCTTTTTGTGGAACATCAAGGCAAAAGTAAGGTTCTTCTAAATGTAAGTTATGAATACCATTGGCCTCTAAATCCTCAAAAAGCTTTTTGTAGGCCAGGCATAACTCATTGAATTTGGGTTCGAAGCGGGCATCCAGCCTGCTTAATTTCAAGAAAGTATAGGGGCCGATAAGAAAAATAGGGTTATCTTTAAAGGAGAAAAATGTTTTAAAGTGAAAAAGCGGCTTGTTCCAGGATACTTTGAATTTTGTTTTGCTTTTAATCAAAGGCAAGAGGTAATGATAGTTTGTATTGAAATATTTTTTTAATTCCAGGGCTTTATCGCCGCGAGCATAGTCAAAATAAGTATTAAAATCATTAAATTTATAAATTCCAAAAATCAACGCGTTATCTAAAATATTATCGTAGTAGGTAAATTCTCCTATAGGAAATGTATCTATGTATTCTTTATAGAAACAGATACGTTCTTCCTCTACTGCATGCAGTAAAGAAACCAGGTCTTCGCTTGTGATTATTTTTTCCCAAAAATCCTCTATTGCTTTTTTGAATTCACGGTGAGCACCTAAACGAGGAAAACCATAAGCATATGTTTGCATATTGATAAATTAAAATTGTTTAAATAAAATTGCTATTTTTGTTGTTCCAAAAAAATTTTTTGTCAGCATATATTTGCCCTGCCTCAATGCACTAAATGGGAAAGAACTATTTTCTGCACCTTATCATGGATGATTGCATTGGAAGCGATATAGCCTATAGTTTTATGCGTAACCGGATTCCCTTTAAGGTCGGAAATTTTTCCGCCAGCCTCCTCAATTAGACATACGCCGCCGGAAAAATCCCATGGCCGGTCATAAAATTCAACTGTAAAATCCAGTTTTCCCTCGGCAAGATAAGACAGTGCTCTCACGGAGGAACCAAACATCCTGACATTGAAAACTTCCTTAGCTAAATCCCCTAAAACTCCCAGCATAATTTCCGGAGAATAACGTATACTTGAATCAAAAGAAATAGAACATTCTTTTAATTCTTTGCAGGAAGACACATGAATTTTCTTATCATTCTTATAGGCACCAGAGCCTTTTTCGCCTACATACAATTCATCGTCGAGAGGCATGTAAATTGCACCAGTAACGAATCTATTTTTATAAAGAATACCTATTGATACCCCAAATATATTGATATCCCGTATAAAATTATGCGTGCCGTCAAGAGGATCGATTACCCAAAGATAATCTTTATCAAGACCAGTGGCTCCACCTTCTTCAGCAAGGATGCCATGGCCGGGAAATTTAGCCCTGATCCCATCAACAATTATTTTTTCTGCTTCTTTATCAAGATTAGTCGCAAGGTTTCTGTCGCCTTTACTTTCTATTTCTTTAACTTTGCCAAAGTTATTTAACAAAAAAATTCCTGCTTTTTTGGCTAGAGATACCGCTAAATTGGTGACGTCGTTCATTTCTCGCCCCGTTTTTTAGGCTTTGGCGGTTGAGCCACATACTGGAATATCCTCTCTTTATCTTTTTCATCAAGCTCTAAAAACTCGACCCCTACATCGAAACGAGGCTTCGAACCAAAACCTACTTTGAATTCGCTCTTCCAGATTACCCTGCCTTTGGCAGAAAGAGGGGCATCGCTATCGGGTAAATAAATATTCAGGGTGAGGATAGAACCTATTCTTAAATCTTCATAGACGACAATGCAAATACCTACTGCGCTGATATTTTTCGTGGAAACTGCTTCTTGCGAAGAATTCAGCTTTATCAGTGAATACTTAACGTCAGCGCTCAGGCTAAGACGCGGAAATTTGCGTCTTTCTGCGCCTGGATTTTTACTAAAAGGATTTTCCATAGTTTATTAATACCTCCGGTTAAATGCTTTTAACGCTCTTTGTGTTTCCCGTTTGGATATTTCTTCCTTAATCTTCCTGCGTTTATCATACATTAACCTGCCCTTGGCAAGAGCAATTTCAGCCTTCACAAAACCTCTTTCATTGAAATAAACTTTAAGAGGAATAAGGGTAAAACCTTTTTGACTCGTCAGGCCGATTAACCTTTTTATCTCTTTTTTATGAAGCAACAACCTCCTTGTTCTTGTTGGTTTTGCCCTGAAATAAGAACTTTTTGTATATTCCGGTATATTCAGGTTATAAATAAAAACTTCCTGATGCTCTATTAACGCAAAGGCCTCTTCTATAGCGCAACCCATGGTACGCAAAGATTTCACTTCGGTTCCTTTAAGCTCTATGCCGGCTTCATAGGTTTCCAAAATTTCATAATCTTTACGCGCTTTGCGGTTTGTAGCGATTATTTTCATGGCTTCGCCGCACATATTTACACAGATACAAATCACAGATGGGCGTAGATGATTTTATCTGTGATAATCTCGTGATTTTTTATCTGTGGCCATCTGCGGTTAACTTAAAAATTAAAATATGAAAGTTTCATATATAACCCTATCCATAAAGGAATAGTAAAAATACTCAAGACATGGGAAAGAAGCACGCCTTGAGAAACAAATTCGCTGTCAGCTTTACGCAAGTCGGCTACGATAGGCAGTGTCACTGCTGACGGCATTGACGCCTGTAAAACAATAAAAAGCCCGAAAAGAGAAACGATGTTTAATTTTAACACAATTAAAAGAAATATAAAAGGCAGTAATATCAGTTTAAGCAGGTTTGCTTCAAGGACGATAAAAATCCTTTTATATAAATTAGCGGTATTTATTTTGGCAAGCCAACAGCCAAGAATTATCATCGAAAGGACAAAACTCGTATCGCCTGTCATTTTCAAAGGACTCAGGATTATCGAAGGGATGAATTTTGCTAATCCGGTATAAACGAAAAATAAAGCCAGTATCGTGCCGATAATGGGGGGAGTAAAAATTGACTTGAATTTAAATTCTTCTCCCTTTTTCTTAAATATAAAGAAACTGCCTAGCGACCAAAACATAACATCAAACCCTAATATATACATAAAAATATAGATGATAAATTGCTCACTAAGTTGACGGGGTAGAAAAAATACTGCGATGCTTAAAGGTAAGTAGCCGCAATTCTGAAAAGCTACCAGGCTTATAAACTCTTTTTTAAAAGAGTGCCTCCTTTTGAAAGAAAACAAGAATCCCAATATGAAACTTAGCAAAAATATGACTATGCTTGAAAGCACAAACATGCCTGCCAAATAGCCGCTGTTTATCTGCAGGTTCTCTACAATGTGAGAAAAAGCCAGGAAAGGAACTGTAAAATTTATGATGAAAAATATCAAAAAATCAAGGACCCTCTGGTCAATAAAACCTCGCCTATAAAAATAGAATCCCAGAATTGCTATTGTGGTTAATTTAATAATTGCTAAAGATATTTGGAGCATAATTAAGAATTATAGCATAGGTTATTGGTATAACAAAGGCTTTCTGCCAGGTTAATTCTTTGGTATAATTAAAATGTTTTATAACTTTTGCGCGCGGGTGGCGGTAACAACCCTCCGCCGAAGGCGGAGTTTCTTCAATGGTTGTTCCCGCAGCCACTTTGGCAGTGAGAACAACTAAGTGAGAATAAAAAGGCTAATGTTCAAATGATAACCTTGCGCGCGGGTGGCGGAATTGGCAGACGCATACGTCTCAGAAGCGTATGGGTAACTCCGTGGGGGTTCAAGTCCCCCCCCGCGCATTTTTGCTTATTTAAAAATCAAACAATGCATTGCCCAAAATGTAAGAGCGAACTGGAAATATTACCGCATAGCGGCAAAGAATTATATGTCTGCCCGAATTGTCTTTCTGTTTTACTTCCCGATGAATCCTCCATAGAAATCCTAAAACATCTTTGTACAGAAGAAATTATGCAGCGATTAATCGCCTCCCTGATTGATGACTCGCTTTTCGACATGAAAGCGATACTTGCGGCGGAAAAAAATCTCGCCTGCCCCAAATGCAGGGCGCTCATGCCTGCTTATGATCTTAGTAAAAAATTAAGGTTTAACGTCAATAGGTGTGTAAGCTGTAAATCGATATGGCTTAATTCAATGCAAATACCCATTGTGGCTACTGCATTATCAGGGAATAATCCCGAGGACCTGGATTTTAAAAAAACTATCGATACCATCTATGAAGCCCTGGCAAGAAAAAAATCTAGGAACATCAGGCCATTCAATGAGATTATTGCTCCTTTTGCGGTTATAACCGGCATACTTCCCGCCATACCCAGGGGCGATAATGTTTCAATTAAAGTGACGCCTTTTGCGACACGCGCAATTATTATTGCCTGCGTTGCAGTCTTTTTGCTGCAAATGCTATCCGGAGAAATCTTAACTTATTTTAGCCTTATTGCCGACAAAGTGATAAACCAAAAACAATGGTACCGCCTAATAACTCATGCCTTTTTGCACGGCAGTATCTTACATCTTCTGGGTAATATGTTTTTTCTGTATATCTTTGGCAGAACAGTGGAAAGCGAGATAGGTTGGAAAAATTACCTGACTCTTTTTGGCATTGGCGCGATTATCTCGGGAATATTTTTCGTAGCAACTACAACTCAAAAATCCGTACCATGCGTAGGAGCAAGCGGCGCGATATCGGCGGTTGTCGGCGCCTATCTCATTCTATTCCCAAAAGCAAAGTTGCGGTTCGACATATATCATCCTTATGGCGGTAAACTTTTAACTACAAACGTGCAAAGCATATATTATATTCTCTTTTGGATAATTACGAACCTGTTTCTTGGCTTTTTAAATTTAGGTGCAACTATCACTGGGGTTGCTTATTGGGGGCACATCGGCGGTTTTGTGTCGGGAATAATTTTTATCGAAGCCTATAAAAACCTTAAGTGGGAATAGTCCTTTCTTTTGCCCATTCACGCAAAGCTTCTATCTCCTCGCTTTTTACTACAGAAAGAGGTTTCGTAGATTTAATTTCTTCTCTGATATGTTCCGTTGATATATTTTGCTTCTCGCTTGTTGCGCGATAAAGAGCTGAAATAATTGCCTGCTCGATTTCTGCACCGTTAAAACCCTCAGAACTTTCTGCAAGCAATTTGCAATCAAAATCGTCAGGATTTAATCCGCGCTTCCGCAGATGGATATTAAAAACTGCTTCTCTTAATTTAAGGTCCGGCAAATCAACAAAAAACATCTCATCGAAACGCCCTTTTCTTAAAAATTCCGGCGGCAGACGATAAATCTCATTCGCCGTGGCAGCGATGAAACAATTTGACTTTCGTTCCTGCATCCAGGTAAGAAAAGTGCCCAGTATTCGCTGCGAAACTCCGCCATCAATATCTCCGCTGGATGCGGCAAAACCTTTTTCGATTTCATCAAACCATAAGCATATCGGGCTTAACTTATCGACTATCGCCAACGCTTTTCTTAAATTTTGCTCTGTCTCTCCGATGTATTTGCTGTAGAGCTGTGAAATATCAATCCTATATAAAGGTAAGCCTATTTCTCTGGCAATTACTTTAATAGCCAAGCTTTTTCCGCAACCTTGCACCCCCATTAAAAGCACCCCTTTGGGTGGCGGTAACACAGAAGCATTGCCTGTCTCAAAGCTGCATCTTCTTTCTTCGAGCCAGCGTTTCAAATTAGCAAAATTAGCAATGTTATCCTTGCTCTCGGTAAGACAGAATTCGAGTAAACCTTCCTGGTCGAATATTTTCTTCTTACAGTTTTCTATAAGCTCGATGTCGTTTATGTTAATACAGTTATCGTCCAGGGCGCATTGATTTAATATGCTTCTTATCTGCTGAATAGTCAGGCCCTTCAGAATATTTACAATTTTATTAAAACCCTCCATATCCAGCGATACCTGTATTTTTTTATTAGTCCTCTTCAGTTCTTCAATTGTTTCATTCATTATATTTTTAATCTCATCCTCGGCAGGATAACCTCCAAAAATATGGGCCACATCCGGCTCAATATCTTTAGGGACTTTAAACTCTGCGGAAAGCAAAACGAATGTATTTTTTGTATTTCTTACAGAATTTATCGCGTCTTTAAAAAGCCTTTCCGCCAAAGGATCTTCCAGATACTTTTCAAAATCCTTCAGGACAAATAAACCCGGGCCAAGCTCAGCGGTTTTGACAAGTTCAACTACCATGCGTATCATTTTAACCGGCTCTTTGGTTTGATAATAAGCTCCTTCGTTATCCCCCTTTTTTAACCCGTCAGTTAAAGACCATTGGTAAAACGTGCGGTTAAGTTGCTTTGCTGTTGCGCGTAACTGCCTTATGGCAAAAATCTCGTCTGTAGCTTCAAAATAGACTACCGGATACTTTGATTTAATCAATAAACTGACTTCGTCATTAATAAGCATGCTCCTCCCCAGTAATTCTGTAAATATATTAGATTCCGGTTCGGTCGGAACCTCACCGGAATCCGTTGTTTCTTTTCTGGATATTACGAAAAATCATCTCCATCCCTGGTGGGATGGTTTTTCGTTAGAGTTAAAAAACGGAGAGGGTGAGATTTGAACTCACGGTGAGCATAAGCCCACACCGGTTTTCGAGACCGGCGCCTTCAACCAAGCTCGACCACCTCTCCAATAAAAAAGCATTATACAGGGTTATTCCTTATTTTTTATTGGCATCGAGGCGATGCCGCCGAGATGCCTAAGCAAGATTTCTCGCTTCGCTCGGAATCAATTCGACTATGTAGTTTTTCTCCGTCTATGGCTCGAAAAACTACAGTCTCATTGATTATATCAAATAAAATATAAAGCTGGTAACGATTTTTGTCGTTTAGTTTATATAATCATTCACATCCAGCGGCAGATGTAAATCTTCTTTGATGTGGGCAATTCTTTCTGCGGTATAAGGATGGGTTCGAAAATAAGATATGGGGTATAATTTTTTCTTATTATCCTTATATAATTTTTCCATAACTTCTATGCCCGCCTTGGGGTTATATCCTGCTGCTTTTGTATACTTAACAGCCAATTCATCCGCGTTAAACTCATCCTCTCTTGAATAGGCAACCATAATCTGAGCGAGAGCAAATGAAACGCCTTGAGCAAATTGCGGGTCGCGGCTGGCAGCGCCTGCGGCAGCTGCCAGAATGCCATATACCGTTGATGCTTGCGCATTTTTTATACCGTGGCGCGAAACAATGTGTCCAAGTTCGTGGGCAAGAACGAAAGCAAGTTCGTCATCGTTTAAGTCATCGAGCAAGCCTTTATAGATATAAATATAGCCTCCGGGTATGCTAAAGGCATTTTTATCTCCGGTTTCTCCTTTCTCATTGGCATTGATAACATAAAAATAATAGTTTAATTCTTTGCGGTCGCAAACATTAACCAGTTTTTGGCCTATTCTATTTACCCGCTCAATATCAACCGGGTTTTTCGATATTTTCATTTCCTTGGCAATTATTTTTGCGTAAGCCTGGCCAAGGGAAATTTCTTTTTCGGTAGAATAGAACATTAAATCTTCCTTATGCGTGCCCACATTATATTCGGTATTGACACTACAACCTGATAGAAAAATAGATACCCACAAATAGAAAATTCCAAATCCCAGATTCCAAGCACCAAATAAATTCCAATGACCAAAATTCCACTGTCCTAAACGGAACCTGTTTTGGTCATTGGAATATTGGAGCTTGGAATTTATTTGGAATTTGTCTTTCGACAGGCTCAGGACAACTCTGAGCGGGTTAAAACGAGTCGAAGGGTTGGTGCTTGGTGCTTGAAATTTCATAGCATCTGTGATAATCTGTGTCTACAAATCTGCGCTTACCTGTGTTTAAAAGAAGTCGCTTTTTTTAAAAAGCGAAACAAGGGGGCAATTGAATTTCGCGAGGTTCTCTGCAGCTCCTTCTTCTCTATCGATAATACTGACTGCCTTTACTATTTCTATATTTTCTTTTTGTAAGATCTCTATCGCAGTCATCAAAGAAGAACCGCTGGTTGCAACATCATCTATTACTACGGCTCTGTCGCTTTTTGAAAGCTCTTTACCTTCGATTAATTGCTGCCTGCCGTGTGCTTTGGGGGTTTTACGGATGAGAAAACCTTTGAGATTTTTTTTATCCATATGCGCCAATAGACATACGCCGGCAACAATCGGGTCAGCCCCTAAGGTAGGGCCGCCGATTGCGGTTATATTATCTTTCTTGATTATATCCCAAATAAGGTGCGAAATCAGATAAATACCTTTTGAACTCAAAGATACTCTTCTTACGTCAATGTAGAAATTACTGATTTTACCGGAAGAAAGTTTGACCTCGCCTTTAAACCATGCGTCTTTTTTTAGCAATTCCAATAATTGTTGTTTCATATTTTTGTGTAATAAAAATTATACTGACAAAATTAAATCTTGCAATAACTAGTTTTTATGTATAAATTATAGCCATATGAAAGAAAAAATTTTAATCGTTGACGACGAAAAAGACATCGTCAAAATGCTCGATTATAATCTGCAAAAGGAAGGTTTCAAAACAACTCTTGCCTATGACGGCGAAGAAGCTCTCGATAAAGCAGCGGTAAATCAACCTGATTTAATCATTCTTGACCTCATGCTTCCTGGGTTAGACGGCCTTGAGGTATGTAAAACTTTAAAAAAAGAACAAAAGACCTCTAATATCCCCATAATAATGCTTACCGCAAAATCCCAGGAAACCGATAAAATCGTCGGCCTTGAGCTTGGCGCGGATGATTATGTGACAAAACCATTTAGCCCCAGAGAATTAATTGCCCGAATAAAAGCGGTTTTACGCCGCGCAAAAGAAAAAGAAACAGTTCCAGAACTTTTAAAAGTTGGGGATTTGACGGTTGATTTGTCAAAAATTGCCGTGAGCGTCAAGAATAAACCGGTGGAACTTACGGCAAAGGAATTTGAGCTTTTAAAAACTCTCATAAAAGCAAAAGGCAGGGTTCTCTCCCGCGATTATCTCCTTGATACTATCTGGGGTTTTGACAATGCCATGGAAATTCAAACCCGGACTGTCGATGTTCATATCAGAACTCTGCGCAAAAAACTAAAAAACGAGGCAAAACGTATTGTTACAGTAAAAAATTACGGATATAGGTTTGGATATGAAGATTAGTTTCAAGCTCAAACTGTTTTTTTCCTATATCTGCGTGATTTTGGCCTCGTTCGGTTCAATTGCCTTTTTTTTAGACAAAAACCTGGAAGAAAATTCGCTCCACAGTATCCAATCCTCCCTTATAATTCAGGCTAATTTAATCGAAAGCCAAATTAATCGCAAACAACTAAGACAAGAAGACATTCCGCATCTGGAATCTTTGGTTAAGGCACTGAAACTAAAAACGAATTGCCGCATTACCATCATTAATAATAAAGGTAGGGTTCTGGCGGATTCCGATAAAACGCAGGAAGAAATTCCGCAAATGGAAAACCATCTTTCCCGCCCGGAAGTTAAAGCTGCCTTTGCCGGAGAAACCGGTATAAATACGCGTTACTCCGCTACTCTTAAATTTAATATGTTATACGTTGCCCTGCCGATAAGAGATAATGCCGAAATCCCCGGAGTAATTAGATTATCTCTCCCCTTGGAAGGAGTGCAAAAAACTTTATTCGCAATTAGAAAAATAGTCATCATTGGGTTAGCTTTTGCTCTGATATTTGCTTTTATTCTGGGCTCCATCCTTTCCGGCCGCACTATCAACCAGATTAATCGTATGATTCAGGTTTCTCGTAAGTTTTCAAGAGGAGATTTCAGCCACAAGATTATTCGAATTTCTAAAGATGAAGTTGGAGAGCTCGCATTTACTTTAAATAAAATGGCGCAGGATATAGAAGACAAAATCAAAGAAACAAAAGCCCAAAACCAGAAACTCGCCGTCATCTTTGACAGTATGATAGAAGGTGTAATCGTCATCGATAAAACATTAAATATTATTTCTATCAATCCGGCTGTCGAGAAAATCTTTAACGTTTCAAGGAAGAACGTGGAAGGAAAAGCTTTTTTAGAGGCCATACGCAATAACGATATCTATGAAATTATAAGTAATGTCCTTTTCGAAGGGAAATCTTTATCTGCAGAGATAGCCTTGGTGCTGCCTGTGCATAAGACTTTCGAAATTAATGCTACGCCAATTTTCGATACCTCAGCTTCGCTCGGCGTTGACCCCAAACGGCTCCTCCTGAATGAAGCCGAAGGAAGCCAGAGGTCTGATAATAATATTGTCATTGGATGCCTGGTAGTTATCCACGATATAACCGAGATAAAGAAATTAGAAACCATTCGAAAGGATTTTGTCGCTAATGTCTCACATGAATTAAAAACCCCGCTTACGTCTATAAAAGGTTTTGTAGAAACGTTGCTTGAAGGAGCAATTGATGATAAAGAAAACAATCGTAATTTTTTAAAAATCATACGGAATCACACTGAACGCCTGGACAGCCTGGTTAAAGATTTGCTCTCTCTTTCGCAACTTGAATCAAAAGAAATAATTCTTAAAAAAACAAATCTCAATCTTAATCACTTGGTGGAAGATGTTATCTCCGGCTTTAAATCACAGATAAAAAAGAAAAATATAGAAATAAAAAACGAGCTGGCCAATGATATCTTTTTAGCGGCTGACAAAGACAAGATAGAACAAGTACTCACAAATTTAATTGATAATGCAATAAAGTTTAACAAAGAGAACGGGATAATCAGGATATATTGTGAAAAAACGAATAATGAAATCAAAATTTATATCGAAGATTCGGGGATAGGCATACCCGTAAAAGATATCTCCCGTATCTTTGAACGTTTCTACCGTGTAGATAAAGCGCGCTCGCGCGAACTCGGCGGAACCGGACTCGGCCTTTCGATAGCAAAACATATAGTCGAGCTCCATGACGGAACTATCGGAGCAGAAAGCGTGGAAGATGCCGGTTCCAAGTTCTGGTTCACCTTACCTAAATAAATCCCCGATTCTTCTGGAGCCCACGCGGGCAAAGCCCGTGGGCCATTTTTATTTCTTCCCCTTAAAGCGGGCGACGTTCCTTTTGCCACGGTGGTGCATTGCGCCACCGTGGCAAAAGGAATTAAAGAGTTTACCCACATTTAACAAACCCTTCAGATATATTTAATACCTCTATTTTATATTTGAAGCGGTTATGAGAACCATCAAAAATAATCTCACAAAATTAAATTCGATAAGAAATTTCTTCAACAGAATCGCGGATAAAGAAGCACGAAGAGTTAAGGGAGGTGAAATATGATAAAGGTAAAAGGCGCGAGAGCCGACGAAGTAGCAGCCGGCCTGCGCTCCATTATCCTTGAATTGGAAATATTACTTCAAGCCATAGAAGGCAATGACACTGTCGTAAACGGCTATTTTGAAGACAACCTAAAGAAAATAGGTTCTAACATTAATATATTAAGGAGAAGGATCCAAGAAAGGAGGTTTGCTCTATGAAAAGGATTGGGATTTTTTCTTTTTTCACTGCATTATTATTTATTTCGAATGTCGCATTTGCCAGCGAAGTGGATGTTTTGCTTCAAAAACTTGTAGAGAAGGGAATTTTGAGTGCTTCCGAAGCACAGGAAATAAGAACCGAAACCAATGAAGAGATTGCTAAAACAGACAAACAGAAAATTGAAGATTACAAACAATTAGCAAAAGACAGCCTGCCTGACTGGGTAAAAAATACCAAGCTAAAAGGAGACTTGAGGCTACGGTACGCTTATAACCATCCTGATGCAAATAACGGCCTAACGAATGACACACAAAGAGGCCGTATACGGTTACGCATGGGGTTTGAAACGCAAATCAACGACAAAGTAACTGTGGCGGCAGGCTTAGCAACAGGGCTTGCCTCCCCCAATGATAATCCTTACAACGCTACCGTTGGAAACCTCACCAGAGATTACGCACGTTCGGCAAATCAGACATTCACGGGCGCCTTCAGTAAAAAACCCATTGATCTGGATTATGCCTATGCTACCTACGCGCCGACAAAATGGTTCAGTTTCAGCGGCGGTAAGCTTATAAATCCTTTCTGGGATCCTGAAGGTAAGTTCGTGTGGGATGACAACATACGTCCAGAAGGCGCCATGACTATATTTAGTAAAAGTTGGGATTCTCACCTTGATACTTTTTTAAATGCCGGATATCTCATGCTCGACCAGAACAGCAATGACCACGATGCCCCAATGCTTTATGCATTTCAGCCAGGGCTTAAATATACGTTTAATGACCAGTTCGCGTTAAAAGGTGCTTTCTCTTATTACAACTGGGCTAATGTAAAGGGGCATTTCTTACAGGGCGGCAGCTATGACTCTTCCCTTCATAATGCCTATGGCAACACAAGAGATGCTAATGGAAATTTAGTGTATGGCTACAATTCTTTAATCCCCCAAGTTGAATTTTCCGTTAACCACCCTTTAAGCATGTTAAATTTGGACTCTATGGGTTTAGGATTCCTCGATGTTCCATATTTTTCTTTGTTTGGTGAATACTTGAAGAATACCGAAATTCCTGATGATAAAAATAGTAGTGGGTATGTGGCCGGATTTAAATTTGGCTCTCCATCGATTAATAAATGGGCGGATTGGCAGTTTCAGTATGACTTTAGAAGGCTTGAGAGAGACGCTATCCCCGATATCCTTCCTGATGCTGATTTTTATAACAGCATTGCGGGCGGAACTACGGGTGTTACCGGCAGTAGATTCGTTCTCCAATACGGACTTAGCAAAAATAACTGGTTGGCGTTTAATGTCTTTCGGGACGAGAAAATTGATAGCCCGAGATTGCCCGAAACCACATTTTATGCGGATTGGAACCTGAAGTGGTAAATAATAATTTATTTAAAGGAGGGTTGAGAAATGAAAAAATTTTTTTTAGGATTAATCTTAACGACATTGGCCTTAAGCCTTACGGCCGGCCCGACTTTGGCCAATAAACTGCTTTTGATAAACGGCGCGGGAGGGACTTTCCCTTACCCATTATATTCAAAATGGTTTTACGAATATGCCAAAATAGAACCTGTAAATTTCAACTATCAGGCTATCGGTTCGGGAGCCGGTATAAAGCAGATTACCGAGCGGACAGTCGATTTTGGCGCATCTGACGCAGCATTGACGGATAAACAGATGAAGCAAGCCCCGGGGCTCCTGCACATACCGATGACAGCGGGCGCGGTAGTTATTTCTTATAACCTTCCCCAGGTAACCCAACGCTTGAAGTTTACGCCGGATGTTTTGGCGGATATTTATTTAGGCAAAATCACTAAATGGAACGATCCGCGTATTAGCCGGATTAATCCCGGAGCCAATCTACCAAATGAGGGCATTCTCGTCGCACACCGCTCAGACGGCAGCGGCACGACCAATATTTTTACCAGCTACCTTTCTAGTGTGTCGCCGGAATGGAAGAAAAAAGTGGGTTTCAGCACTTCCGTGAACTGGCCGGTTGGCTTAGGCGGTAAAGGCAATCAGGGCGTATCCGGGATAATCAAACAGGCCGAAGGAGGCATGGGTTATATAGAACTTGCTTATGCTATTACTAATAACCTGCCCTATGCTGACCTGCAAAATAAAGCCGGAAATTTTATCACGCCCACTATTGAAACGACAACCGAAGCGATAAACGGCGCGCTCAGTCACATGCCGGATGATTTCCGGGTATCTTGTGTCAATCCCGGCGGGGCAAATGCCTACCCTATTTCCGGGGTTACTTGGATTTTAGTATATAAAAACCAGCCCAATCACGTCATAGGCGAAGAGTTGGTTAAATTCTTGCGCTGGGCGATAACTGACGGTCAAAAATATTCTGTTGATTTGCTTTATGCGCCTTTGCCAGAGAGTATGGTTAAAAAAATTGAGCAAAGGATAGATGAAATAAATTATTAAATCCCTGCTTTTGCCTTTAGATGCATCTATTTCCGGTCTTTAAACCGGGATTTTTGCATTTCGATAAGCTGATATTAACAAATGAGGATAAAATTTATTGATTTAGGATTTAAGGAGGCAGTTATGCTGACAGCTTTAAGCGTAACTGCCTTGACTCTTCTTTTGATTTACAGCATGGTAACTAACGCCCTGCCGGCAATCCAAAAATTTGGATGGCATTTTTTATTTACGAGCACTTGGGACCCGGTTAAGGAAATTTTCGGGGCTTTGCCTTTTATCTACGGCACTCTTGTTTCCTCGGCATTAGCTTTATTAATTGCGGTTCCGATTTCTTTAGGGATTGCTATTTATTTGGCGGAGCTGGCGCCTCAATTCATTAGGCAGCCTTTAAGTTTTCTCATCGAATTATTGGCAGCCATTCCCAGCGTAGTGTATGGTTTTTGGGGAATATTTGGCCTGGCGCCTTTTCTACGAACGGCAGTCCAACCATTTTTGTCTAAATATTTAGGCTTTTTACCGTTATTTCAAGGCCAATTTTTTGGAGTGGGAATGCTTACTGCGGGAATTATCCTAAGCATCATGATTATACCCACAATTTCTTCCATATCCAGAGAAGTTTTTCTGGCTGTTCCCTCCAACCAGCGAGAAGCCGCAACAGCCTTGGGCGCTACACGCTGGGAAACTATAAGACTGGCTGTCTTGGGATATTCCAAAACTGGAGTTTGGGGTGCAGTGATACTAGGCCTGGGCAGGGCTATAGGAGAAACAATGGCGGTTACTATGGTCATCGGAAACAGGCCGCAAATTTCGGTTTCGCTATTTGCTCCAGGGTATACCATGGCGTCTGTAATCGCCAACGAGTTCACTGAGGCAACAGGAAAATTGTACCTTTCCTCGCTTGTTGAGATAGGGGTAATACTGTTTTTTCTTACTCTGATTATCAATGGCATAGCCAGATTCCTTATCTGGAAAGTTTCAAATAAGGCCAAGGGACGGATAAGAGAATGAACATTTATAAAAGAAGAAAAATAATAAATGCCTTTATGTGCTCGGCAACCTTTATCTGTGCGACTATAACTTTGCTGCCTTTAATCAGTATTTTTATATATGTCCTTTCGAAAGGCGCTAGCAGCCTAAATATTAGTTTTTTTACTCATCTGCCCAGGCCTGTGGGTGAACCAGGAGGCGGCATGGGAAACGCTATTCTTGGGACTCTTACATTAATAGGGCTTACTTGCCTTTGGGCAATACCCGTTGGGGTATTAAGCGGCGTGTATCTTGCTGAATTCGGAAATAATAAATTCGGCGCAGTGGTCAGGTTTAGCGCCGATCTTTTAAATGGCGTTCCTTCCATAGTGATTGGTATATTTGCTTACATTTTATTTGTTGTGCCAATGAAAACATTTTCAGCACTAAGCGGGGCCTTTGCCTTGGGGTTGATAATGATACCCACTGTTATGCGTACGACCGAAGAGATACTTCTTCTTGTACCCAGGACTATCCGCGAAGCAGCATTAGCTTTAGGGATAAGCCAGTTTAGGATGACGATCAGTATTGTGTTAAAAACCGCGCTGCCCGGAATAGTTACAGGCATTTTACTTGCGATAGCCCGCATTGCCGGAGAAACCGCTCCTCTCCTTTTTACTGCGTTGGGCAATGAGTTCTGGCAAAGAGGAATTATGCAGCCGATAGCTGCCATGCCTTTGCAAATATTTGCTTATGCAATTTCTCCTTTTGATGACTGGCACAGGCAGGCTTGGGCAGCATCTTTTGTGTTAATTACCATAATTTTTCTAATGAATTTCATAAGCAGATTAGTGATTTACCTGCAAAGAAAGTCTTTAAAAGCAAAATGAGAGGTAGATATGGAGAAAGTTAAAGTCGAAGGTTTAAATGCATATTTTTCAAATATTCACGCCCTAAAAGGTATAAATATTTCAATTAAAGAAAAAAAGGTTACCGCAATCATCGGGCCTTCAGGCTGCGGCAAATCTACGTTTATACGTTGCATAAACAGATTGCATGAGGTCGTGCCGCATGCCAAGGTGTCCGGCAGGATTTTATTCGATGGCAAGGATATTTATTCAAGCGCAATCGATCCCATTGAGATAAGGCGAAGAATAGGTATGGTATTTCAAAGGCCAAACCCGTTTCCTGTGCTCTCAATATACGACAATGTAGCAGCCGGACTTAAGTTAAACGGGATGAAAAGAAAAGACGATCTTGATGAAATTGTCGAAAAAACCCTGAAAATGGCAGCTTTATGGGATGAAGTAAAAAATAAACTCAACGCTTCAGGCGTGAGCCTTTCCGGGGGCCAGCAGCAAAGGCTCTGCATTGCAAGAACGCTGGCGGTTAAACCTGAAGTGATTTTATTCGATGAACCCTGCTCGGCATTGGATCCCATTTCTACAGCCAAAATTGAAGAATTGATTTTTCAGTTAAAAGAAAACTATACGATAATCATCGTAACCCACAATATGCAGCAGGCGGCGAGAGTTTCAGATTATACAAGTTTTTTTCTTTTGGGAGAGCTGGTTGAATTCGGTAAAACCCAGGATATTTTCACCGCGCCGAAAGATAAGCGCACAGAAGCTTATATTACGGGAAGGTTCGGCTAACGCAGATTCTCGCAGATAGGAAAGTATCTGCGACCATCCGCGTTACATCTGCGAATATCTGCGTTAGAAAAAGGAGGTTCAATTACCATGGAAAGGCATTTTGATGACGAATTAAAAGATTTAAAACAAAAACTGATAGAAATGTCTTCGATTATAGAAGAAATGATTGCAAAATCTGTTATTGCTTTAAAAGATAGAAAAAAGGAGTTCATCGATGAGGTCCTGGAAAAAGAAAAAACAGTAAACATGATGCAGATAACCATAGATGACATGGCTTTGAAATTGATTGCCCTTAGGCAGCCCGCGGCGGGAGATTTACGTTTTATTGTTTCAGCAATAAAAATAAATTCAGATCTGGAACGAATCGGTGATTTGGCGGTAAATATATCACAATGCACGGAAAAACTGCTGAAAGAACCTCAAGTTAAACCATTAATCGATATCCCGCGAATGGCTGAAATTTCTCAAAGTATGGTAAAAGACGCTATAGATTCATTTATAAAACAGGACTCCTCTCTCGCACGAGATGTCTGCAGGCGTGATGATTTGGTTGATAATTTGAATGCGCAAATTTTTCGAGAACTTTTGATTTATATGCTGCAAGATACAAAAATAATCAATAGAGCTATTGGCCTTATTTTAGTTGCCAGAAACCTTGAAAGGATAGCGGATCATGCCACGAATATCGGCGAAGATGTTTATTATATCGTGGAAGGGAAAGATATCAGGCATCATTTGCAGGATAGTCAAAAAAAGATTTAAATCATTCTTCAATAATCTGATTTTTTATACCATCGCACACAACTCTTGTCTTCTCTAATTTCTCTTCCCAGAAACCTAAAAAAATTATTAAATATGTGTAAAAAAGGCGTAAAATCTTTAAAAAATACCCTAACTTAACATAGATTTAACACAGACTTAACATGAGCATAATATAAAATCGTATAATTCTAAAAAAGCCTGGCCGAGCGCCAGACAAGGAGGTAAAAAATGGCTAAAAGATTATGTTTAATTTTAATCGGGTTAGTATTGTGCGCATCAACTGTTTATGCTAAGGATAATATGTCTTTACAAATAAAAGGTTCTGACACTATGGTAAACCTCGGTCAAGCCTGGGCGGAAAAATTTATGGAAAAAAACCCTCAAGATTTGGTGGCAGTTACCGGCGGCGGTTCGGGAACAGGAATATCCGCACTTATCAATTCAACATGCGATATCGCGGAATGCTCCCGTTCCATGAAGAAAGAGGAAATAAAGATGGCCGAAAGCAAAGGCGTCAAGCCGTTAGAGCATGTGGTTGGTTTGGATGGTATTGCTGTCGTTGTAAATCCAAAAAATCCAGTGAGCAAACTGACCATGGAGCAATTAAGAGGGATTTTCATGGGTACAATCACAAACTGGAAAGAAATCGGTGGAGACAATAAAAAAATCGTTATATTATCCCGCGAGGTAAATTCCGGCACGCATGTTTTTTTCAAAGAACACGTCCTGCGCAGAGGTGTTGAAAAAGGGCCGGAAGAATTTGCGCCAAGCGCATTGCTTATGCCTTCAAGCCAGGCAATCGCCGATGAAGTTGCTCAAAACGTAAATGCTGTCGGATATTACGGCATGGGTTATATCTCCCCTAAACAGAAGGTAATCATGGTAGCGAAAAATGAAAAATCGGAATTTATTGCTCCCACCGTCGATGATGTTTTAAGCGGGAAATACCCCATATCCCGGCCATTATATCTCTATACCAACGGAGAGCCGACGGGCCTGGTAAAAAAATTCCTTGATTTTACGCTTTCCAAAGAAGGCCAGACTATTGTCAAACAAACGGATTTTGTGCCGATAAAATAATCATTCAGTGCGCAAATTCAAAGAATTTATCGTCGAGAAGTTAATTCTAATATGCGGATTATTCTGCATATTGGTTGTTGTGCTTATTTTTATCTTCCTGCTTAAAGAGGGCCTTACGTTGTTTAAAACGGTCCCTCTCTCACACTTCCTTTTTGGGAAAAACTGGTATCCGATTTCTGAACCTGCACAGTTTGGAATTTTACCTTTAATCCTTGGTTCTTTGCTGGTTACCGTCGGCGCAGCAATTATTTCCATACCCATAGGGGTTGGTTGCGCTATTTATATTGCGGAAGTTGCTCCGCTAAAGACCAAGGAAATACTTAAAGCCGGCATTGAATTACTTGCCGCAATCCCGAGCGTCGTACTCGGATTTATCGGTATGATCACGCTTGTGCCATGGATAAAAACAATTTTCAAGCTTCCTACTGGCCTCACTGCTCTATCCGGCTCAATCATGCTTGCTTTCATGGCTATGCCGACGATTGTTTCGATAGCTGAAGATGCACTTTACTCGGTGCCAAAAAGTTACAAAGAGGGTGCTCTGGCTCTTGGCGCCACCCGCTGGCAGACTATCTGGAGAGTAGAGCTTTCCGCGGCCTCAAGCGGAATTTTAGCAGCAGTCATGCTTGGCATAGGAAGGGTTATCGGCGAAACCATGGCGGTCATGATGATTACCGGTAATTCTGCGGTCATACCAACCAGTATTCTAGAGCCGGTAAGGACTCTTACCGCAACCATTGCTGCGGAAATGGGCGAGGCTGTCGTGGGCAGCGAACATTATTTTGCCCTATTTGCCATAGGCATTGTTTTATTTTTGATAAGTTTTGCCATAAACGTAACGGCAGATATGTTTTTGCATAAGAAATAAATAAATCTGTTTTACACAGATGAACACGGATAAGAAATCACAAATAATCACAGATAAAATCCTCTGTGATAATCTGCGATTTGCCATCTGTGAGTATCTCTGGAAAAGTATCTTAACCAAAAAATGAGGAATCCCAGACGAACAGAAAAAATAGCCTTTTTCTTTTTATTTCTGGCAACGCTCCTTATTGTTATTCCTGTCGGATTAATTGTCGTAATCATTATCCAGAAAGGATTGCCGGCAATAAACTGGCAGTTTCTCTCTGATATGCCGCGCCAGGGAATGCGCTCTGGTGGAATATTTCCCGCCATAGTTGGGACCATTTATCTTGTACTTGGCGCGATTATTTTTGCGCTCCCCATTGGTTTACTTGCCGCAATTTATTTAAGCGAATACTCCAAGGATAATTTCCTGACACGAATTATTAAACTCGCAATAGTTAACCTGGCTGGTGTGCCATCGGTAGTCTATGGGTTATTCGGACTTGCGCTTTTTGTGGTATTTTTTAAATTCGGCGCCTCCATACTCTCCGGCGCCCTCACGCTGGGGATTATGATATTGCCGATCATAATTACCGCCTCGCGCGAAGCATTAGAAAGCGTTCCTGATTCATTTCGTGAAGTAAGCCTTTCTTTAGGCGCAAGTAAATGGCAAACTATCCGGCATATAGTTTTACCGAATGCCATCCCCGGAATATTAACCGGAACGATTTTAGGTTTAGGCAGGGCCGCGGGCGAAACCGCGCCTATTCTTTTTACCGTCGCAGCATTTTATCTTCCGCGGCTTCCCAAATCAATTTTTGACCAGGTGATGGCTTTGCCGTATCATCTTTATGTAATTTCAACGCAGGTGCCTAATGTGGATGAAAAAATAAGATATGGAACCGCTTTGGTTTTGTTAGCTTTAGTTTTATTTATGAATCTCATAGCAATAATAATCCGTTACCAATTCAGGAAAAGGAAAAAATGGTAGAAAAATTCATTATACAAAACTTAGATATTTGGTTCGGTTCGATACATGCTTTGAAAAACCTGAATATGCAAATCTATGCCAATGAAATTTTAAGCGTTATCGGCCCGGCCAATAGCGGTAAAACCACATTCTTGAGGATGCTCAACAGGCTCAATGAACTTGAGGTAAATTTCAGGAGAGATGGCAGTGTGAAGCTTGACGATATCGAAATTTGCAAAATGAATATCGAATTGTTACGTAAAAAAGTCGGTATGGTTTTTGCGCTGCCCTTACCGCTTCCTCTATCTATATTCGATAATGTTGCTTACGGCGCAAGGATGCATGGCATAAAGAATAAAAATAAACTTAGGCAAATTGTGGAAGATTCCCTTTCCAGGGCATACCTTTGGGAAGAAGTAAAAGACCGGCTCAAAACCAGTGCCTTTAAATTATCCGGCGGCCAGCAGCAAAGGCTTTGTATCGCAAGAACTCTTGCGGTTAACCCCGATGTGATATTATTTGATGAGCCATGCTCCGGCCTTGACCCGATTTCTACGGCAAAGGTCGAAGAAGCCATGCTGAAACTTAAAAAAGATTACACCATAATTCTGGTTACCAATAACGTAAAACAAGCGGCAAGGGTCGGCGACAGAACCGCATTTTTTTTAAATGCGGAATTAATCGAAGTGGGTGAAACCGGTAAGATCTTCACCTCGCCTTTCGATAGACGGACCGACGACTATATCCGGGGAAAATTCGGATGAACACAAAGATAAAAGTAAACAATTTGGATCTTTGGTACGGTACTTTTCAGGCGTTAAAAAATGTTAATGCTGCATTTAACGAAAAAGAGATAACCGCTATCATCGGCCCTTCTGGTTGCGGTAAGTCCACGCTGCTACGCACCATGAACCGCATGAACGACCTGATAGAGGGTGTACGCATCGAAGGAAAAATTCTTGTTGATTATGTAAATATCCTGGATAGTAAAGCCGATTTGATAAATTTGCGGAAAAAAGTCGGCATGGTTTTCCAAAGGCCGAACCCGTTCCCGCTTTCGATTTACGAAAACATTGCTTTTGGTTTAAGAATTCATGATTCCATAAAAAGAGATGAGCTGGATGAGGCGGTTAAGCAAGCTTTGACACAAGTTGCCTTATGGGACGAGCTTAAAGATAAATTAAATAAATCAGCTCTTAATTTATCTTTGGAACAAAGGCAAAGGCTATGCATAGCAAGATTAGTTGCCGTTAAACCCGATGTACTTTTAATGGATGAGCCCTGTTCTAGCCTTGATCCGCAAGCGACAGCAAGGATAGAAGAGTTAATGCGTGAATTAAAAAACAGATATACTATAATAATAGTAACCCACAATATGCAGCAGGCAGCAAGGGTGAGTGATGACACCGGATTTATGCTTTTAGGGGAACTAATAGAGTTTGCAAAAACAGGAGATATTTTTACTAAACCGAAAGATAAACGGACTGAAGATTATATTACTGGAAGATACGGATAACACAAATAAAGGTTAGGTTAAACGGTTGCAGTTGCGAAACTCGTCAAGGTTGCGTCAAACGTATGACGTAAGACGATAGACGAAACGAGGAACGAAGCCTCCCCGAAGGGGACCGCGCAACCGCGACCGTAAGACGGATAAAGGAGGTAAACCAAATGGAGAGACACTTTGATGAAGAGCTAAAAGATCTGAAAGAAAAATTAATTCGTATGTCCTCTATCGTCGAAGAGATGATTGAAAAATCCATTACCGCTCTTCGAGATAGAGAGGAAGAGTTAATTAAACAGGTCTTTGAAAAAGAAAAAACGGTTAATATGATGCAAATAGAAATAGACGACATTGCCCAAAAAATGATTGCCCTCAGGCAGCCTGCGGCAAGCGATTTACGTTTTATAATTTCTGCGATTAAAATAAACGCTGACCTTGAAAGAATCGGCGATTTGGCCGTAAATATCGCGGAGCGTACGCAAACTCTCTTGAAAGAGCCGCCGCTTAAGCCATTAATTGACATACCAAGGATGGCTGATATTTCGCAAAAAATGGTAAGAGAGTCTATTGATTCATTTATTAACAAGGATTCAAAACTTGCGCGTGATGTCTGTAAGAGAGATGATTCTGTGGATAATTTTAACGATCAAATATTCAGGGAACTGCTTACTTATATGCTTCAGGATGCAAAAAATATCAACCGTGCGATAGGGTTAATGCTTGTTGCACGTTATCTTGAGCGCATTGCCGACCATGCCACAAATATCGGCGAGGATGTTTATTATATCGTGGAAGGGAAAGATATCAGGCATCACATTGAGGATAAATAAAACTTAAAACACCAAACTCTTCCGCCACCGATATTTTTTATATGTGGGCGGACCAGCCTCTGGCGGGAAATCCTAAACAAACAAATAAACCCTGAACTTTGAATTGGCTCAGGGTTCGGCGTTTAGAGTTTAAGTAATATTTCTTTCTCAAATATATTATCTAGCCCCATCAAACATTGCGGGTCAAAATATTTTTTCAAATATGCCATTTCTTTTATCTGGTCTGGATTATACATAATTTTTAGATAATTCTTCTTTATCTTTCCTATCCCGTGCTCCGCAGAAACCGTACCGCCTAAAGATACTGCATGTTTGCAAAAAAACTCCATATATTTTTTTGCTCTTATACTTTCTTCGTCGCTTTTGGGCAGGAAGTTAAAATGCAGGTGGTCTTCGCCGATATGGCCGAAGTTAACATAGTTGATGCCGGACTCCTCTGCTTTTTCTTTATAGAAACTATACATATCTGGAAATGCTTCGTGCGGAACCGAGCAATCAACGGCAGTTTTAAGCTGTTTATAGCTTCTTAAATACTCGTTGATAAGCTGCGGCACTCTGTGGCGAAACTCAAAAATCTTCTCTCGTTCCTTTAATGTATCTACCAGGAAACTTTCATTAATAAGCACACATGAGCCTTCTATTAAAGCCGCCCACTTATCCATTAGCAGGTTGGTATTACGGGGATCTTCCACTGCTTGTTCAAAATATACTGCGCATTCTGCAGAAGGCACGAATGAATACTCGTTTTTTAACATTCTTAAAGCATTTTCGTCAAAGAATTCCAGAGATGTCGGATTTAATACTTTTTTCATTTTTAATTTTTTTATTTTCTCCACAAACTCCAATCCATCGTTTTCTTTTTTAAAAAAAATAAGGCCATCAAAAATATCAACCGGGCTATCCTGTAAATTAATTTTAGCGCCAGTGGCTATCCCTAAAGTACCTTCGCTGCCGATAAATAAATCAATTAAATCCATATTATCGTGCACAAAATATCCGGCTTGTGATTTTATTTTCGGCATGGTCAGGGAAGGTAATTCAAATTTAATTTTTTTTCCTTTATATTCGAAATCAAATGTCCTTCCTTTCGAGAAAACCGTTCCCCGCTTTATGGTAAGGGGATCTGCCGTCGGCAAAATCACTTCTATCTCCGATACATAGTGTCGCATTGAGCCATAGCCAAAGCCGCGCACACCCGAAGCACAGGTAGAAATTGCGCCGCCGATAAAAGCAAGGCTCTCTGTAGGCGCCGCGCGAAGGCTGAGATTATTCTTAGCCGCATTTTCTTCAAGTTCCCTGAAAGTTAAACCGGTCTCAAGATGCATAACTTTGGTTTTTTTATCGATTTCAGTAATCTTTTTAAACTCTTCCATTGAGACAAGAACTCCCCCCAAAGGAACACATCCGCCGGTTGTGCCGGTCCTTCCGCTGGATAAAGTAAAAGGTGTTTTATGTTTATTGAAATCCCTGATGAGGTTTACCAATTCATCTTTGCTTTTTACGATATATAATGCCGAGGCGTTTCCACAAAGATTAGAGGTATCTTCGAGGTAACTTTTAAATTCGTCTTTTTTAGTTTTTATAATCATTGTAACCGCCGATTGCATAGATAGAAACCATGGATGACATAGATAA
>JAJYOP010000023.1 GCA_021796115.1 bacterium
AAGATACAATTTCAGGAAGGGCGGGGTGAAAATATTAGTAATAAATTGCGGCAGTTCTTCAATAAAATATAAACTTTTTGAATTTCCCAAAAAAAAGCTGCTTTCCAAAGGGCTGATTGAGAAAATCGGCGAAAAATCTTCCCCGATACAAACTCACTCCGAAGGCATAAAAGCGCTGTTCGAAAACTTAGTTCAAAGCCATGTGGTCAAAGATATTAATGAGATTTCTGTGATCGGCCACAGGGTGGTACATGGCGGAGAAACCTTTAAAGCCCCGATTCTAATCGATGAACGCGTAATCGATAAGATAAAAGAGTGCAGCATACTCGCACCGCTGCATAATCCGGCAAACCTGGCAGGGATACTGGGTTGCAAAGAGATGTTTCCCAAAATAAAACAAATAGCCGTTTTTGATACCTCCTATCATCAAACCATAGAGGAAAAGGTTTATCTGTATCCTATACCAATCGAATACTACAAAAAATATGGGATAAGAAAATACGGCTTTCACGGGACATCGCATCATTTTGTCGCCGAACGCACGGCGCAATTATTGAAAAAACCTTTAAGCAAATTAAAAATCATCACCTGTCATCTTGGCAATGGTTGTAGTATTACCGCTATAAACAAAGGCAAGGTGGTCGATACCTCGATGGGGTTTACCCCCCTTGAAGGGCTTATGATGGGTACACGGTCCGGCGATATTGATACCGCAGCAGTTTTTTATATCATGGAGAAAGAAAATTTAAGCATCGCGGAGATGGATAAAATCTTAAATAGAAAAAGCGGCCTGCTCGGCGTCTCTAATATAAGTAATGACGTGCGGACGCTTAAAGAAAAAGCCAAATCCGGAGATATATTCGCAAAACTTGCGCTGGCCATGTTTATGTACAGGATAAAAAAATATATCGGCGCTTATTGCTTTATCCTTGGCGAAGTTGATGCAGTGTGCTTTACTGCCGGTATCGGAGAAAATAATCCGGATATGATTGCAGAATTTAAAAAAGGCATTCGCAGAATTTGCAACAGTAAAACCAAGATTATGGTTGTCCCTACCGACGAAGAGCTCATGATCGCAACACTTTCTTATAATTTAGTAAAATGAAAACAGACGATAATTTAATTATGGGTTACGGCTGTTACGAAAGTTACGGAGGCTACGAAGGTTACGCTTTAGTCATGAGATTTTAATCTAACTTTTGTAACCCCCCTTAACATCCGCAACTTTTGTAACTTATAATACAAGGAGATATAAATGATGATTACGATGTTAAAATCAAAGATTTATTATGCGACAGTAACCGAAGCCCAGCTTTATTATAGAGGCAGCATCACCATAGATGAAGATATAATAAAAAAAGCTAATTTGCTTGAACATGAAAAAGTCGAAGTGCTTAACCTTAATAACGGCAACCGCATCGAGACTTATGTTATAACGGGCAAGCGCAGCAGCGGAGTAATTTGCCTTAACGGGCCTGCGGCACGTACTGGTGTTATCGGAGATAGACTTATCATACTTTCATATGGTATATATAATGAAGAAGAAGCGAAAAAGCAAAAGCCAGTCTTCGTTGAGCTTGACGATGGAAACAAAATTAAAAATACTAACCTGGCCTAACCAGATTTTATGCAAGAAGTGTAATAAGGTAAAATCGGTTGACGATAAAATCAGAAAGATTTTTAACGAGATGCGCCTGCTCCTTATCGAAGCAAAGGGGGTGGGTCTTGCCGCAAACCAGGTAGGGCTTGATTTAAGCCTTGCGCTTATAGAAATCGAAGATAAGATTTTTAAACTGGTCAATCCCTGTATAACAAAGCGAGAAGGAAAAGTGAAATTCCTCGAAGGGTGTTTAAGCTTTCCTGAACTCGAGGTGGAAGTAGAACGCGCAAAAAAAGTTTGGGTTTCCTATTTAAACGAACATGGCGAGCCAATAGACCTTGAGTTAGACGGCATACTTTCGATTATTTTCCAGCACGAAATCGACCATTTAAACGGCATACTGATAACTTCAAGGCTCCCATTTCTGAAAAAGCTTAAAATTGCGCCTAAGCTTAACGTGATTAAGAAAAAAACAAAAAATGAATTGTCAAAACAGGCAAAAAAATCTTGATTCCTGTAATTGTTCGTATGAGCCTTGTTCGAAGAAAGGCGTGTGTTGCGAATGTTTGCGTTATCATCGGAAAAATAACGAACTACCCGCCTGTTACTTTGGTTTATCCGCAGAAAAAACTTATGACCGTTCAATCGAAAATTTCTTAAAAACCAATAAAAACAAATGAAAAAAAATGCGCCTCTTGCCATAATCGGAGCAGGAATAGCAGGGGTAAGCGCTGCGGTTTATGCAAAAAGAGCAGGGCTTGACTTTGTTCTTTTTGAGCCCGGGCCTGTAGGCGGACAGCTTCTGCTTATGGAGAGCGTCGATAACTACGCCGGCGTTAATTTCGGAACGAAAGGCCATGAGCTGGCGAATAACTTATCGCATGCGCTTTCCGAATTGGGTATTGAAATTACAAGAGAAGAAATAACTAAAATAGAAATATCCGAAAAAAAACTTAAGATAAATACCCAGGAAAATTCTTTTTCTTTTGAGGCGGCAATAATCGCAACCGGAGCTTCATTCAAAAAGCTGTGTGTCAATGGTGAAGATGAGTTTACGGGAAAAGGAGTTTCTTATTGCGCTATCTGTGATGGTTTTTTCTTCCGCAATAAAGTCGTTGCGGTTGTGGGGGGTGGTAACTCTGCAGTTGAAGAGGCCCTTTATCTTTCCAATATATGCCATAAGGTCTATCTTATCCACAGGAGGAATCAGTTACGAGCTATCGATTATTTGCAAAAAGAGCTTTTTAGCAAAAAAAATATAGAAGTTATCTTTGATACAACCGTAAGCAAATTAGAAGGGGAAGATTCATTAAAAAAAATTGCTTTAAAGAACATAAATACCAATACCGAAAAAACCGTTTCCTTAAAAGGCTTATTTATCGCAATCGGCGTAAATCCTAATACCAGTTTCCTGAAAGATTCCATCAAATTGGATGATTCAGGTTTTATCTTAACCGACGAAGAGATGAGAACCAGCCATAATTTTATATTTGCCGTCGGAGATTGTCGGAAGAGGCCGTTGCGGCAATTGATTACCGCAGCAGCAGAAGGCTCAATCGCGGCTCTTGGCGCGTATAAATACCTTAAGGGCGGGTATGTAAGTGCGTAAATTAATATATAATAAGATTTCACTCATCCTGAAACTTTTTGTCTGCATCGCCATACTTTTTGTCTTATTTAGGCTCGTTCCCTATAGAGAAATCCTTGATGCTTTTAAGCATTCCAGAAAAATATATATACTTTTTGGGTTCCTTATCTTTTTATTTATCCAACTGATTGCAATTTTACGCTGGCAATTCCTTCTTCATTCTCTCGGCGTGAAAGCTTCCTTCAGAGATGTTTTTGATGCTTCATTTGCGGGATTATTTTTTAATCTCGTGTTTCCTTCTTTTATAGCCGGAGATGTTTTTAAGGGTTTCAGCATCTCAACATTTCACGGCGAAGCAAAAAAGATAGCTTCCTCCGTGCTTATGGATAGATTTAATGGTTCATTCGCTCTTGGTCTAGTGGCATTTTTTTCTTTTCTTATCGGTAAGCATTTGCTGCCGCAGGAACAAAAATCTATAACACTTTCTCTGGTCATCCTTTGTTTGGTTATCGGTTTTTTCTCATTGCTGATATTTAGCAAAAGTTTTTTTATTTTTTTTACCAACTTTTTTAAAAAAGATTCTTTGTTAAAAAAGAAACTGCTAAATCTGCAGGAACAACTTTATTTTTTTAGAAAAAAACCCAGCATTTTCATGAAAACCTTGCTATATTCTTTACCGGTTCAGATTCTCACCTCAATCAGTTTTTTTGTTATTTCTAAAGCTTTCGGTGAAAATGTGGGTGTAATTTATTTTTTAATTCTAGTGCCAATTATTATGATGATTGCTCTTGTTCCGATAACTATAGCCGGAGGCGGGACGAGGGAGCTGGCGGCAATACATTTTTTACAATTAATAGGTATTAATAAAAATATCGCTTTCAGCATTTCAATTCTAAATTTCGTGTTCACCTTACTTATCGGTTTATTGGGAGGCGTATTCTATGTTGCTGTATATCATCGACGGCTTCAACCTCGTTCATAAACTAACTTCCGTAAAAACGTCAGAAACCCCTCAATACGGGCTTATTCAATATATTAAAAAAAGTAAGTTAACCGGGAGCGCAAGAAATAACGTAATAATAATTTATGACGGCGGTTGTCCGGACAACTTTCCTCCCGAGAGAGAATTCAAAATAATTTTTAGCGATAAAAAACTGGCTGATGATTTAATAAAACAAAAAATATACGCAATAAAAAATCTTAATAAATTTCCCATTTCGGAGGTTATTGTTGTCAGCGATGACAGGGAAATCCGCGATTATGCCATAAAGCACGGGGCAGTATCGTTACGGACATTGGATTTCTTGAAAATAAAAAAAGAAGATAAAAGGGCTAACGAAAAAGAAGATAAAGATATAAGTTATCCATTACAGAGGGAAATAACAGAAGAATTGAGGAGAATTTGGTTAAAGGAGTAAGAGGTAACACGTCGCACGTAACACGTATCAGGTTATACTTGTCACCTGATGCGTGTGGCATAAAATTATGAATTTTATCAAATTTCTCGGTACAGCCGGCGCACGTTTTGTTATGATACGGCAACTTCGTTCATCTGCCGGAATCTGGTTGTCGTATAAGGCAACCAATATTTTTATTGACCCTGGTCCAGGAGCTCTTGTATGTTGCAACTCGAGCCGGCCAAAGCTTGACCCGGGTAATTTAGATGCGATAATTCTTACCCATAAACATCTTGACCATGCCGGAGATGTCAACGCCATGGTTGAAGCGATGACCGAAGGGGGGTTTAAAAAACGTGGCGTTTTGTTCGTCCCCCAGGATGCCTTGGGTGAACATGGCGTTATCTTAACTTATCTCAAGGGCTTTCCAGAGAGAACAACTATTTTAAAAGAAGGAAAATTCAATGTAGGGGATATTGATTTTGAAGTTTCAGTAAAGAACCTGCATCCGGTTGAAACCTATGGATTGAAATTTTCCCTCGCAGGCAAAATTATTTCTTTCGTTTCCGACACTGATTATTTCGAAGGCTTAATCAGCGCGTATAAAAATACAAATATACTTATACTTAACGTAGTATTTTATCAAAAGAAAGATGATATTCAGCACATTTGTTTGGAGGAGGCACTGGAAATAATTCAAAAAATAAAACCGGAGAAAGCGATTATTACCCATTTTGGTATGAGCATGCTCAAGGCAAAGCCCCATATTCTGGAGGAGAAAATAAGGAAGGAATTGCATAAAGATATTAGCTTTGCCTACGATGGCATGAAGATAGAGATTTAATCCGACACAATTGACAAATTTATTGTTTTAGTTTATCCTGTTCTAGCTTATAAAAATCGTCGGCCCCATCGTCTAGCCTGGCCTAGGATGTCAGCTTCTCAAGCTGAACACAGGGGTTCAAATCCCCTTGGGGCTGTATTTATCTGACATTCTGTAGTAATATATTACAGCGGGTTTCTGGTTGAGGTGGAACTTAGGAAAATAGGAGGGTATATGCGTATAATTATGGGAATAGTTTTATTTTGTTGTTTATCTATTTTTGTGTTTGCAGAGTCAAATTATGACCAAGATTTCGATAAAGGAAAAGAACTTTTTAATGCTGGTAATTTCGAAGCAGCAGTGCCATATTTGGAAAAGGCAGCACAAGACAATCCGAACATAATTGACCCATATTTAGATATTGGTATATGTTATTTAAAAAGTAATCAATTGGCGAAAGCAATCAATGCATTTAGTCGTGTTATAAATATTTTTCCTAATGATTGGAGAGGATATTATTATTTGGCAGCTAGTTACGTATCTAATGGAGAAATTGCTAAAGCTCTCCAAAACTATAATCGCGCTAAAGAGCTTGGAATCAAAGGTGAAGATTTTGTAGAGAAGCTCTTGGTGCAATATCAACCAAAAGATTTAAATGTGGAATACCACCCCCTTTTTGGTAATTCAGAAAATAAAAATATAACAATTCTAATAAAAGGTAATTCGTGTGCAGATAAAGAACTTATTTTAGATACAATCCGACAGTTAGAAAAAATGGAGTTTATGAAAAGAAGAAGTATTTTTACAGAGATAGATGTTGAGTTTGTTCAGTGGGAAAAAGACCAAAGTATAGCAAAAGAAAAATGGGTTGTAAAAAACCAACAAGGACAAAGAGAATATTGGGTGAATTATAATTTTACTCCACCGGCTGGTTTTCCTTCCAAAACCATGATTACTGTATCTGAAAAAGAGTAATTCATAATATAGATATATATCTTTTTAAATAACACAGTACTCAAGAAGTAATATTAAGCGCTTTACGTAGTTTTTACCCTCTCCAAACATCAAAAATTACAAAATTTGTCCAATACGGGAGGATGTATTTTATCTAATATTTGCACGGAGAGGAGCTATTTATGGATAATAAACTAACTATTTTGTCCTTAATATTTTTATTCATTTCTTCGTACGTCTTCGCCGAGACCATCGTCCTTAAATCCGGCAAAACCATAAAAGGAAAGATACTGGAGAAAACCGACAGCAGTATCAAAGTAGACATAGCTGGCATACCTATAACCTATTATCTCGATGAAATTGAAAACATTGACGGAGTTGTCACAAATAAGGCAGAAAAGCAAATATCTTCACCCCAAACCACTACCGCCGACGCAGTCATGAGTAGTATAGATACAGAACAAATTCATAGTATGCTAAAACATTTAGGCTATCCAAAAGATACTTGGCCTGATATTGAAAGAGAACTTGTTGCCTTTTTAGTCAAGATAAACTTCCCCGCACTTAAAAACGAATTGATACAGATAAAGTCAGACACTGTGGAAAAAATCGGGAATTTTTTGGAAAAGGTGGGTAGGCTGATCTATCAAGAAGCAAATATCGATTATCCACAGCCCCATATTTTAAGCAAACTAATGGTAAATAGCCTTGCCGGAGAAGACATGATCCAAGTAATCAATGCTAGTCCCATGGATCAAAAGATAAAAGAAGAAAGAATACAAAAAGAGATCTTTGCCTGTAGCGCCATTTCCCAGCTAGGTTCTATCATTTTGAATTTACTGCAGTTTAAGGTAGAAGTTGCCGAAACACCTAACCATATTTTTAATTGTATCGTATTCGGTGAAGGCAAACTTCTCTATATACTTGATTATTCCTTAAAGGTATTTGGGGTAGTGGACATCAATAAATACTATGAACCCAAAGGTAAATATCTAGTATTAAAAGAAGAATACTGGCTTTCTCCTGAACAGTTGTGCGCAATTGAAGAAAAGACGAAAAAAGGAACCACTATAACCCTAGGGGAATTGTTAGAATATCGGTACCATTCTATTTATATAACTGGCGATTACTCCGCAACTAGGACTATATATGGAAACTGTGGTTATGAATATTTGAATAAAGGTGATTATGAAAAAGCGTTATCTAGCTACAACAAAGCCATCGAATTGGGTCCGAACGATCCCTATGCCTATTTTAACCGAGGATTTTTCTATGGCAAAATAAATAAATGTCGGGAGGCCATATTAGATTTTAATAAAAGCATAGAGCTTTATCCCGATTTTGCCGAAGCTTATAATGACCGCGGAATCATCTATAGTTTTACAAATAATCCTGACTTGGCGATCACAGACTTTAATAAAGCAATAGAAATAGATAAGGCTTTCGTTCTCCCTTACTATAATCGGGCAAATGCGTATTTTTTAAAACAAGAATATAATAAAGCATGGGAAGACCTGCATAAGGCAGAATCATTAGGATTTAAGGGCGAGTCCACCTTTCTTGAAAAACTCAAACAAGCCTCTGGCAGGGAAAAATAAAACTATACCAATTGTAAACAGGCAGCTTTTATATACTTTCTTAACACTTTCTTTAATTACTTGCAAAATCCAATAAAAGACGTTCCAATTATTGTTAAAACGGTAACTCAGCCACCAAGTTAAAAGTTCTTTCTTTTATCCAGTTGGGGCTGTATAATCCCGTACATTTTCCTCTCATAACATCTGGTGCAAGTATTTGGAGCAGGTTACAAATAATACTTAAATAAGATTGTAAAGCTATAGTAATAAGGAAGGGAGGAAGCTATGAAGATAATTCGACTGCTACCTGTAACGATGGTGGTTTTTAGTCTGTGTTTTATGGCCTGGCAACAAAAAGGATATTCACGGACTAGCGATGAAGTAATTATTAATATCCCAACATCAAACGGCGGCTTCACTCCTGTGAGGTTGACTAAACACGGCACTGGTTACATAGGACCTCAGGGAGAATATTATGAAGGAAACCCAACGGTTCGACAATTAGAAGTTTTGTATGGAAACGGGCCTAGTATACAAGTATCGCCGAAAACGATTGTTATTACTATTGCTCCGCCGCCGATACCTATATATGTGCGACCTGAACCGCCCGCCCCTTATTATATCTGGATTCCTGGTTATTGGGCCTATAACTTTTTCACAGGCTATTACTGGGTGCCCGGCACTTGGGTAGAAGCGCCTGCGGTTGGCCTTGTCTGGACTCCAGGCTACTGGCATTGGAGAGAAGGGCATTTTGTATGGATAGAAGGATATTGGGGTCATCACGTCGGATTTTATGGCGGCATAAATTACGGTTTTGGTTACGAGGGACATGGCTATAGAGGCGGCGAATGGCATAACAATGTCTATGTCAATAAAACAGTTAATATTACTAATATCACGAATAACACAACCATCATCAATAATACCACTAGCTTCAACGGCGGCCCTGGCGGAGTTAGTGCTACGCCAACAAGTGCTGAACTTGCGGTAGCTAAGGAACGACACATCCAGCCTACTGCTGCGCAAGTCCATCATGTACAGATGGCAAATAACGATCCTGTACTAAGGGTGTCTGTTAACCAAGGTAAACCTGCAATCGCTGCCACTATTAAACCAGCAGTATTTAGTGGTAAGGGCGTTGTGGCTGCGAAACAAGCGGGAGCGGGTCCTAACATAGTTAAAAAGTCGATGATAACTCCAACACAAACTCTAAAGCTCACAAAACACATTATGGTTAATAAGCCGGCTGGTACGATGTTATCTGCTAAAGCTGGCCCAACTGCGAAGCATCTTGTTCCACAAAAAGAAAAATTAGAAGCAGCAAGAAAAGCGGCAGCCGCCAAGAAAAAAGCTGAGGAAAAAGCAACTGAAGAAAAAGCTGCCACAGAGAAACCTAGTGAAGAGAAAGCAGCCGAACAACAAACTGTCATACGTTAGTTCTTTGTTGTCTTTTGAAAATAGTGAGAATAAACATTAGCCTAGCATTCTCGACCCTCTATAATATATTGCAGAGGGTTTTGGTTTGGAGTGGTAAAGATAAAAAGGAGGTTAGATATGCTTGTGTTAACGACATTTAGTTTTGATGGACACCAAATTAAAGAATATAAAGGTATTGTTAGAGGTATTATTGTGCGTTCGCCTACTATTGCCCAGGGTATTATGGGTGGTCTTAAAAGTATTGTAGGCGGTCAAATAGGTGCATATACAGAAATGTGTGAACAAACCAGGAAGAAAGCTTATGATTTATGCGTACAACATGCTAATGAAATGAATGCGAATGCCATTATTGGTCTGCGATATGATGCTTCTGATATTGGCGAATCTGCCACCGAAGTGTTATGTTACGGAACTGCAGTTGTCATAGAGCCGATTAAGTAATTAACTTTTTTGATAATTTTTGACTTTATCCAAACATTAACCAGTTGCTAAACTCGTCCAATACGGAGAGTATAAATAAAATTATACCAATTGTAGGATATCGAGTTCTTTGGCCAGCTTATTGGCATCTTCAGAAGCACAAAAAGTTCTAAAATCGTCCACGAAGGGCTGCCATAATTTACCTATTGTTTTTAGACGCAGTATGATAATATATTACAAAAGGTTTTGTTTTCACATTTCTAAATAAAAAAGATATAAAAAAACAATTTTGGTTCTAATTGTGTTTTGCTCAAAGCAAAAAAGTGCAAGAAGATATGAAAAGTTTGTCTATTAGAAAAATGTTGCATAAATATTTTCTGAATAAATTTTCATTAATTTGTATTATGCTGGTTATGGTTACTACGTGTTCTAGCGCTTTCGCTGTTTCTGATGTTGGAATACATAAAATAAAGCATGTGATAATTATCATGCAAGAAAATCGCTCTTTTGACCACTATTTTGGAACTTATCCAGGTGCAGATGGATACCAATTAGATAAAGATGGAAATCCAACTAACTGTATCATGGATCCTTTAACAAATACCTGTCTAGCAGTATTCCATGATACAAATGACATAAACATGGGAGCAAGCCATGGCAGAAAGGACGCTATAAGGGATATGAATGGCGGTAAGATGGATGGATTTTTAATTAATTTTAGAAATAGCAAAAATTTAGGCGGGCCTACTACAAAAAAATATAAAAAAGAGATTGAAAAAAATGCAAGGCATCCTGATGTAATGGGATATCATGACAGAAGAGAAATACCGAATTATTGGGCATATGCTGATAGCTTTGTTTTGCAGGACCATATGTTTGAACCAATTGCTTCCTGGAGTTTGCCAGCACATTTATTCATGGTTTCTGCTTGGTCAGCGAAGTGCAAAAATTCAGATCCAATGAGTTGTGTAAACGAGCCAAACGCTCCCAATCAATTACGGCAGACGGATGCTATTACCAGGAAAGGCATAAAAAATCCCAATTACGCATGGACAGATATAACGTACCTACTTTACAAAAATAATATTAGCTGGGCGTATTATTTAGATGGAACAAGAGTTGAATGCGATTCAGATGATGGAGACGGTTGTGTTTACAAAGGAGGAGTTCCTGCGATTTGGAATCCTTTGCCCGGTTTTAATACTGTAAAACAAGACAAGCAAATTAAAAATATAAAACCTTTAGCTAAATTTTATAGTGATTTAGAAAACGATACTTTGCCTCAGGTTACTTGGATAACCCCTAATGGCCAAGATAGCGAACATCCACCTGCATCTGTGAGCAAAGGGCAAGCTTTTGTTACAAAACTCATCAATGCGGTTATGCAAAGCCCTGAATGGAAAAATACAGCCATATTCTTAACTTGGGATGATTGGGGAGGTTTTTATGATCATGTTGCTCCTCCGACGGTGGATAGAAATGGTTATGGGATAAGAGTCCCCGGAATAGTAATTAGTCCTTATGCAAAAAAAGGATATATAGATCATCAAATATTAAGTTTTGATGCATACTTAAAATTCATCGAAGATCTATTTATCAATGGACAAAGAATTGACCCCAAAACAGATACTCGGCCTGACAGCAGACCAACAGTAAGAGAAAATGCCAGCATACTTGGTGATTTAGCACAAGATTTTAATTTTAACCAAGAACCGCGCGCGCCATTAATTCTTAAGCCTAAACCTACAAAAAATTATTAATTTAATTCCACCGGGTAAGAACAGGAAAAAGTTGCCTTAAAAATGGCAGAAAACTCTAAATTAAGAATGGTACAGTAAACGGGGATGTAATGCCACCACTGTAGCAAGTACTTTTTAAGTTAGATATGAGCCCTTTGCCTCCAATAGCGGCAGTATATATATTTACATGGATAAATGATTTCAAAAAGAATATCATAATTACTTATTTCAAGCATTCTGTAATCAATTAGAGCCATTTTTTGAGCCTCAAGTCCTCTTCGGGCGAATATATTTATCCCAGGCAGGAAATATAAATATGGACACTCTAGGTTCTCGCAATAGATATTCTTTTAACCCGCACATCAATAAAAAGACGTTAGTATTCTTTTCTTTCTTCATTCTCATCTTACCTTTGAAGATATTTCCCGAACCGGCAGGTCACTCTTTTTCAAAAAACAAAGGTGGAATATTCTCTATGAGAAGCGCCTCCGACAAATTCAAAGATGTTTCGGAATTGGACTTGCCTTATGTTGTGGGGCTATCTGTCAATTTTAAATGGAAAGACATAGAGCCGGAACCCGGGCATTATAATTGGGCATTGCTGGATAAAGCGCATGAATTGACCGTTACAAAAAACAAATTACTGATGATACGTATAACTGCCGGCATGCAATCGCCAGCATGGATTTATGAACAAGGGGCAAAGAAAATTACTTTTTATGGTGATGAAACAAATTGGTTAAAACCGGATACGGTTACTGTAATGCCGGTACCCTGGGACGATGTTTATTTGCAGGCCTGGAAAAGATTCATAATTGCTTTGGGAAATAAAATATCGAACTGGTCAAATGTTTATTGTATACAAATGACCGGCGGAGGAATTATATCTGAAATGCATCTTCCCAAAAAAAGAAAATCTACCATCAAAGAATGGAGAGCGGCCGGTATTAGTGATGAGAAAATTGTAGCTATGTGGGAAGAGCTTATAGATACTTATAACAAGGCCATGCCTCTAGAGGCAGGGCTCGGCCTTAACCTAGGTCTTCCTTTTAAGAAAAGCCACGCAGCAGAGTTAGTCTATGAATATGCCTTAAAAAAATATCCCGGTCGCGTATGGTTTCAACAAGATGGCTTACAGGAAAAATATCCCCCAAATTCACTATATTCCAGAATGCTTCGTCAGGCCTCTACGAAAACAGTTGTTGGTTATCAGATGTTAGGCGGAGGGAAGTTCCTGGATGCGCAGACAGGTAATCGTAGATTAGCCTTTGAACGTGCCATCGCAGACGGTTGTTCATACGTCGAAGTTTATAGGGCTGATTTGAAAGATGCTAAATGGAAAGAGGCAATGGTTTTTTTAGCGAGAGGCCTGGCAGATAACCAGAGCGCCACTTATTAGCTAATACTTCGTCAAATATATCTTTCCTTAAAAATCAGTAAAGAATCATATCGTTGTTTCAAGCCATAAAAACCGAATTTACCGAACATGATAGACAAAAATCCCCACCTAAAAAAGATGAAGATTTTTTTGCTTACAAATTTCTTGAATAAAGTAGAGAAAAACAGCCAAGCGAAGGTCTAAATCCTTAAGTGAAGCTCCACGGTCTAAAAATGGGAGAGGCTTAACTTTTGTTTAGTGAGCATTCCCAATGCCCATAGTAGCGATTTCCTAATTTTTCAATAGCTGTTTACAGAGAGAGAGAGTTTACCCGCGTCATATTTATGACGCTGGCGGTCTGGCCATTGCGCAATATTTCACCCATACTTATACGGTGTAATATTAGTTAAGTCTTATTTAAAGCCTTGAAGGTAAGATATGACGCAGTATAATATCATTTATATCACTATTTAAAAAATAGTGATATAACCTGATAGATGCTTACGTATAATTTTTATACCGCGAACCAGAATATAAACTTTCAACTAAATAAATTCTTGTGCCGGGAAAAAGGCAGAAAACTTATCGCAAGAATTATCTCTTAGTAATATAACTATGAACAAGTTCCGGTCCTATAAGACAATTAATATTAACCTAAAGTCATAACTAAAAAAGTAATAAAGAAATGCGTCTATTAATAGTTGAAGATGAAAAGAAAACAGCCGCTTACCTTAAAAAAGGGCTGGTCGAAAATGGTTTTGTAGTGGATATTGCCGCCAATGGAGAAGATGGGGCGCATTTTGCCCTTACCAATGATTACGATTTAATAATCTTAGATATCATGTTACCCGGAAAGGATGGATGGTCTGTGATTACGGAAATCCGGAAGGAAGGCAAAGAAACCCCCGTTCTTTTCTTAACAGCCCGCGATTCGATTGAAGATAAGGTTAAGGGGTTAAAATTGGGAGCAGATGATTATCTTATCAAACCGTTTTCTTTTTCCGAACTTCTTGCCCGCGTTAGGTCAATTCTTCGGCGCGCTCCCGGCCGGCAGCCAGAACTGTTAAAAGTTGCGGATCTTGAGGTTGACCTCGCTCGTCATAAAGCCACTCGCGGTGGTAAACGCCTGGATCTTTCCCCAAAAGAATTTATTCTTTTATCATTTTTAATGCGAAGGAAAGGAGAGGTTATTTCCAGGACTCTTATCGCCGAGCAAGTTTGGGATATGAACTTTGATAGTGATACTAATGTGGTTGATGTCGCTATCCGCCGCCTCCGCAGTAAAGTAGACGATCCATTTACCAGTAAACTAATTCATACCGTTAGAGGAATGGGATATGTTTTGGAAGAGAATAAAAAAGAATAACGAAAACAAATATACTTCATCATTCTCTATTACACGAAGGCTAGTAATTCTATCCACGGTATCATCGTTTATTATTCTCTTTTTATCGGTAGCTTTTTTATATTGGGCCCTCAAAGACAATTTGGAAAATAAAGATGCAAAATTTCTTGTCGAAGAAATTTTTGAGTTCAAATCTCTTCTGCAGGATAATTCATACGATTGGAAGCTTATAAAGGGTAGCATAGAACAAGAAGGAATAATTCCAGAGAGAATTGGCAAATATTATAGAAGGATTCTTGATGAAAAGGGAAACATTTTAGTAGAAACATCACAGATGAATAAAATTATTCCCGCAAAAGTATTTCCAGCTCCAATTACAATAGATCCTGATGAATCTGGAGAAAAATGGAAATCTAGAGATGGTAAAACGTTTCTTATGATGAGCACAAGTCTAGAGGTGGGTCGTCTCAAGAAGCACAAATATATTTTCCAGTTTGCTCTAGATATTTCTCAAGATGAAAACCTTATTAATTCTTTTCGCAATAAAATTGCCTTGGTATTTTTTCTTGGTATCCTTTTTTCTGGCGTGATTAATGTTGCAGTCGCAAAAACCGGAATGCGCCCCTTAAAGGAAATCACCACTAAAATTCATCAGGTTACAGCAAGCCAACTTCATGAACGAATCCATCCGGAGCAATGGCCTAAGGAATTAAATGCTCTTACCATTGCTTTTGACAAGATGCTTGATCGCCTGGAAGATTCTTTTGATAGGCTGTCTCAATTTTCTATTAATTTAGCTCATGAGCTGCGTACGCCAATTAACAACCTTATGGGGGAAGCTCAAGTTGCCCTTTCTAAGGTTAGGACACAAAAAGAATATATCCAAATTCTTGAGTCAAGCCTGGAGGAATTTTCACGGCTGTCTCGAATGATTGACAACCTTCTTTTCCTCGCCCGTTCTGAAAATAAAGAAATTAAACCCGAACTGATATCTTTTGATGCGCGTCGAGAAATAGAGGCAGTTATAGAATTTTACGAAGCTGTTGCCCAAGAACAGGAAATTCAGGTTATCTGCGAAGGAGCAGCATCTTTAACAGCTGATACGATTTTATTCAGACGGCTCATTAATAATTTACTTTCCAATGCCTTGCAATATACTCCTAAAGGAGGAAAGATAACTATTTCTATTCGGCAAACGAATAAAAATGTCGATATTGTTGTTAACGATACAGGCATAGGGATTAATCCAGCAGATCTTCCCAATGTATTTAGCCGTTTCTTTAGAAGCGAATCCGCGCGCTTAAAATATCCCCAAGGTATGGGATTGGGGCTTAATATCGTTAAATCCATTATGAATCTGCATGGCGGTAATGTTGCTATTCAAAGTATGCCTGCCAAGGGAACAACCGTAACTCTAATCTTTCCTCAATAATAAAGCAAAGATTACAAAAATGTAATATTCCCGTCATCGTCCTGTCAGCTTTTAATATTATAATTTGAAAAATAGCAGATAAACAATATGCACAGATCAGTAATTTATTTGGAGGGGGTATTACAATTATAATATTTAAAAAGGAGGAGACATGAAATTGGCAAAAAGTGCAGCACGAGTATTATTCGTAAGCGGACTTATTTTATTATTGGCATCGCCATTATTTGCCCAAAAAAACAATGAACAGGAAAAAATAAAACTTTTGAATGATGCGGCAAAAATATTGCAACAATCTAATTCTCATCTTGCGCAAGAATTGACTAAATTTGCGAATGAGGAAGCAATGGAGAAGAAAGGAAAAAACGAAAAGAATGAACCGGAAGGGATAAAAGAAGTTGAGCTAGAAAAGCTTCACACAGAGCGTATTAAACTTTTGAAGGATTCCGCGGCAGCCTTACAGCAATCGCATCATGAGCTTGCCGATAAATTGGTAAAGATGGCAAATCGTATGGCTAAGCGAATGGCAGAAAAAAAAGAAGGAAAAGAAGATACCAGAGAGATAGAAAAAAGAGAAATTAAGCATTGATAAACAGCTTTACCAAATAAAATAATCGCCCCCTCCATATTTATTTGTAGAAAACGATTGTCTAATATAACAACTCAGAATTAATTAAATGTATAAACGACGCGTTGTCATAACTGGTCTAGGCGTTATTGCTTCAAACGGAATCGGCAAAGAAGAATTTTGGCAAGCGAATCTCAAAGGTGAATCCGGTATAGATAGAGTTACCTCTTTTGATGTTTCTAATCTGGATTGTCAGATTGCCGGTCAAGTTAAACAATTTGACCCTTCAAGGTATGTTCCAGCTAAATTAGTTAACAAGGTAGACAGGTTCGTGCATTTAGGGCTGGCTTCAGCAAGTATGGCTTTAGAAGACAGTTTTATAGATCTAGGGAAAGAAGATAAAACAAAAATCGGCGTCGTTATTGGTTCAGGATTAGGGGGGGCTCTTTTTCATGAAGAACAAATAGTCGCTGCTTGCCAAAAAGGAGTGGATAGAATTCATCCGGCAAGCGTACCGCGAGTTACGCCTAACGCAGTGGCAAGCCATATAGCTATTCGGTTTGGATTAACTGGTTCTAATTTGGTGATATCCACAGCCTGCGCTTCCGGCGCACATGCCGTCGGGGAAGGATTTAGAAAGGTTCAACATGGTGAATTGGATTTATGTTTATCCGGTGGAGTGGAAGCGCCGCTAACGTTATTTACCTTTGGTGCTTATAACGCTTTAAAGGTTCTTTCAAAAAGAAACGACTCTCCGCAGGAAGCTTCAAGGCCTTTTGATAAAGAACGGGATGGCTTTGTCTTAGCGGAAGGTGCAGCGGTTGTCATTTTAGAAGAATTAACCCATGCCCTAAAAAGAAACGCGCACATATATGCTGAAGTTGTGGGTTATGCCGCTAACTCCGGTGCCTATAATATGGTTATGCCTCATCCCGAGGGGGAAGATGCAAGCGATGTTATGATTGGCGCCATTAAAGACGCCAATTTAACTATTAAGGAAATAAATTATATAAACGCACATGGTACTTCTACTCAAGCTAATGATAAAGCAGAAACAAAAGCCATAAAAAGAGTCTTTGGAGACGATGCTTATAAGATTCCTATTTCATCAACTAAATCAATGATTGGACATAGTATTGGTGCCGCTGGAGCGGTTGAAGCCTTGGTATGCGCATTGGCGATAGAAAATGATCTAATCCCCCCAACAATTAATTACAAACAAAAAGATTCAGACTGCGATTTAGATTACGTGCCTAACGAAACAAGGAGCGCGAAGGTTAACGCTGCTTTATCCAATTCTTTCGGATTTGGCAGTTGTAATGTGGGCATTATTTTCATAAAAGGGAGATTCTAATGAATTATGAAGAAGTGAGTTTAGAAGTAAGAAAAATATTAGCGAAAGAATTGAATCTTGAGATAAACAAAATTAATTTAAATTCAGATCTTGTTTCTGATTTGGGTATAGATTCTTTTAGTTCTATCGAAGTAGTTTTTGAGTTGGAAGAGAGTTTTAAGATTAAAATTTCCGACGCAGAAATTGTTAAAGCAAAAATAGTGAAAGACATAGTCGATTATGTTACGACCCAAATAAATGCGAAAGTAAATAGCCAAACAATATGAAGATAATAGGTTTTCTGTCTATAACAGCAGGTGATAAGAATAAAATACCGTGGGACAATGCGAGGGGGATAGAATAACTCAATCAAAAAAATAAGGAATTAACTTTTATGTCTATAAGATTTGTTGCCCATATCAAAAGATCCAATATTTCTGAAACAAACATTCAAGAGGATAGGGGATTATTTTTCAAAGGAAATAATGGCCGCCATGCGATATTAATCCATGGATTGACCGGGACCCCGTATGAAGTAGCATTTTTAGCAAAATTTTTGAACAAAAAAGGATACTCTGTAACATGCCCGCGTCTGGCCAATCATGGAAAGCCCATTGAAATACTTAAAAATACAAGATGGCAGGAATGGTATCAGTCGGTACGCGCGTTATTTTTGGATATAGAAGCCAGGGCTGAATGTGGACAAATTTTTGTTGCCGGATTGTCTGTAGCGGCAATTTTTGCCTTATTGCTTGCCGATGAATTTCCAAAAAGCATTTCAGGAGTGAGCTGTCTCTCTCCTACAATATATTATGATGGATGGAATACCTCAAAATGGAAGTATTGGTTGCCATTGGTCTATATGACACCTTTGAAGAATTTTTTCTATTTTAAAGAGGAGCCTCCTTATGGGATTAAGAACGAAAATATTCGCAAACGTGTGCATGAATATTATAGTAATGCCAGGATAGAAGATTTAGAAAATGTCAACCGATTTGGATATGCATATTATCCAGTAGCTCTGCTTTATCAACACCATCTTTTAGCTAAATATTTAAGTAAAAGGCTGCCTTTCATCAAAACACCTATACAAATTATGCAGGCCCAGGACGATGACATGAGTAGTATAAGAAATTCACAATTTATTTATGACAGAATTGGTTCTAATGTAAAGACTCTGGAAATGTTATATGATTCTTATCATGTCATAACTGCAGATCAGGAGCGTGAGAAAGTCGCTATTAAAGTTGAAGAGTTTTTTAATAAACAATATGAAGAGTCGCATCATAATTCTGATGTAGCATATAACTTGAACCAAAATAATAGAACATAAGTAGCCTCAGGTAGAACAGATAAAATAGCTTCTGATAAGAACTGCTCAACCCAGTTGTAAAAGGTGTTATTCATAAGGTATCATGAATCTATTAAGTGTGATTTTAGATTGGCATTCTTCACAAAGTGATTTGATAGTGCAGGAAGAGTATTTTTCGTATGGCCCAATTTCCCTTCATGTCCAGAGAACAAATATTGGCGATAAACAACTAAAGAATTTTGTTTTTAATAAAGAACAAGGAATTCTTTGCGGGGTAATAGGTTATATCTCTAATATTGCTGACCTGAGGAAAAAACTTATAGGGGGGGGGAACAGAGATGATGTTGAGCTATTGGCCGAACTTTATTTAAAAGAAGGAGAATCTTCGTTTTCGTTAATAGAAGGATTTTTTACAGTTTTTATCTGGGACTTTACTAGGCAAAAAGGGTATATATTCCAGGATGAAAATGGGTTCCAGACCCCGCTACTTTATATCAGTACACAAGGAAAAAGTCTTTTTTGTAATAGTTTAAGGATTCTTCTAAAAAGTGGGGAGTTTCCACGAAAACTAAATCTGCAAGCTGCCAGAGATTTTCTATATAGCAGAGTGATTATTCCCAACGAATCTACCCTAATCGAGGGGGTTTGTAAATTATTACCGGGACAAATCATTATTATCGATTGGAAGGCAAAGTCAATGAAAGTCCAGACAATCCGGCGAAACGAAATAAGGTTTTCTTCAGATGATGCCAAGAAAAATTTAATCGCTTCTATTGAAGAAGAGACTAAGAAATTGTCTGCGCTAGCCGGGACATCCGACATAGGGACAGCGTTAAGCTCAGGTTTCGATACTAACCTGATACTGTTCTTTCTTAATAAACAATATTTTAAGAAAATAGTTGCTGTTACTATTGGCGGAAAGAAAGTCAATGAAATTTCTTCTGCGTCTTGTTGTGCGGCTACTTATGAAAAAGTTAGGCATGTGGCAGCGGTAGTCGAAGATAGCCGGTTACTGGATTTTCCCGATATTGTTTGGAGAAGTGAAGGAAGTATATTTGAGAGCGGACTTTTTCTTGCGAATGAATTAGGGAAGGTTCTTCAGAAAGAAACGATTTCAGTCGTATTTCTTGGGGATGGCGCGGATCAACAGCTTAATCCTTTTAGATTAACAGAAGGTGCTGTTAAATCATTGATCAAACAGTTTAAGCACCGTCTTAAGCAAAAGATAATCCCCTTAAGAAAATTCTGGCGCCTATTAAAACACAAAAAAATATATGTTAGCAAATACCCGCTTGCCATTCATAAACTAAAAAAACCAATGCAACTATTTGTTTATGATACTAAGAAGGATTATATCCTTAAGAAGTGCGGAGTTATTCTTAATAGTTATGGTATCCAACCGCTATATCCTTTTTTAAGCAGAAAGACATTGGCCTTGGCTAAGTCTTTAAGCCCCGGAGAATGCCGGAGAAAAAAATTTTACCGAAAAGAAGTTAAAAAGATTCTTGCTTCAACCGTAAGCCAATATTTGAGAAAAATCGGAGGGGCGACAGATATCGAATATTTGTGCCAGGATAAAAAGTCTCTCTTTGAGGAATTATTGCATAAAGATTTGATAAAGACGATTCTGCCTATGCTCGATGATAAGCAGAAAAAAGAAATGCTTGAAGATATCCCTTCCTATACTGAATCATTGGCTCATCTTTTATATATTTATTTGTTCAATGAGTTATTTATCAGCGGGAAATATGACTCATTATTTAATAACACAGGAATTAACCTTACGCTTGGAGACTTTTTTGATTAATGCTACGATAGTTAAGTTAAAATAAATATTTTCGATGAAGATAGTTCCATAAAGAAAGAGCCAACATGAATAAAAAGGTAATATTAATATTTATTTTGACCATTATTTCTTTGATCATACTGACCCTATTTAGCTTCGGCCCTTTATCCATTAGGCGTAATGCAGCAGGCATCAATCCCTTATCCCTTAAGCCTATACAAACAGCGGAGAGAAGTAATGTTTCGATAGCGTCTAGTTTATATCGCAACCGGGATGTAAGAGAGAACTATTACAGTATCCAATTACCACAAAGTTGGCATGTCAGCGCAGGCAAAAAAGCTGGAAGTTATGCCGTTATCTTTTCCAGCGGCAACGGTACAATCGCCTTAATAGATGTACCTGACAACAGCACCCTGGAATTATTCATATTAAGCCAGCAGGAGCCGCAGCTGAAGAAAACAGTATTAGGGTATCGCAGGATTGATTACAGAAAATTATCTATTCAGGGGAATGAAGCATATCAATTAACCTACCAAAGCAGCAAGAATAAAAAAATATACGAAACCCTAAAAACATATATTGCCGGTTCCGATCAGGCAATCGTGATGACATTTACAGTAAAGCAATCATCTTTTAACGAAACCACATCTTTGTTAAATTCAGTTCTTCAAAACTTCAGATGGGAGAATAAATGAGGCAGATATTCTTTTTTGTTTCATTAATAATCATGGGGGCAGGTTTATACCTGAAGTTTTTCTATGATGTGCCGGACAGCCAGGAAAGCATAAATTTTTTCACAAGCTGGTTTTTCATCATCATAGGCATATCGAGTTTGCTGATAAATTACTTTTGGGGTCCTCCTAAAAAACAAAAATGAAAATAATAATCTCTGCAAGAAACCTCACGAAATTATATGATTCAATTAAAGCAGTTGATGCTCTGAATCTTGAGATTGCTCAAGGTGAATTTTTCGGTTTTCTTGGTCCTAATGGGGCAGGCAAAACAACAACTATCCGCCTTATGACAGGCATTATTGAACCTGCTAGCGGCGAAATAACAATAGCGGGAAATGCTTACCCTAATTTGAAACCAATATTAAATTTAATTGGCGTTGTGCCCGAAAGTAGGGGCTTTTATGAATGGATGACGGCTAAAGAATATCTGTCATTTTTTGCCAGTCTCTACAATATTCCTAATCCCCAAAAGAAAATCGAAGAGTTATTAGGGAAAGTTAACCTTTCTGAACGCAAAAGCAGCATGATAGGAACTTTATCCAGAGGCATGAAACAAAGATTAGGATTAGCTAGGGCACTCATCAATGACCCTAAAATTCTATTTCTGGATGAGCCGACATTAGGATTAGATCCTCAAGGACAGGAGGAAATTCAGAATCTCCTAAGGCAATTGAACAAAGACGGAGTGACAATATTCCTTTCATCTCATCAGCTTAACGAGGTCTCCAATCTATGCTCAAGAGTCGCTATTATCAACAAAGGTAAGCTGGTGGCAGAAGGAACAATTGAAGAGCTACAAAAGAAGACAAAGCTCGAAGGTAGCACATTGAAAGATATCTTTCTTACCTTGACCAATGATAAACATGTTTAAACATATTTGGCTTAAAGAATTACGAGAGCAGCTATATACATGGAAAGGCACTTTATGGCTTGTTATTTCCTCTTTGCTTTTCAGCCTTATAAGTTATCTCCTCCTTACGGATAAAGAATTAAGCCTTCTTGATCAGACAGAAATGATGTGGATGATTTCGAAGGTTATTATCGGCATAGGCCTTTTGATTATCAGTATCGATGCCTCGTCAATAGTTACAAATGAATTTGAAAAGGAAACTGCTGAAAGTCTATTTTTGTCTCCTATCGGAATAAAAGATTTTGTATCCGGGAAGATGTTCGCTTCGTTAACTTTATGGCTATTGATTTTTGTCGTCTCAATTCCATATATCTTTGTCACTTCATCGGGCACCAAGTTATTATTTCCTTCCCTATTTTATGTGTTTTTACTTGGAACGCTTGGAGTGCTGGGATTCATTATGCTTATTTTTGCAATTAGCCTCCTCTTCCGCTCAAGCAAGAATACATTGACAACATCTTTAATCATTATTCTGGCTCTTGCAATTCCTTCCTTGTTTCCAACAACGCTTAAGAATAATTCTTTTTCAGCAGCATTAGGCAAGGTCAATCCGATAGAAAATATTTTCTCTTCCCTTGACAATGTTTTGGTGGATTACCATGCCTCATTGTTTCAAAACTGGCAGTTTATTATTCCGTTAATGTTATTCTGCCTGATAGCTTTAATGTTTCTTTTGTATGCTGCAAAAAACTTTAAGAAGGCAGGGGTGGTTAAAAAATGATTAATGTCAAAAGAATATTCATGATAGGAATGGTTTCTAGCCCCTTGATTTTAAGCATTGTCTATGCGCAGACTGAAAGCCAGTCTTTAACATTAAGCATCCTTTCCGAAAAGACATTAAGCGGCACGGCCGGAAATTTCGTAACAGTAAATGCACAGGTAACCAATTCAGGTCCTAATTCCATAAATGATATAACCACCTATATCTCGCTTGTAGATGAGTCAAATAAGATGCCTGTTGATTTGGAAGACTGGAGCGCAGAAAAGGGTTTATTTATCGGAACAATTGATTCCGGGAAGACTCTGCCTTTGAGCTGGAAAGTCCATTTTGTCAAGGCAGGCAAATATTCTCTGATTATTATTGCAGAAACAGCAGGGCAAGAAATTCCTCAAGTAAGCTCTATTGTTCATTTCACTGTAAAACCTAAAATAAATTTGAATCCGGGGCAGGTGCTTCCTATAGCACTGGGAATGCCTATAGCTGTACTTTTTATAATGCTTCTTCTTAATTACCGCAGGGATTTGCATAAAGCCGAATGAGATAACAGGAAATACTTTAAGCAAAGAACACATAGCGACTTTCGTAATGTGAATTAGAACAGTTTTACTTTTCATTATAATAAATAATCTAGACCGGGAAGACAATGAAAAAGATATTATTAAAACTGATTATTATCACTTATGCGGCTTTCTTATATTGTAATTCTACTTACGCTGTTTCATTGACGGAATGTAAAACTTTAGCCCTTCATAACAGTAAATTATTGGAAGCCTACGAAAATCTTATAAAATCCGCTGTATTTGCTAACCGCAAAGATAAAAGCTCGCTCTTTCCCCAGGTTTCCGGTTTCTACCAACCCGATTATGTGCAATACGGCCCGAATGTTGATTTCAACCATCACGGATTTCGCAATAAGCTAGGGGCGACGGCATCATTAGATATACCGAAGCTACTGGCTGACTACCCGCAATTAAGTAACTTAGAGATTGAGAAAAGTAAACTTATTAAGGTTGTAGCCGAAAACGAAATCATACGAAACCTTACCCAAGATTATTATCGATTGTATGTATTCTTGCAAAAAAAGGAGTATTACACAGGCGCACAAACTTACATTAGTGCCCACATTAAAGACATTGAAGAGCTACAATTAAAAGGGGTAGATGTCAAACTGGATTTAATTAGAGCTCAAATTCAGCTAAAGGCTCTCTACATATCCATAAGTAATATCAATCAGGGAATCGCAAATGCTATTACATCGCTGAATTCATTGATGAACACTGAATATAAGTACTCGGATTTTTCCAATATGGACGCTCCGGATATGGCAGCACTTTCTACTGATGAAACAATTCTTGATAAAAGTATTCCCGAGGCAGGCGTAAAAGCTTCTTATATAGAACATGTAGAAAAAATGATTCCTCAAAAACTGAATACCCTTCAAGAATCAAGGCTGAATGAGTTTGATGTAAAAGTCGCTAAAGAAAAATATCGCCAAGAAAAATTCAATTATCTTCCATCACTTCAACTAGGCTACGAACACAACGCACATACAATAGACCCGAGCATTGAAACCAATAGGGCATTTCTTTCGCTTAATTTTGACATATTTGATTTTGGGCAAAAGGCTAATGAAGAGCGGCTGTTAAAGTATAGTTATGAATCGCAAAAGAATCTCTTTGACGAAAACCAAAGAAAATTGAAAGTACGGCTTGATCAACTTATCACAGAAATAGAAAATATTCAGGCTACTTATAAAAATGCCAGCGATAATATGAAGAACGCTGAAGAAGCACTTGATACCGCCGGTGAATATTACCAGCAAGGAAAGATTAAAGAAACAGATTTGCTGAGTATATTTGGTGAATACATGAACGCCAAAGACCAACGCTACGATATTTTGTATGATTTTTTTACCAAAAAAGCTGAACTGGATTCTCTAATAAGAGGAATAGAAAATGAAAAAGCTAATTAACTGGCTGGATAAGAATCATATTGCCATAATGTTTACCATCGTTGTGGCTGCTGTTGCCA